>JAFXEW010000005.1 GCA_017513625.1 Lachnospiraceae bacterium | reverse complement strand
CTGACTCAAAGCGGAGAACGGATATGAAAACAGTACAAATCAGAAACAGACAGGTGGGAGACGGTTTTCCTGCCTATATCATAGCAGAGATGTCCGCCAATCACGCGGGCAGCTTGGACAGAGCAAAAGAGATTATCAGGGCGGCCAAGGAGGCCGGTGCGGACTGTATCAAGATACAGACCTATACACCGGATACCCTGACCATTGATTGCCATAATGAGTATTTTCAGGTGCAGAACGGTACTTGGGAAGGGGAGAATCTGTACAGTCTTTACGGCAAAGCATATACTCCCTGGGAGTGGCAGGCAGAGCTGAAGGAGGAAGCGGACCGCGTGGGAATCGATTTCCTTTCCACGCCTTTTGACAGAACGGCTGTAGATTTCCTGGAAGAGATGGGAGTGGAATTTTATAAAATTGCTTCCTTTGAAATGATAGACCTGCCCCTGATAGAATATGTGGCATCCAAAGGAAAGCCCATCATCATGTCCACGGGTATGGCCACCCTGGAAGAAATCAGGGAAGCGGTGGAGACGGTAAAAAAGGCAGGAAATGAGCAATTGGTGCTTCTGAAATGCTCCAGTGCATACCCTGCGGTGCCGGAAGACATGCACTTAAGCACCATCCCGGATATGAAAAAGCGTTTTGACATGCCCATCGGACTGTCCGACCATTCCATGGGCTCTGCCAGTGCTACACTGGCGGTTGCACTGGGCGGTAATGTGATTGAAAAGCACTTCTGTCTGGGCCGTGAAATAGAGAATCCGGATGCGTCTTTTTCCATGACACCGGAGGAATTTAAGACCATGGTCCGGGACATCCGTAATGCGGAGGCTGCCATGGGAGTGCCTACCTACGGCGTATGTAAGCAGGAAGAAAGCAGTATGGTATTCCGCCGTTCCGTATTTGTGGTAAAGGATATGGAAGAGGGGGAGACTTTTACGGAAGAAAACACCCGAATTATCCGTCCCGGATACGGAATTAAGCCTAAGTATTTCAAGGATATCCTGGGAAGTAAGTGTAACCGTGCTTTGAAAAGAGGTACACCCCTTAGCTTTGACATGCTGGAAAAGAGTGGGATACTGTTCCTGACCAATAATGATAATACAGAGAGTTTATATAAGTGGCTGTGTGAGCTGGAAGGTGAGCACCGGGTATTGCGCTTTACAGGCAGATTGGATTTGGACACCGTAAAGCAATTGGCGCCTTCCTATGTAATCAGCTATAATTACAGATACATCGTAAAACAGGATGTTATCGATTATATGGAGGGCAGGATTATTAACCTGCATACCTCTTATCTTCCTTACAACAGAGGTTCATCTCCTAATTTCTTCAGTTTCATGGAAAATACGCCCAAGGGTGTAACCATACACAAGCTGGAGGCAGGTTTGGATACAGGAGCGGTGCTGGTACAGCGGGAACTTGAATTTGACGAGGAGAAGGAGACCTTTGCAAGCTCCTATGCTGCGTTGGCGGAGGCAATGGAAGACCTGTTTAAGTCAAGCTGGGAAGATATCAAAAACGGCAGTTGTACGGCGGTTCCCCAGACAGGAGAAGGAACCTATCATACCATGGCCGATTTGCAGGCTTATCGGGAAAAGCAGGACTTTTCCTGGCAAGATAATATTGCAGCATATAAAAGAGCCCTGGGCAGATAAGACGGGAGGCGGACGGAATGTATATCAGAGCGGACGGCAACAGTAAAATCGGAATGGGACATATTATGCGGTGCATTTCCATTGGTAAAGAAGTGCAGGACCTGGGTGAAGAGGTGATTTTTCTTACGGCGGATGAGGAACCTGCGGCTTTATTGGAGGAGCAGGGATTTCAGGTCCTGGTGCTGCATACTGATTATCGGATGATGGATGTAGAATGGGAGACCTTAGAGCCTCTTTTGCCCCGGGGAAGCAAGCTTCTGGTGGACAGCTATTTTGTCACGGATGAATATCTGAACAAGTTAAGGACGCGGGCCAAGGTGATTTATGTGGATGATGTAAATGCCTTTGACTATCCTGTGGACTGTATTATAAACGGTAATATATACGGAGCGGACACGGAGTACCATGCGCCTTTGGTGCTGGGAGGTTGCAAATATGCACCCCTGCGCCGTGAATACGCACAGTACAGAGGTAAAAGAACAGAGGATTACGTGCTGATAACAACAGGCAGCAGCGACCCGTATTCCATTACCCTGAAACTTCTGAAGGAAGCGGTGACCCGGCCGGAGTTGATGAAATGGCCTTTCCGTGTGGTCTGCGGCAGATTCAACGGGGATTATGAAGAAATAAAAGCCATGGAAGAAACTTATCCTAATATCCGGGTGCTTCAAAATGTGCCGGATATGTGGAATGTTATGAACGGAGCAATGGCAGCAGTGACCGCAGGCGGTACTACCATGAATGAGCTGTCCTGTATGGGTGTACCCATGATTTGCTTTTCCTTTGTGGACAATCAGGAGCAGATAGCGGAAACCTTTTATAAAAAGGGTTTTGTGCACTTCCGGGGAGATTATCTGCAGGAGGGAAATGCCATGATAGGCGGTATCTGCAGGGCTCTGGAAGAACTGCTGGAAGCAGAGGATTTGAGAAAGCAGTACAGTGAAAAAGTATCTGCGCTGGTGGACGGTCTGGGCAGCAGACGTATTGCAGAGGCGGTTTTGACATTATAAAATGGAGAAAAGGGTGAGAACAACAGATTTTGTTGGTTTTTCACCTTTTTTATTGTATAATATGTGAGGGAAAGTTTTAGGGAGAGCCCAGTGACCGGGGATCTGCCGGACATTTCCGGGGAGTATCAAAAGAACAGGAGGAAAAGAATGAATAAGTACTATGTAAATGACAATTATCGGGGAGACGGCATAGAGAACCAGCTTATGCCGGATGAAAATATGCTGTGGCAGGGCACACCCAAAAAGAGTGCTTTTGTGTTGAACAGATGCATGCACATGATGCCCTTTGCGCTGATATGGCTGTTGTTTGACAGTTTTTTCATTGTGGCCATGTTTAGCACGGAGGATATGATGGAAGGCCTCGGAGCCGGTATTATTGTTCTGATTGTATTTTTTGCACTTCATCTGACGCCGGTATGGATATGGTTATTTGAGGTATTAACAGCAGGCTCACGTTGGAAAAATACGGAATATGCAATTACTGACAAGCGTGTCATTATAAGAAACGGGTTGGTAGGTTTTGACTATCAGAGTTTCTATTATACCGAGCTTTCCAATCCATCCCTTCATGTGGGAGTAATTGACCGTATGACAGGTGTGGGTGATATTATTGTACATGAAGAGCATTACCGTACAAGCAAGGGAAAAAACCGTGTGAGACAGACCGGAATCCTGGATATAGAGGAGCCTCAGAGAGTAATGGCTCTTTTGCAGCAGACCATGGTGGATGTACATTCAGACATTCATTATCCCAATGCGCTCCGTCCCGAGGTGAATCCCGGCTACAGAACAGAGTACAGGAGATAAGATGGTACATAATATAAAAATTTAAAGAATAAAGGTAAGGGTGCAGTATTTAAAGTTTTTGTAAATATTGCACCTTTTGTTTTTATGGGCTATGCAAGTCCGATTTCTGCGTACCTACAGAAACAAATATCCCGGATTTTATTTCATTAAGAAAAAAGAAAAAAACTTTAATTATTCTTTAGATTTATTGCGGGGGATGTAGCACTGTGCTATAGTAAATTGTGAAATAAAAAGGAAGGACTTGGTGGAAATGAGGGAACAGAAAAAAAGGGGTTCGAAACTGATAAACACCTTGATTTTAGCTATATTAACAGGTTTTCTCTGTGTGGCCGGCATGAGTATGGAGGCAAGTGCAGAAGGGGATTTTAAGTTGGATGCGGAAAAGCTGTCTTCAAATGACAGGACCGATGATATCCTGGTAACTGTGGAAAACCGTAGCGCAGACTGGGAAGGAACCGTGCGTGTGAGCGTGGGCGGCAGATATCAAACATCCACAGTCTATGATACATTGATTTCCCTGCCTGCGGGCACTAAAAAGCAAATGACCGTAAAGATTCCCGTAGGAAGTTCGGCTGACAGCTATGGTAATGTAGAGGTTAAGCTTTTGGACAAGAAGGGAAAGGAAGTAAGATCCCGTGAGTATACAAACCTTCTTTTAGAAGAAGGGGATTCATTGGGGCTGGGTATTCTTAGTGACAGCTATTCTTCTCTGACTTATCTGGATATGGGCGGTGAGACACTGTACTATTATGACCATCCCCGTATGATCAGATTGGCAGAGATTACAGCGGAAAATCTGCAGGATACATTGGATACATTGGAATTTCTGGTAATCGATGATTATCATACAGAGCTTCTGACTCAGAATGATCTGGATGCCATTGAAAAATGGAATTATAACGGCGGTGTGCTGATCATCGGTACAGGTTTAAGCGGTGAGGACACTTTAAAGGGATTTGAGAACTCCCATGTGCCTGTAAAGTATACCAACGGAACATGGGTACAACAGGATCCCTATGCCACCGACACTAATTATAGCGACCTTCATATGGTGGCACTCAGGGATTTCTCCGGTAATTATTTTGAGGAATATTTTTCCAAGGCAATGATAAATCATTATGGTGACGGTGCTGTGGCGGTGCTTCCCTACTCATTAGTAGAGCTTGGTACCAGGTCGGCGTTTTTTGCGGCTTCAACTTATACGCGGGAAACCTATGTAAATAATATGCTGGACAATATCAGTCAGTATTCGGGAAAGCGTTATTACAATAAGGGCGGAAACAGTACATATGAAAATTATAACTCCATACAGAGAATGCTTCACATAATCGGTAACGGCAATACGCCTTTAAATATGACAGTATTGAAGATTCTGATTGTACTCTATGTAATTGTGGCAGGTCCGGTTTTATATATCGTACTGCGCCTTTTGAAAAAGAGAGACCTGTACTGGGTGGCAGTACCTGTGGCTGCAGTATTGGGCATCATACTGGTATATCTGGCAGGACAGGGCTTTGAGGTAAAGAATGCCAGAATGTACACCGTGGATGCAGTGAATCTTTCGGATAACGGCAGCAATTTGACCTACATGTACGGATATAATGCAGGATATAAAGAGTGGGATTTAAAGCTGGATGATTCTTACGAATATGCAGGAGCCCTTTTTAATTCCGGCTATATATACGGTGATGAGGATGATTATTATTACCGTATCACAAAAGAAGGAAACGGATTCCATGTGGGTATCAAGCCCACAGGTTCTTTTGAGGACTGCTATTTCCAGGCGGGTAGGGCAGGCAGCAGTGCTTACGGGGACAAGAATATTGTTTTGAATAATATAACCATGAACGGTGGCTGGCCGGGAGGACGTGTAACCAATGCCACGGGAGAGGACTTCCCTTATTTTGCGGTAGTGGTGGAAAACAATCTCTATGTGTATAAGAGTCTGCCAGCAGGAGAGACTGTGGACCTGCAGGAGCTGTTTCCCCTTGGAATGATTAATCAAAGCAGCTATAATATGCGCAGCGAGTATGTTAACGAAGTGTTGTATGATAAGTATACCAAAAAGAAATATGAGGATTCCTCCTACCTGGCAGCGCTGGGCGCAGGTTTGTGTGCGGCTTACCCTGCTACCGATATCAGCCGTGTGGCGGTAATCGGTGTGGCGGACACAGCCGGTATGACTGATAAGAGCATAGATGACGACTGTACGGAATTAGCCTACAGATGCTACTATGTGGTGAAGTAAGGGAGGTGCGGTATGCTGTATATAAATAATCTTACGAAAAACTACGGAAAGTTTACCGCAGTTGATAATCTGTCATTGCACGTTCCCGAGGGTGATTTATTTGGATTTGTGGGCCCCAACGGTGCCGGCAAGACCACTACCATACGAATCGTATGCGGTCTGCTGAAGGCCAGCGGCGGTACAGTGCAGATAGGCGATACCAAGGCTGCAGTGGGCAGTAAAGAAATGAAGAGAATGATTGGATATGTGCCGGACTTTTTTGGTGTATATGACAATCTGAAAGTAAAAGAATATATGGATATGTACGGTTCCATGTACGGCATGTTGTCCTCAGATATTGCTAAGCTTACCGACGATTTGCTGGAGCTGGTGAATCTCACGGACAAGAAGGAATTTTACGTGGATACTCTTTCCCGAGGTATGAAGCAGAGACTGTGTGTGGCAAGAGCATTATTACACAATCCCAAGCTGCTGATTCTGGATGAGCCCAATTCCGGTCTGGACCCCAGAGCCAGGGTGGAGATGAAGGAGCTTTTAAAGAATCTTCACTCCATGGGAAAAACTATTGTAATCAGCTCCCATATCCTGTCCGAGCTGTCTGAAATGTGTGACAGTATCGGTATCATGAATAAAGGAAAGCTGATTACTGCAGGACGTATCGAAAACATCATGCAGCAGGCAGCAGGAGGTAAAAAGATTCACGTACGTGTGGCCTCGGAGATGGAGCCTGTGGTGCGGATGATGAAGGAAGAAGCCGGTGTGGTGGTGGATTCCGTAAGGGAGAACGAGCTGATAATTACCCATAGCGGCACGGAAGAAGCAGTATGTGAGTTAATCGGCCGGATGATTCAGAATAAAGTACTTCTCACCGGATTTTATCAGGAGGAAGGTAATCTGGAGTCCCTGTTTATGCAATTGACGGGAGGGAAGAACTGATGAAAATACGTTTAAATCCCATTGTTAGAAAAGATTTGCAGGTTGCGGCCCGCAGTATGAAATTAAGCTGGGGTGTATTCTTATATGATTTGGTGCTGGTGCTGACTTTTTTGCTGGCAATGGCCATTATCCAGAGCGAGGTAGGTTCGGTATACAGCCGTGATAATATTTACAGTTACCTGGTGTATCTGTTTCCGGTACTGGCTATCGTACAGATCGGTATTGTAGCGTTGATTGTACCCATTATCACTTCCTCTTCCATATCAGGTGAAAAGGAAAGACAGACCTTTGATATCATGCTGACTACCTGTCTGTCCCCCTTACGTATAGTGTGGGGCAAGGTGCTGTCCGGCGTTTTGCGTATATTGTTTTATGTAGTGGCAGGAATGCCTATTCTGGCTATTTCCTTTGTGGTAGGCGGTATGAGCTGGGCCAATCTGTTTTATTATCTGGTGGCACTGACGCTGTTTGCCATATTTTCCGGCAGCATCGGTGTAATGTGTTCCGCCATGAGCCGCAGGTCCATTACAGCGGTAATCAGGTCCTTTGTGGTCTATTTCGTGATTTACGGACTTACCTTTTTACCTAGTCTGATAAGAATGATATACGGTATGGATGCAGGTGAGAGTTTTCTGTTTTATCTGTTTAATCCCGGTGTATTTTTTGAGGAGTTTTTCATGCAGATTATGACGGGCCAGTCCCTGTTTGACGGAAATAATATTAGTTCAAGTGATGTGGGATTTTTCACGGGCCTCTTAAGTAACGGTACGCTTTGGATGTTTATATCCGGCGCATGTATTATTTTGATGACGGTAGTATTTTTGCTTGTGGCAGCTTGGATGATTAATCCCATGCATTCCTACGCAGGCAGAAAGCGTCGTAAGAAAAAGAAGGGAACCGAATGAGACAAAAAGAATTTACGGATGTAATAAAAGCCTGCAGGCGCAGGTTGAATATGGCTGGATTTCTGAAGTTTCTGGTGTCTGCACTGGCTGTGGGGGCCGGTGCAGGCATTTTATTTTTGGCAGTATCCTTTGTGATGCCCTTCTACCATGCACTGCATTTTGCACTGGCAGCATTAGGGTTGGCAGTGGCGGCAGCGCTTTTTTGTGCATGGGTGAAAAGACGGAATATGCAGCAGGCAGCCTTGGTGATGGACAGCTTCGGATTTCAGGAGCGGATCATTACTGCATATGAAAATCTGGATAAAAAAGAACCCCTACTGCAGATGCAGAGAGAGGATGCCATGAAGGAGCTGGAAAAGCATAAAGGCAGAATTGTGATACCACTTCTGCCCCGTGGCCGCAGTCTGGCCTTGACGGCGACACTGCTTGCGGCCATGCTGGTACTGGCGGTGCTGCCTTCCGAAATGAAGGACCGGGCGGCAGAGTTACACCGGTTGAAGGAGCAGGCTGAGGAGAAGCAGGAAGAAATACAGGAAGTGGTGGAAGGTCTGGAAGAGCTGACACAGGAGACCCTGACACCGGAGCAGCTTGCTGCCCTGCAGGAAATGATGGAGAGTCTGGCAGCTTCCATGGAAGAATATCAGCAGGCGGATAGTCAGGGAACTTTGGCGGATGCCAATGAAAAGTTGGCATATAAATACGAAAATATGGCGGAGCAATTGTTCCAAATGGCGCAGGATATGCCTGCAGGCACACCTATGGCGGCTCAAAGTGCTGCAGCCATGGAAAATCTGGCGCAAAACATGCAGCAAATGAGTGGAGCCCAGTATCTGGCGTCAAATCAGGGACAGAATAGTCAGAACGGCCAGAACGGCCAGAATGGTCAGAACGGCCAGAACGGCCAGAACGGTCAGAATAGTCAGAACGGTCAGAACGGCCAGAACGGCCAGAACGGTCAGAACGGTCAGAACGGCCAGAACGGCCAGAACGGTCAGAACGGACAGAACGGTCAGAATGGTCAGAATGGTCAAAACGGTCAGAACGGTCAGAACGGCCAGAATGGCCAGGGCGGTCAGAATGGCCAGGGAACCGGCAGTGGTGCAGGCAGAGGAACGGGCAGCAGTGACACGGAGCATGATTATGTCAGCGTACCCAATGCCATTGCAGATAGCGGCAATCTCACGGGGAATGCTACGGACCATGATGATTCAGAATTTTTCAGGGTGCAGAATGGTCTGAGTTGGGAAGGAAAGCATATATCCCATGAAGCGGTAATCGGCAGTTATGAACGCAATGCATACGAAGGCATTGCAGCAGGGCGGTATCCCAGCGGCATGGAAG
Organism: Lachnospiraceae bacterium; assembly: GCA_017513625.1. Taxonomy (GTDB): domain Bacteria; phylum Bacillota; class Clostridia; order Lachnospirales; family Lachnospiraceae; genus Acetatifactor. The sequence goes on along the minus strand of JAFXEW010000005.1, from coordinate 6,655 downwards.
AAGTGATAAAAGAATATTTTGCGGGATTTAATTAGGGCATAGGCCTGTTAATTCCATCTGAAAGGGAGGAAAAGATGAGTATAACAGAAATAAACACACCGGAAGCTTCCATATCCATGGCACAGCAGCTTGCGGCTTGTGAACAGGAGATACAAAAGGGTATTATCGGACAGAAGGAAATCATCCGCCAGGTGATGCTGGCTATGTTGACAGGAGGTAATGTGCTCTTAGAAGGTATGCCCGGACTGGGCAAGACCAGACTGGTCAGCACTATCAGCAAGGTATTTGATCTGTCCTTTAAAAGAATCCAGTTTACGCCGGATCTGATGCCCAGTGATGTAACCGGTACCAATATTATTGTAAAAAATGAGCAGGGCAGTTCTTTTTCCTTTGAAAAGGGCCCTATTTTTGCCAATCTGATACTGGCAGACGAAATCAACCGTGCAACGCCTAAGACCCAGTCTGCCCTTTTGGAGGCCATGCAGGAGCATACTGTAACCGTGGGTAATGACAGCCACAAGCTGGAAGAGCCTTTCCTGGTACTGGCTACACAGAACCCCATCGAAAATGAAGGTACCTATCCTTTGCCCGAGGCTCAGCTGGACAGATTTATGTTTAAGATTTTGGTGGAATTCCCTTCCAAGGAGGAGCTGAAGGGCATCGTGACTTTAACGGAGGGTGCCCAGGCGCCTGTTATTGAAAAGAAGCTGGACGGTCAGGGACTGCTTGCGGCAAGGGAGATGGTAAATGTCATCCCCATTGCGGATGCGGTAATGGACTATCTGCTGGATTTGGTAATGGAGACCCATGCACCCAATCCCTATATCAAGGAAGGTGCCAGTCCCAGAGCAGCCCAGGCGCTGATTCGCGGAGCTAAGGCAAAGGCTTTCCTGGAGGGACGTCTGAATGTTTCCTTTAAAGATGTGGAGGAAATGGCATATCCCGTATTGCGTCATCGTATTATTCCCAGCTTTGATGCTATCAGCGAGGGTATTTCCGAGGACCGTATCATTGCGGGAATTTTGGAGAAGAAAAAGCCTTCCGTTTAACCGGGAGATAGCAGACTCCGCACATGCAGTGCGGAATGGGAGGAAGTATGAAACCGGATGTTGCTTTTTTTGAGAAATTGTCCCGTTTCCGGCTGAACATGGGACGTAAATCGTCCATGAATATGTCCGGAAACCGTAAGTCTCTTCAAAAGGGTTCTTCCACGGAGTTTTCCGATTTCCGGGAATATATGCCGGGAGATGATTTACGCCGTATTGACTGGAATGCATACGGACGATTGGATAGACTGTACATAAAAGAGTATATGGAAGAAAAGGAAGCAGTGGTATCCATTCTCTTGGACACCAGTGCCTCCATGGATTACGGCGCTGCCAAAAAAAGTGAAACCGCCTGCATGCTGGCGGCGGCAATGGCCTATCTGGGACTGAACAATATGGACAGGGTGTATCTCTATGATATGAAAAAAATGCAGTCCCCCTTTATGGCAAGCGGCGGTAAAAAGGCCTTTCCCCTGATGGCGGACTGGCTGGATAAATGTGTGTTTGAAGGAGTGGCTGATGTGGAGGATGCAGTACGTAAGCTCCCTCCCAGAGGGCCGGGAGTGACCATTATTATCAGTGATTTCCTGCAGGAATCCTTTATAAACCCTGAAGGGGAAGGACTCCGTAAGATGCTGCGGTTTTTAAATTACCGCAAGCAAAAACCGGTGCTGTTGCAGGTGCTTTCCGGTGAGGAACTGAATGTGAATCTCACCGGCACACGGAACCTGATAGATATGGAGGATGAAAGTACCCTGCGGATCACACTGGATGATTCCGGTATCCGCGCTTACGAGCAGGCGCTGCAGGCTTTCAGGACACTTCTTCATAAAGAGTGCATGAAAGCAAATGCTTTTTATGCTCTTTGTAATACGGAAAAAGATTTTTATCAATTTGTTTGTAATGATTTAAGGATGTTATATGATATTTGAGAGTATGTGGCCCCTTGCCTTTTTGGTAGCGGTGCCTGTTATCATAATTTTATATTTGCTAAAGCCCAAGGGTAGTGACTATCGTATTTCCTCCAACCTTTTGTGGCAAAAGCTACTGAAGAACCAACAGTCCAAGACTTTCTTTGAAAAATTTGTGCACAATATCCTTATGTATATTCAGATATTGGTTATACTGCTGTTAATCATTGCTCTGATGTCTCCTTTTATCAGAACGGAGGGCATGGGCGGCGGACGCAAGCTTCTGCTCATGGATACCAGCGGCAGTATGCAGCATAAAGGATCGGACGGCAAAACCCGCTTAGAAGAGGCGGTGGAGCAGGCCTGCGATTATGTGCGTGCTTCCAGTAACACCGGTTTTTCAGTGGTGACTACGGATGCAACGGGGACTTCCCTTCTGGCTGTGGACAGTACGGACAAGAGCCGTGTGATTCAGATATTACAGAGTCTGGAATGCAGTGATGCAGGCAGTAGCCCCGGGGAAGTAGGGGGCGTGCTGGATGCGCTGACCGGAGAGAATAAGGTGGACCTACTGATATTTACGGACGGAGCAGGCATAGGCGACTTTGACGAATTGCAAAGCTCCGGCGAAAAGTCCATCTATGTGGTGGGTGAGAGTGCTTCCAATCTGGCCAATGAATATGTGGTTTTTTCCCAAAGAGAAGACGGCCTCTATGATGTGGTGGTCAGTATTGTGAATTATAGCGCCGCAGAGGCTGGCTTTGATGTGAGCATACATGACGCAGACGGCGGAATGCTGGGACTGCGTTCCATGAAGATAGGGGCCGCTCAGTCGGCGGTCTGTCTCTTTGAACAGGTGGATTGGAAGGGAGAAACCTTAAGTGCCAAGATAAGCGGTATATCCTTTGCATCCGGTGCGAGTGACAGTCTGGAACAGGACAATCTGTCCCTGACGGTTAAGTCCCGCAGTAACCAAATCGGCGGCCTGCTGGTGGGAAACGGCAATACCTTTATAGAAAAAGCATATAAGGCAGTCACAGGTGAGAATGTAACCAAGGCTGCTTCGGATGACGTGTCAGGAAATGAATCATATAATGTGGTGATTTATGATTCGGGACAGACGGCTGCGGATGAAAAGAGCAACCGTCTGGTCTTTGGCGATACGAATGCCACTGTGGCAGAAACTCTGGAAAATGTAGTACTGGATATGACGGACTGCGACCTTACTGCCGGCTTGTCGGGATTTCAGGTGGGTGTGAACAAGGCCTATGTGCTGGAGGTACCCGAGGGTGCCAAAAGTTTTATTACCTATAACGGTAAATGTGTGGGTTATTACGGAGAAGTGCAGGGAAGAAAGGAAGTCGTGGTAGGGTTTGATATCCGGGAGTCGGATTTCCCTCTGCGGGCGGAGTTCCCCATTTTCCTGGCCAATGCCATGATTTATCTGTCAGATACCTCCTGGCTGGTGGCTCATACTTTTTATGCAGGGGAGGAAATTGCCCTGCAGCCCTGGGCGGAGCCGGAAGAGACGGATCTGCAGCGGACAGCCGTGAAGGCGGGTCTGTACCGTATCGGTAATAAAGACTATGAAGAGTTTTATACGGTGCGCTTCCGCACAGATACGGAATCGGACGGGCAAAAGACCGGCGAGTCCGTAATCGGTACCAATGAGGTACAAAAGCAAAAGGTGAAGCAGACGCTGCGCAATGTATTTTTGGTGTTAGCATTATTGCTTCTGCTGGCTGAGTGGGTGATTTATGTGCGCCAGATGCGGTATAAGGGTATTTTTTATACTGCTGTACGGGCTGCGGTATTCATATGTGTGCTGCTGGCACTTCTGGATATCCGTATCAGTCTGGGCAACAGCGATACCGCAACGATTTTTGTGGTGGATTTGTCCGACAGTAATGAGGCTCATCTGGAGGAAGCAGGGGCATATATCGGAGATATGGTAGGGGAGATGCCGGGCGGCAATTCCTATGGAATCGTAACCTTCGGTAAAAATGCGCTGGTTGAACAGTTCCTTACAGATAATCAGAATTATGGCGGACTGATGACGGCGCCGGAAACGGCAGCTACCAATCTGGAGGATGCAGTGTCCAAGGCCCTTACCCTGATACCGGGAGATGCCAAGGGCAGACTGGTGGTACTTACCGACGGTAAGGAAACCAGGGGAGACATACACCGTCTGGCGAAAGTTATTACGGCAGGGGAAACAGAGTTTCTCACACTGCTTTATGAGACGGAGCAGACAAAGGATGCTTATATTGATAATGTGACTTTGCCCTCCTATCTCCATCCCGGGGACAAATATTCCGTGCAGGTGGAAGTGGAGAGTAATTACGATACGGATGCGGTGCTGACCATTTATAACGGCAGCAAGCAGACCTCGGCAGTAAATGTACACCTGAACAAGGGCAGTAACCGTTTTGTAATTGCCCAGCAGGTAGGCGAGGAGGTCGGTAAGAATGCCATGGAAAGCATCCGAGTCAGGGTGCAGGCACCGGAGGACAGCTGTGAAGAAAACGATGCCTACAGTGCTTATTCCGTAGTGGAGGCAGCTCCCAGGACACTGGTGATTGCAGGTAAAAATGCTTCCACATCCGCTTTTACACCGGTTCTCACTGCGGCGGGGTGTGACTACAGTGTGGTGGCATCCTACAATGCACCTAAGACCATACAGGATATGTTGGATTACAAAACCATCATTCTGGTGGATACTTATATCGATGACTTGCCTGTGGGATTTTTGGAGAATCTGGAATCTTATGTAAAGGACTACGGCTGCGGCTTTGTATGCTGCGGCGGTGAAGACAGTTTTGCATTGGGCGGTTATAGGGATACGGTGCTGGAAACCGTGCTTCCCGTGGATATGCAGCTGCGTAGTGTAAATGAGGCGCCCTCCATGGCCATGGTAATGGTCATCGACCATTCCGGCAGTATGCTCAGTGAAGCAAGCGGTACGGGAGCAACGAATCTGGATATTGCCATCAGGGCAGCTACGGTGGCTGTGGATAATCTCCGGGATTCTGATTATGTAGGTGTACTTACCTTTGACGATAAATATAAGTGGCAGGTGGAAATCACCCCTGCATCGGATAAAACCGGTATCAAAAATAAAATCAAACAAATCAGCGAAGGCGGCGGAACCACCATTAAGCCTGCAGTGGCAGAGGCATACCGCGCCATTATGCAAAGCGATGCGTCGGTGAAGCATGTGGTGCTTCTTACTGACGGTATGGGAGAAACCACAAACTATTCCGATGTGATAAAAGCATATGCGGACAGCGGAGTCACTTTGTCTACCGTGGCAGTGGGCCAGGGCTCCGATACTCAACTTTTAGAGCGTTTGGCGAAGCAGTGCGGAGGCAGGTACTATTATTCGGATCTTTCCAGTGACATTCCCAAAATATTTGCCCAGGAAGTATTTCTGGGCGGAGACAGTTACATTCAGAACGGTGATTTTGCGTTGCAGATCAGAGGAAGCCATGAAGTGACCAACGGTCTGTTCCGTGATGGCTGGCCCTTGATACACGGTTATGTGGCAGCCACACCCAAGACAGCATCCCGTTCCCTGATCGTATCTGCGGAAAAGGAAGACCCCATCCTTACACTCTGGCAGTACGGACTGGGCAGAACAGTTGCCTGGAACAGTGATGTAACAGGTGAGTGGACCGGCAGTTTTGCAGGTCAGAATGATTATGTGGGACTGTGGAAACGTATTGTGGACTATTCTGCCGGTAATGCGGACATGGGACAGGACCGAGTGGATGTGGTAACTGCCGGAGAAACCACCCGGGTATATTACGAGGCCCTGGATTATTCTGCGGATACAGAGATTTGGGCCACTGTGATTTCTCCGGAAGAAGAGAGCACGGAGGTAAAATTCCGTGCCGTAGCTCCGGGTAAATACGAGGCAGAGATTGGAACGCCCCTGACCGGTATGTATTATTTCAATATACGCCGTACGGAAGAGGGGGAAATCACCGGCTATATGAACACAGCGGCATCCGTCCAATTCTCCGATGAGTATAAATATGATGTGAGCAGGGATTCTTATGTGAGCTTTGCAGAAAAATACGGTAAGATTATCGGACCGGAGGATAATATCTGGAACAGAATCAATGCTTCTGCCAAAAAGAAAAAATCCCTGACTAATCTGCTCCTGGGACTTGCAGTGTTCCTGTTCCTTGCAGATGTGGCAATGCGCCGTTTCTGCTATGTGCCCAATCTGCCCAAGCGGAAGCGGGCAAGCAATCCTATGGTGGATGAGAAACTGCCTCCCGTGGAGGAGATAAATCCCGCAGCAGAAGAAAAAAATGCAGCGGAAAGCGCAAAAGTACCTAAGGCAAAAGAAAAAGCTCCTTCCAAAAAGAAGAAGCCTAAACAATTGCAGCAAACCTTGGATACATCCCAGCTATTAAAGAAAAAAGACGACAGAAACATTTAGTATCAGCAGTTAACCCCACTGTCACCCGGTCTGCACCCGGCCGCCCTGTCTTAGGCCCCGGGAAGGATGTTGTGACAAATGTGAGCGTTTCTCGGAAGGCAGCCTTTCCAAGAGGATTTGTGTCTTTTCAGGCAAGAACACCTGCCACGGCTTTGTCCGCAGGGGATGTACACGGAACATTGTGGTAAGTAAATGCGGAATTACTAAATGTGCGGCTTTGGAATTTATGATTAGTCCCTGTTTTTATG
>JAFXEW010000040.1 GCA_017513625.1 Lachnospiraceae bacterium | reverse complement strand
GTCGGAAACAGACTATGAGATTTACTTCGAAAAAGGAAGAGAAGGTCTGATGTGCGAACTTTGGATTCCGATAAGAAAGAAATAGAAAAAAGTTACTATGTTAAGATGCTTGAAACTTTCAGTTAGTAGGTGTATCGCCATGCCGACACTCACAAGCTTGCGCTTGTTCGTTGTCGCGGCGTTCGCCGTATGCATCTTCGCACGAATGCGCCTGCCTGCGTGCGAGCACCAGGCAGTCACCTTCGGCTCATCTGCGCATGGCTCATTGCTACGCGCAAAATTTCAGATTTCACCTTTGTCTTCCATAGTCCTGGAAAGCCCTGGATAGTTCGACCTAAGACACAGGTAGGTAACAAAAGAATGAAAGAATTCCTACAATTTGTAACACAAGAAAACGGAAGTTGAGAAAACGGCAAGGGAAAGTGTGCTTAGGAAGATTCAACGTTATAAACAAGAGACAGTAGGACAACCGGGGTGAGTAAGGCAGAGGCATGGCATGGCTCTGTTTATTATATTTAGGCAAATAGTATCATGGAAATTGAAATAGAGAAGTGGTAAAATGGGAAGAACGTAAGATTTGAAGTTAATGGAGGCAATATGGAAAGCAAAAAGGTGACAGGTTTTGATTATTTATGGTGCGCATTATATGCGTTTGCAAGTGTAGCCTTTGAATTATTGGTGGTAGCGGTAGAAGGTGTTTGCGGAATGGACATGAATAATTTTACAACTACACAGAATATTGTCCATTGGCTGATTACAATTGCCGGCTGGGTTATATTAGGCATTTTAGTAATACATATTGGAAAACGGACAACAGGCTTTGATATATGGGAACGTGGTAGTAAAATGCTTCCTTGGCAATACCTTGCAATCGTTATATGCTTTGTTGTCAATATTATTGATAAGTATTTGGATTGGGGCGGATTTAAATTGGTTTCAGAATGGAATGCCAGAGGACCACTATTGTTTGTATTCCAATACATCTACTATCTGGCAGAAGGCTTTTTGATTTCGCTTATTATTGTGTTTGGGCAAAAGGCTTGTGAGAGATGGTTTCATAATGAAAAAATACCGTATGGTGGAATTGTCCTTGGTTTAACATGGGGATTGGCACATATTTTCACAAAGGGTAGCATAGCGGTTGGACTTCTCTCTGCTGTTGGAGGATTTCTTTTTGGTGCTGCCTATTTGTTGGTTAACAAAGATTATAGAAAGGCATTACCAATTATTACATTACTTTTCATGCTTTAGTACATATTATATTTAAAGTTGAGGCACTTGGAAGCCTCACTTTGTTGGAGTGGAAATTTCCAATTTTCAGAAGTCCATAGAGTTTCAGCATTATGACCTGATTAATACTAATTCAAAATATATACTAAGCCCCGGAATGCTTGCATTCGTGGGGCTTTTATTATAGGGTTTTCAAAAGCAATAGATAACGCCTCCGGTTATTAGGCACCAGAGGAGTTTATTTATATACTGCGGAGGGTAGCAGACCGCCCGAAACAAGGTTGACAAGTTTGGGAGAGTATGATAAAATACTAACTGTATGACAAAGGATTATGGGAGGTACGAAATGGAACAACATGGAGATGATTCCCGGGTAAATAAATTATGTGTGGTTGGTTTGGTGTGTCTGATATTACCCATCCTTGGATTATTGTTGGAGGTGTTGTTGCCGGCTGGTGGGAATAAGGTGGTTGCTACCATCAGTTTTATATTTCAGCTCATGTATATTGCAGGGCTGGTGATTATGATTGGTGTAAGGGTCAAATATCCTTCCAATGTATTTGGTAAGGTATTGATGTGGCTGCATATTATTGTGGGTGTAATATTTTTGATTATTCTGATTGCTGCAATAGTAATGTGCGCTGTTGTGATAAATGGTTGTATGTCCTGCATGGATGATTTCCTAAGCGGCAGATGCGATTTTATTTTTTGGAATTTTTATAAATGAAGCAGGGGGCGGATGATTTAGAATGACAGAAGGTTTTCGATTATCTCCGTATACCTGTACATTTGCGGGAGCTTTGTTGGTCGGCGGTGTGACCGTAACGGTATTGCTCCGCAGAGGTAATGTACCGTGGAGGTACATCGGCTATTCTATGTTCCTTAATGTGATCCTGATACTGTATGGTTCCAGAATGTATTCCGTAGTTGCAAGCGGGTTTAAGGTCAGATTGTGGGATGCGGGAATTGCCAGTTTAGGTGGCGTTATAGGTCTCCTGGCAGGAGTTATTATCTTTGGATGCATTTACGATGAAGGTAAGGCATTGATGTGGGAAAGTTATATTTTGGCAATGCCGCTGATGTACGGAATTGCCAAAGTCGGATGTTATCTGGTGGGATGCTGCCATGGTATAGAGTATTCAGGTCCGTTGGCGGTAACTTATGACAGTGAATATATGCAGGGCGGCCCTTATTTCCCGGTGCAGCTTTTGGAGAGTATTGTTTTCATTATAGTGTTTTTGATAGGAGTGGGCGTCTACAGGTCCAATGGACGGAAGTATACAGGAGCTGTGGTGATGCTGTTGTGTGCTATAGCCAAATTTGCTCAGGAGTTCCTACGTGAGGAACATGTTGGGAAAAGCATTTCAGGAAGCCAGTGGATTTGTATTGGATTTTTTCTGTGGAGTATAGTGCTTTTTTACAAGAGCGGAAACAAGAACGTGCAAATACAGAAGCAGAAATAGAAAGGCACAGATAAAAGATGAGTGGTTTTTTGCCGATTTCAAAAGAAGATATGGAGCGGGAAGGCATATCACAGCTGGATTTTGTTTACATCAGCGGTGATGCATATGTGGATCATCCTTCCTTTGGCCATGCCATAATAGCAAGGGTATTGCAGTCCCATGGTTATACTGTGGGTATCATAGCTCAGCCGGATTGGCATGACAGGGAGTCTGTGAGTGGGCTGGGAGAGCCCAGACTGGGATTTTTGGTGTCGGCAGGTAATATGGACTCCATGGTTAATCATTATTCCGTGTCCAAAAAGCGCCGAACTACTGACGCATATTCACCGGGTGGAGTGATGGGAAAGAGGCCGGATTATGCTACGGTGGTATATTGTAATCTGATTCGTCAAAGCTACAAACATAAGCCTATTATTATCGGAGGCATCGAGGCCTCCCTGCGGCGACTGGCTCATTACGATTATTGGTCCGATAAACTGAAGCGCTCCATACTGCTTGATTCCGGTGCGGATTTGATTTCCTACGGTATGGGAGAACGCAGTATAGTGGAAATCGCAGATGCGTTGGCCAGCGGTATGGATGTGAGAGATATTACCTATATTGACGGCACGGTATACAAAACCAGGGACAGAAGTATCATTTATGATGCAATTGAACTGCCTTCCTATGAGGCGATAAAGCAGGATAAGCTGGAATTTGCAAAGAGTTTTTATACTCAGTATTGCAACAAGGACCCCTTTTCCGGAAAACGTCTTTATGAGACCTATGACGGCAAGATGTTTGTAGTGCAAAATCCGCCTGCAAAGCCTCTGTCTCAAAAGGAGATGGATGCAGTCTATGCACTTCCTTATATGCGGACCTATCATCCTTCCTATGAAGAAGCAGGGGGGATTCCTGCTATTGAAGAGGTGAAATTTTCGCTTATCAGTAATAGGGGATGCTTTGGAGGTTGCAGCTTTTGTGCATTAACCTTCCATCAGGGCAGAATCATCCAGACCAGAAGCCATGAGTCTATACTGGCAGAGGCAGGTAAGATGATTTGGGAGCCTGACTTTAAGGGGTATATTCATGATGTGGGCGGACCTACAGCTAACTTCCGGGCCCCTGCCTGTGAAAAGCAGCTGACTAAGGGTGCTTGTCCCAATAAACAGTGTCTGTTTCCTAAGCCCTGTCAGAACCTGAAGGTGGACCATACGGACTATTTGAAACTGCTCCGTAAACTGCGGGAACTGCCTAATGTGAAAAAGGTGTTTATCCGCTCAGGCATCCGTTTTGATTATCTCATGTATGACAGTGATAAAACTTTTTTGCGGGAGCTTTGCGAGCACCATGTAAGCGGGCAGCTAAAGGTGGCCCCGGAGCATATTTCGGATACAGTACTGCAAAAGCTGGGTAAGCCGGAGGTGGCAGTATATAACAGTTTTGTAAAAGCATATAAGGCCATGAATGAGAAGCTGGGTAAAAAGCAGTTTCTGGTGCCATATCTTATGTCCTCCCATCCGGGTTCTACCCTGAAGGAGGCAGTAGAACTGGCGGAGTATCTCCGTGACCTGGGATACATGCCGGAGCAGGTGCAGGATTTTTATCCAACGCCTTCCACTATATCCACCTGTATGTATTATACGGGAGTGGATCCCCGGAATATGAAACCGGTTTATGTGGCCACTAATCCGCACGAAAAGGCGATGCAGAGAGCACTTATCCAATATCGTAATCCCAAGAATTATGATTTGGTGGTGGAGGCTCTGACCAAAGCAGGCAGGACCGATTTGATCGGGTTTGATAAAAAATGCCTGATTCGTCCCCGTAGTGGTGGTGGACATAAGGACGGACACTACAGCGGAAACGGAGCACCGGGTAAAGGCAGGAGCGGTGCGGGAAGGAACGGAAATAGAGCACCGGACTATGGACGGGACAGCGCAGGAAAGAATCGCGATAAAATGGCTGATAAAGGAAAACAGGTCAAGAAAAAGACAATTAGAAACGTGCATAAAAAGAAATAATCCGGAGTGCAAGGGCCGGAACGTAAGGATTATAGAAGGTAAGAAAAAGGAATTACGAAATCAGCAAAAGCAGAAAGGGAACGTTGCAATATACGGAATGCAACGTTCCCTTTGATTTATAGTTTGTTTAAATGAATAGTTTTAATAGTTGTTGTCCTTGTTTTGGTCCGTATCGGACTGACCGTATGCGTTGCGGTAGATGTCTGCATAACCACCGTAAGCATTGGATGAACCGGTGTTAGTAGACTGGGTGTGGTAATAGCCGGTCTGGTCGCCATAGGTACTTCCGGCGGTGTAACGTGCACGGGTACCGGACAGATGCAGGTACAATTCCGTTTCGGTCAGGTACACATAGGGATTTACATAGAAAACTCCCGGAATCCCCAGGAGAAACAAGCTTAAGAGCTCCCAACCCAGGAAGGACAAATCCAAAACAAAGGAATCAAATTTGTTGTTGTCCATTAAATTGGAGGAAAGGTTAAATACCTCGGAAGAGGAAATACTTGTGTCTTCTGCCAGAATGTAAGGAACCATACGGTATGCGTAGCTCTTAATAATACCCGGGATAATAAGCAGCAGGGTCCAAAGGAAAATATATAAGCCATGTAACACACCAATCTTAACCACGTTCCAGTAATTTTCACGGAAGGCGCATAACATATCACCATATGTAGCGGTGCCGTTTTCCAGGTTGATAAAGTAACGGCGGCATCCTACAGAAATAGGGAAAAATACAAATATACTCAATAAAATAGTGATAAGTGAAAGTATTAATATCGTAGTGAAAATGGTTGCAATTACTTCCGGCGGCAGGGTATCCGCATATTCGGAAAGCTCTGAAGTATCACTGCTTCCGCCCGAACCGGACACCAGTAAAAAGATAAAGGATACCAGGACGATGGGCCAGTAACTGCCAAATAATTTTGCTTTTGCTCTTGATTTTAATGTAGCTCTACTCCACATATAAAACTCCTCCCTTATGTAAAAGTGTTCATTAATTGTTTATATTTTACATGATAGGGCGAAAGATTTCCATAGATAAAATGCCACATTAAGAGGTGCTATCGTGCAAAAAGATGTATAAAGGAAAGATAAATACATGCAGAGGTCAGTAAAAAGGGCAGTAACCATTGAAAATCAAGAAAAATACGAGAAAGATATTTTCATATAAAATTTTTTGTGCTACAATGTAAAATGTTTTTCAATAATATGAAAAGGGATATATTATAGAATCCTAAGCAGATAGGAGGTCATGTGAAATGAGTATTAGAATTGGTATTTTAGGATACGGTAATTTGGGACGCGGAGTGGAATGTGCAGTGAAGCAGAATCCGGATATGGAGCTGGTGGCGGTATTTACCAGAAGACCTCCCGAGAAGGTACAGATACTTACATCCGGAGCAAAGGTATGTACGATTGCTGAGATAGAAGATTGGAAAGATAAAATAGATGTTTTGATTATCTGTGGCGGAAGTGCAACCGATTTGCCTGAGCAGACCCCTAAGTATGCAGCCATGTTTAATGTGGTGGACAGTTTTGATACCCATGCCAGAATCCCTGAGCATTTTGCAAATGTGGATGAGGCTGCCAAGGCTTCCGGCAAAATAGGCATTATTTCCGTGGGTTGGGATCCGGGTATGTTTTCTTTGAACAGAATGTACGCCAATGCCATTCTGCCCTGCGGTAAAGATTATACCTTCTGGGGAAAAGGCGTAAGCCAGGGACATTCCGATGCCATCAGACGCATTGCGGGTGTAAAGGATGCCAAGCAGTATACTATCCCTGTGGATAGTGCCCTTGATAGTGTAAGAAAAGGCGAAAATCCGGAACTGACTACCAGGCAGAAGCACACCAGAGAGTGCTTTGTAGTGTTGGAAGAGGGGGCAGATGCGGCAGCAGTAGAGGAAGCAATTAAGACCATGCCTAACTATTTTGCGGATTATGATACAACCGTGCATTTTATCAGTCAGGAAGAGCTTATACGGGAACACAGCGGTATCCCTCATGGAGGCTTCGTCATCCGTAGCGGTAAGACCGGCTGGAACGAAGAACATAACCATGTGATTGAGTACAGCCTGAAGCTGGATTCCAATCCTGAGTTTACGGCCAGTGTGATTGCAGCATATGCCAGAGCAGCATATCGTCTGGCGGCAGAAGGACAGCGTGGTTGTAAGACCGTATTTGATATTGCGCCTGCATATTTAAGCTTGCAGAGCGGTGAAGAGTTAAGAGCTCATTTATTATAATGCAACAAAAGATTGAGGGTCGGAGTTTTCCGGCCCTTTCACTGAATAAAACAGAGTGTTTTTACAGGTACAAAAGAAGGAAAAGCGGAGATGATATCATGAAACTGGAACAGGTTTATGAGGGAGAATCGTTAAATCAAATAAAGGATTTATATATGATGGCTTTCCCTAAGGAAGAAAGAAAACCCTTTGAAATGATTTGCAGGCTGCAACAGGAAGGTAAAGCGGCTGTTTATGCTATAGGAAAAGAAGACGGTACCTTTGTGGGGCTGGGGATATTTGTGTTGTATCGAGATCTGGCCCTTTTAGATTATTTTGCAATTGCGCCGGAGCAGCGTAATAAGGGGCTGGGTAGTGAAGCACTGAAACTTTTGCAACAAGTATATTCCGGCAGAAGATTTTTCCTGGAAATAGAAAGCGTTTATGAGAAGATGGAAAATAATTCTGCAGAGAAGCAGATGCGCATACGTCGGAAACAGTTTTACCTGAAAAACGGGATGCACTCCATGTCCTACCTGATATGGCTTTTTGGAGTGGAGATGGAGATACTTACTTATGGTGATACGGTGAGTTTTGAGGAATATTTGGAACTGTATGCTAATACGGTGGAACCGGCCTGGTTAAGTAATGTAAGATATTTAAGAAAGATACAGGAGTAGGGCAGTTGAACGGTTAGGGGCAAAGCCGCGGTGGGAATGAAATATTGGGCTGTCAAAAGGAGGAAAATGAAAACATATACTTTATCAAACGGAGTAGAAATACCGGCACTTGGCTTCGGCACTTATCTGGCTACCGAAGGAAATGGAAAGCAGGGAATCCTAAATGCTTTTGAAGCGGGATACCGTTATCTGGATACGGCATCCTTTTACGGAAATGAAGAGGAAATCGGTGCGGCTATAGAGGAAAGCGGTATTTCCAGAGAGGAATTGTTTATTGCAAGTAAAGTATGGCGTACTGAAATGGGGTATGAGAAAACCAAGCAGGCTTTTGCAGCATCCCTAAAACGTCTGGGTACCGATTACCTGGACCTTTATCTTATCCATTGGCCTAAGGCAGGCAGGGATGTACGGGATTGGGAAAAAATAATACAGGATACCTGGAGGGCCATGGAAGAACTGTATGATGCGGGCAAGATTCGTGCCATAGGCCTCAGTAATTTCCTGCCCCATCATATAGAGGCCTTGAGGGAAACTGCCCGCGTAATGCCTATGATAGATCAGTTGGAACTCCATGTGGGCTATATGCAGCAGGAAGCGGTAGCTTATTGTAAAGCACGGGGAATTCTGGTTCAGGCATGGAGTCCTTTAGGACGAAGAGCTCTTCTCGCTGAACCTGTGGTGCTTGATATGGCAGCAAAGTATAAGGTGACTCCGGCGCAGCTTTTGCTGGGATTTTTAGACCGTGAGAATATCGCCATCATTCCTAAGGCATCCACGGTGGAACGCTGCCTGGAAAATAAGGACATATTTGATTTCGCACTTTCTGAAGAAGACCGTTACTTCTTAAAATGCCTTCCCCAGATGGGCTGGTCCGGAGAACACCCTGATTTATAATAATCTTTTGCGCGTGAGGTGTGGGGGCTTTCCCCGGGGCGCGGCTGTATATTTTCAATGCGGGCACGCTCTCGCTACGTGAAAAAGCGTCACGTCACTAAGCTCGTAAAATACCTCGCTAAGTGACGACGTTTTTCAAGTACCCGCGTTTGAAAATATACAGCCACGCCCCGGGGAAAGCCCCTACGAAGTCGCAAAGGATTATATTTACAATATATGTATGTGAAGGATAAACACGGATGAAAAGAGTGAAAGGATTTTTGGAAACTAATCAGGCGACTATTTATGCCTGTTATCTGGGATATATTGTCCAGGGTATTATTAATAATATCAATCCTATTTTATTTGTAACCTATCAGAAGCGGCTGGGAATATCCCTGGAAATGATTTCACTGCTGATAATAATGAATTTCGGTTTTCAGATTTTGGTGGATTTGGTAGCAGCAAAGTATGTGGACCGGATAGGACACAGACTGTGTATGGTAATGGCCCATGTATGTACAGTGCTGGGGCTTTTTGCCATCGGTCTGCTTCCGGCTGTGCTGCCGAATCCGGTGCCGGCGCTGATTATAGGTACTGTTTTGAATGGTATGGGCGGAGGATTATTGGAAGTACTGGTAAGCCCTATTGTAGAAGCAGTACCCGGGGACGAAAAGGAAAAAGCCATGAGTCTGCTACATTCCTTTTACTGCTGGGGGTGTGTGGGATTTATTGCGCTATCCACGCTGCTGCTTAGGATGCTTGGAAGTGAAAATTGGTTTTATCTGCCCCTTATATGGGCTGTGCTGCCGTTTATAAATATAGTGGCATTTTCAAAGGTGCCCATACTGCGTCTGGTGGAAGAGGATGAGCAGCTGCCGGTCAGAAAACTCTTTGGTATGAAGATGTTCTGGCTGTTGGTAATCCTGATGCTCTGTGCAGGTGCCTCTGAAATGGGTATGTCCCAGTGGGCATCCTATTTTGCAGAGATAGGTTTAAAAGTAGATAAAACAGCAGGGGATTTACTGGGGCCTTGTTTCTTCTGTATCCTTATGGGAATCGTAAGAACATACTATGGCAGAAGTGAAGGCACCATGAATCTGCATAAGTTTATTAAGGGAAGCTGTCTGTTGTGTATAGTCAGTTATCTGATTGCAGTGTTTGCACCCCATCCGGTACTGGGGCTGTTTGGCTGCGGACTGTGCGGACTTTCTATTGCCATCTTGTGGCCCGGTACTTTCAGTATTGCGGCACGCAGCTGCAAGGCGGGAGGCACTGTATTATTTGCATTGCTGGCATTGGCAGGAGATATAGGCTGTGCTACGGGGCCTCAGCTTGTGAGTATGGTATCGGGACTTGCACCGGAGTATGGTCTGAAGGCAGGCCTTTTGGCAGCTATTGTGTTCCCATTGGTGCTTCTCGTAACACTGGGAGTGCTGGAGAAAGAAGAAGTAAAGGTATAAAAATGGCCGGTGCATCAGCACCAGCCGCCGTCCATTGTAATAATCTGCCCTGTGAGATAGTCGGGAGCCTGGGCCAGTTGCAGCGCCAGATGAGCTGCTTCGGCAGGGGTTCCCAGTCTGTCCGCAGGGATTTCCTGTTTTAGAAGATCCATATCTTCTTCAGAGAGATGCGCATTCATAGCAGTGTCAATGATGCCGCAGGCGATGGCATTGACCTGGATATTGCTGGGGGCAAGTTCTTTGGCCAGTGCTTTGGTAAAGCTGTTCATACCGCCCTTGGATGCGGAATAGGCCACTTCCATGGAGGCACCTACATTGCCCCATACCGAAGAAATATTAATAATCCGTCCGCTGTGAGCCTGCAGCATCAGAGGAACGGCATGCTTGCAGGTATAGAAACAGGAACTGAGATTGGTGTCAATAATATGCCGCCACTGCTGCGGCTCTAAGTCACTTAAAAGTCCTACATGTGATATGCCTGCATTGTTAACCAGTACATCCAGACGGGGCAGGGAAAGCATACTGTCACGTACCTGAGCGTAGTCTCCCATGTCTGCCTGTACGGGGATGCAGGTGATAAGGTACTGATCTTCTAAGTCTGCGGCCAGGGAAGTGAGTTGTTCCATGGAATGGCTGCAGGTAAGAAGCAGCTGGTATCCTGCGGAGGCAAAGGTTTTAGCGATTGCCCGTCCGATGCCGCGGGAAGCCCCGGAGATATAGGCAATGGGTAACCGGGAATCAAAGCGTTTATAATCAGTCTGAATCATAAGAGAATACTCCTTATCCGATAAACATATAATATAAGTCACAGAATCGTATTTACGATAGTATAACACAGCAGGAATCGTTTTTCCATATGGAAAGAAAAGGAAGAATATGGTAAACTTGTGTAGGAGAGAAAGGGACAGCCGGAAGGCAGTGTTCCGGTCTTAAATAATATAAGAAATGGAGATACCCACAATGTATGATTTAGTGATAATCGGTTCAGGACCGGCAGGCCTGTCGGCAGCTGTTTATGCCAAGCGTGCGGGACTGGATACAGTAGTACTGGAAAAGGATCCTATGAGTGGAGGCCAGGTACTGACCACTTATGAAGTAGACAATTATCTGGGTATGCCCGGGATAAACGGATTTGATATGGGTATGCAGTTCAGGGCCCATGCCGATAAGCTGGGTGTGGTTTTTCAGGAAGCTGAAGTGACCGGTATTGAAGATAACGGTGCAAGAATTAAAATTCTGACGGAAAAGGATGTGTTGGAAGCCAAAGCGGTATTGGTGGCGACCGGAGCACGGCATGCACATCTGCAGGTGCCCGGCGAGGAAGAATTATCAGGGATGGGTGTATCCTATTGTGCCACCTGTGACGGTGCATTTTTCCGTAATAAGACGGTAGCTGTAGTAGGCGGCGGAGATGTGGCACTGGAGGATGCTATTTACCTGGCAAGATTTTGCAGTAAAGTATATCTGATTCACAGAAGAGATGAGCTTCGCGGAGCAAAGGTATTGCAGGAGGAATTACTGAGGCTTCCTAATGTGGAAGTACTATACAGCCATATAGTGTCCGAAATCCGGGGAGAAGATCAGGTAGAGGCTTTGCTGATAAAGGACGTAAAGACGGATGCAGAAAGAGAACTGCCTGTAAACGGTGTGTTTGTGGCAGTAGGTATACATCCTGTATCGGGTCTTTTGAAGGGGCTGGTGGAAATGGACGAGCAGGGGTATGTACTGGCAGGTGAGGACGGACGCACCACCTCGGCAGGTATCTTCGTAGCAGGTGATATCCGTAAGAAACCCTTGCGTCAGATTATCACCGCAGTGGCAGACGGAGCCAATGCAGTGGTTAGTGCAGCGCAGTACATTGATAAGAACTAATTTTTTGAAATTTTGATAATTTGTCTAATAATTCTGCATAGGAAAAAAGTACTTGATTTCTGCGCAAAATGTACAATTTAAACAAAAATGTTAGAAGTGTCGAAATTGCGTAGTTAAAATTTATAAATTTACGTTTAAAGTTATCCACATTTCAAAAAGCGACAAAATGGACAAAAAGTCGGTTATACACCGAGTTATATACATTATCCACCTTTTTTGGGGGCGTTTTTAAGGTTTTTACACCCTAAAAATTTGGAACGGATGTTTTGTGAAGTATTCCAAAAATATAGTTTTCCACATAAAAAGTAATTTTTTGTATTGACAAGACAAATGTGAAAAAATTGTAAAAATTCAATGGAATTGTTGCAAAACACCACTGTGATGTGGTATAATGACAGTACAATAAATTACTGGAAGGGATGATGCACATGAAGATTATTATTGTAGGTAGAAATATTGAAGTAACCCCCGGTTTGAAAGCGGCTGTAGAGGATAAAATCGGTAAGCTGGAAAAGTATTTTAAGCCGGACACCGAAGTACATGTGACACTCAGCGTAGAGAAGGATCGTCAGAAGATTGAAGTGACCATTCCCGTGAAAGGCAACATAATCCGCTCCGAACAGGTAAGCAGTGATATGTACGTATCCATAGACCTGGTAGAAGAGATTATTGAAAGACAGCTGAAGAAGTACAAAAATAAAATCGTGGATAAAAAGCAGTCTGCAAGTTCATTCAGTGACATGTATGTAGAGAACGATTACATGGAAGATGAAGAGATTCAGATTGTACGTACTAAGAAGTTTGATATCAAGCCCATGTATCCCGAAGATGCATGTATCCAGATGGAACTTTTGGGACATGATTTCTTTGTATTCTGTAATGCGGAAACAGACCAGGTGAATGTGGTTTACAAGAGAAAAGGCAATACTTACGGACTGATTGAGCCGGAAGAATAAAGCAGGTCTTTTTACTAATGAAATAGTGTAATAAAATAGGGGCTCACCGGACATTTGGTGAGCCCGTTATTTTTTTGTCAAAAAACATTGCAAATAGGAAATCGCTATGCTAAAATAGGAATAGTGACATTTGATAATAAAATAACAATCAATTTTTTTCACATGGAGGAATCTAAAATGGCAAGAAAAGTTGTTTTAGCAGGTGCATGTCGTACCGCAATCGGAACCATGGGTGGTTCTTTAAGCAACACTCCGGCAGCAGAGCTGGGTGCAATCGTTATTAAGGAAGCTTTAAACAGAGCAGGTGTTGCTCCTGAAGCTGTTGACCAGGTGTACATGGGTTGTGTAATTCAGGCCGGCCAGGGTCAGAACGTAGCTCGTCAGGCATCCATCAAGGCAGGACTTCCTATTGAAGTGCCCGCAGTTACCATGAACGTAGTATGTGGTTCCGGCCTGAACTGTGTAAACCAGGCAGCACAGATGATTATGGCAGGTGATGCTGATATCGTTGTGGCAGGTGGTATGGAAAACATGTCCATGGCTCCTTATGCTATGCCTCAGGCTCGTTTCGGTTACAGAATGAACAATGGTACTTTAGTAGATACCATGGTAAACGATGCTCTTTGGGATGCATTTAACAATTACCATATGATTACAACTGCAGATAATATCTGCCGTGAGTGGGGACTTACCCGTGAAGAACTGGATGAGTTCGCATTAAAGAGTCAGCAGAAGGCAGAAGCAGCTCAGGCTTCCGGCGCATTTGATGCTGAAATCGTTCCCGTAATGGTTAAGAAGAAAAAAGAAATGGTTGAGTTCAAGGTTGACGAAGGTCCCCGTCCCGGTTCTACCATCGAAGGTATGGCTAAGCTTCGTGCAATCAATAAAGATGGTTTCGTTACTGCAGGTAATGCTTCCGGTATCAACGACGGTGCAGCTGCAATCGTTGTTATGAGCGAAGAGAAGGCTAAAGAGCTGGGCGTTAAGCCTATGGCTACTTTCGTAGCAGGTGCTCTGGCTGGATGCCGTCCCGAAGTAATGGGTATCGGTCCTGTTTACTCTACCAGAAAGGTTATGGAAAAGACCGGCATGAAGATTGAAGACTTCGATATCATCGAAGCTAACGAAGCTTTTGCTGCACAGTCCATCGCAGTAGGTCGTGATTTGGGTATCGATGTTGATAAGCAGCTGAACCCCAACGGCGGTGCAATCGCTCTGGGTCATCCCGTAGGTGCTTCCGGATGCCGTATTCTGGTTACTCTGTTACACGAGATGCAGGCTAAGGGCGCAAAGACCGGTCTGGCTACTTTGTGTATCGGCGGCGGTATGGGCTGCTCTACCATCGTTAAAATTGAAGATTAATGAAAGTTCCCAACCAAGCGCTCCGTTACATGCGGACCGCTTGGTTTGCGGGTTTTCTGCAATTTAATAAATTAGAAGCTCTTATTTCAAACAGTATTAGGAGATAAGTTAAAAGGAGAATAAAAATGGATTACATTGCATACGAGCAAAAAGGTCAGTACGCGGTTGTTACCATCAATCGTGAAAAGGCACTGAACGCATTGAATTCCCAGGTTCTGGATGAACTTGACAAAACGCTGGATGCTGTAAATCTGGACGAGGTCAGATGCCTTGTCTTAACGGGTGCAGGCGCTAAGTCTTTCGTGGCAGGTGCAGACATCGGAGAAATGAGTACCCTGACTAAGGCTGAAGGAGAAGCTTTCGGTAAGAAGGGTAATGATGTGTTCCGTAAGTTAGAAGTATTCCCCATCCCTGTAATCGCAGCTATCAACGGATTTGCACTGGGCGGCGGATGTGAAATTGCTATGAGCTGTGACATCAGAATCTGTTCTGACAACGCAGTATTCGGTCAGCCTGAAGTAGGTCTGGGCATTACTCCCGGTTTCGGCGGTACCCAGAGACTTGCACGTCTGGTGGGTGCAGGCATGGCTAAGCAGATGATTTATACCGCAAGAAATATCAAGGCGGCAGAAGCTTACAGAATCGGTCTTGTAAATGAGGTATATTTTGCAGAAGTTGATGCAGAAGGCAATGTAGTGAAGAGTGCACAGGAAGTAATGCTGGCTGCAGCTGAAAAGATGGCAGCAGGTATTGCAAAGAACGCACCTATCGCAGTACGCAACTGTAAGAAGGCAATCAACGACGGTCTGGATGCAGATATGGATGCTGCAATTGTTATCGAAGAGAAGTTATTCGGTGACTGCTTCGAAACAGAAGACCAGAAGTACGGTATGGCTTTCTTCCTGGATAAGAACAAAGAAAAGGTAAAAGCACCTTTTGTAAACAAATAAACATATTAAATAATAAGGAGATCAGAATGATGAAAGTAGGTATTATTGGTGCCGGTACAATGGGCCAGGGTATTGCAAAAGCATTTGCTCAGGTAGACGGATATGAAGTTGCACTCTGCGATATCAAGCAGGAGTGGGCTGAAGGCGGTAAGGACAAGATTGCAAAGGGTTATGCAAAGCTTGTAGAAAAAGGTAAGATGACTCAGGAAACCGTTGATGCCATCGTTGCAAAGATTACTCCCGGTTTAAAGGAAGACCTTTGTGCAGATTGCGATTTAATCGTAGAAGCTGCATTTGAAAATATGGACGTTAAGAAGACCACCTTTGGTGAGCTTGACAAGATTTGTAAGCCTGAATGTATTTTTGCATCCAATACTTCTTCACTGTCCATCACCGAAATCGGTAACGGTTTAACCCGTCCCATGATCGGTATGCATTTCTTCAATCCCGCTGACCGTATGAAGTTGGTTGAAGTAATTGCAGGTGTAAACACTCCTCAGGAGACTGTAGATGCAATTGTTAAGATTTCCGAAGAAATCGGTAAGACTCCCGTACAGGTTAACGAAGCTGCAGGTTTCGTAGTAAACCGTATCCTGATTCCCCTTATCAACGAAGCTGCTTTCATTAAGATGGAAGGTGTTTCTGATATCGCAGGTATCGACGCAGCAATGAAGTTGGGTGCAAATCATCCCATGGGTCCTCTGGAGCTGGGCGATTTCATCGGTCTGGACATTTGTTTGGCTATCATGGATGTTCTTTACAATGAAACCGGTGACAGCAAGTATCGTGCATGTCCTCTTCTTCGTAAGATGGTTCGTGGCGGTAACCTTGGTGTTAAGAGCGGTAAGGGCTTCTATGTATACAATGCAGACAGAACCAAGACTCCTGTTGATGCAATGTAATGAAAATAATATAATTTGGAGGAATTATTATCATGGATTTCACTTTAAGTAAAAAGCATGAAATGGCACGTGCTCTTTTTAGAGAGTTTGCTGAAAAAGAAGTAAAGCCTTTAGCACAGGAAGTTGACGAGACAGAAGAATTCCCTCGTGCAACCGTTGAGAAAATGGCTAAAGCAGGTTTCCTGGGTATTCCCGTTCCCAAGGAGTACGGCGGACAGGGGTGTGATATTTTAACATATGCTATGTGTGTAGAGGAACTTTCCAAGGTTTGCGGTACCACAGGCGTTATCGTATCTGCACACACCTCTCTTTGCTGTGATCCTATTTTGACCTACGGTACCGAAGAGCAGAAGCAGAAGTATCTGCCTGATCTTGCAAGCGGTAAGAGACTGGGTGCTTTCGGTTTAACCGAGCCCGGCGCAGGTACTGATGCACAGGGTCAGCAGACCAAGGCTGTTCTGGACGGAGATGAGTGGGTTCTGAACGGTTCCAAGATTTTCATTACCAACGGTAAGGAAGCAGAGGTTTATGTAGTGTTTGCAGTTACCGGCAAGATTGAAAAGAAACCCGGCAGATTTATCAAAGAGATTTCTGCATTTATCGTAGAAAAAGGTACTCCCGGATTTACCTTCGGTACCAAGGAAAAGAAGATGGGTATCCGTGGTTCATCCACATATGAATTGATTTTCACTGACTGTCGTATTCCTAAGGAGAACCTCCTTGGTAAGCTTGGACAGGGCTTTAAGATTGCAATGCACACTCTGGACGGCGGACGTATCGGTATCGCTGCTCAGGCACTGGGTATCGGCGAAGGCGCTTTGGAAAGAACCATCGCTTACACCAAGGAAAGAAAGCAGTTCGGTAAGTCCATCGCAGCTCAGCAGAATACACAGTTCCAGCTTGCAGATATGGCTACCAAGGCACAGGCAGCTCAGCTTCTGGTTTACAAGGCAGCTTGCAAGAAGGATCAGTATCAGCAGGATCACAAGACTGCTTACGGTGTAGAAGCAGCTATGGCTAAGTTATACGCAGCAGAGATGGCAATGGAAGTTACCACAAAGGCTGTTCAGTTACATGGTGGTTACGGTTACACCAGAGAGTACGATGTAGAGCGTATGATGCGTGATGCAAAGATTACCGAGATTTACGAAGGTACCAGCGAAGTACAGAGAATGGTCATCTCCGCGGATCTGCTTAAGTAAGACGGCGTAATTTTTCACGGACAGAATGATTTGCGCTTGCGGAAATCAGGCTGTACGGAAAAATTAGCAGCGCGATGCAGCGCGAGCGCGCGACCGAGGAAATGCGAAGCATTTTCGAGGGCCGTCCGGAAGGATAGGATAGCCGTCCGGAAGGATAGGCCGTCTGAAAATATATTGCGTATCAGATTAATTATTCTATAAAACAAGTATAAGGAGTGAAAATACAATGAAAATCGTTGTTTGTATTAAACAGGTTCCCGATACCAAGGGCGGTGTTAAGTTCAATCCCGATGGTACTCTGGACAGAGGTGCAATGCTTACCATTATGAACCCTGATGACAAGGCTGGTCTGGAAGCAGCACTGAGATTAAAAGATCAGTATGGTGCAGAAGTAACCGTTATTACCATGGGTCTTCCCAAGGCAGAAGATGTTCTGCGTGAGGCAATGGCTATGGGCGCAGATAAGGGTATCCTTGTAACCGACAGAGTATTAGGTGGTGCTGATACTTGGGCAACTTCCCAGACTCTGGCAGGTGCTATTCGTAACTTAGAGTACGATTTAATCATTACCGGACGTCAGGCTATCGACGGTGATACCGCTCAGGTAGGACCTCAGATTTCCGAGCATCTTGATATTCCTGTTATTTCCTATGCACAGGACATCAAGGTAGAAGGCAACAGTGTTATTGTTCAGCGTCAGTATGATGACAGATACCATGTAATCAAGGCTCAGATGCCTTGTCTGGTAACTGCTCTGGCTGAATTAAATGAGCCCCGTTATATGACTCCCGGCGGAATCTTCGATGCATGTGCGGCAGAGATTACTGTATGGGGCAGAGCAAACTTAGTAGATGTTGAAGACAGCAACTTAGGTCTGAAGGGTTCACCTACCCAGATTGCAAAGGCATCCGACAAGGTAAGAAAGGGTGCGGGCGAGGTTGTGAACGTAGATGCAGCTGAAGCTGTTGATTACATCATCGGTAAGTTAAAAGATAAGCACGTAATTTAATATAACGGAGGTAAATGAAATGGAAGCAAAGAATTGC
The DNA here is from genome assembly GCA_017513625.1 of Lachnospiraceae bacterium. GTDB lineage: Bacteria > Bacillota > Clostridia > Lachnospirales > Lachnospiraceae > Acetatifactor. The sequence continues at coordinate 32,065 of JAFXEW010000040.1, read as the reverse complement.
TTAGAAGAATACAAGGGCGTTTATGTCTTCGCTCAGCAAGTAGATAATTGCATTAACAGCATTGCTTTCGAGTTAATCGGTAAAGGCAAGGATCTGGCTAAGGATCTGAACACCGAAGTAACTGCTGTATTAGTAGGTAGCGATGTTAAGGGTCTGGCTGATGAGCTGGCTGCTTACGGCGCTGACAAGGTTATCGTTATCGATGATCCCGAATTAAAAGAGTACAGAACCGAGCCTTATGCACATGCTCTGTCTGAAGTAATCAAGGAATTCAAGCCTGATATCTTCCTGGTAGGCGCTACTGCAATCGGTCGTGATTTAGGTCCCCGTGTGTCTGCAAGAGTACATACAGGTCTGACTGCTGACTGTACCGTATTGGAGATTGGTGATTTCCCCATCAACCCCATTCCCGGTAAAGAGCAGAAGCATAATCAGTTATTAATGACCCGTCCTGCATTCGGTGGTAACACCATTGCAACCATCGCTTGTCCTGACTTCCGTCCTCAGATGGCTACTGTACGTCCCGGCGTTATGCAGAAGTTACCTAAGGTAGAAGGCGCAAAGGCAAATGTAATCGAGTTCAATCCAGGCTTTACTCCCGATCACAAATATGTTGAGATCATGGAAGTAGTTAAGGCTGTAAGCGATACTGTAGATATCATGGATGCAAAGATTCTGGTATCCGGCGGTCGTGGTGTAGGCTCTGCTGAAAACTTCAAGCTGTTAGAAGATCTGGCTGAAGCAATCGGCGGTACCGTAAGCTGCTCCCGTGCAGTTGTAGATGCAGGCTGGAAGTCCAAAGACTTACAGGTAGGTCAGACAGGTAAGACCGTTCGTCCTAACGTATACTTTGCAATCGGTATTTCCGGTGCAATCCAGCATATCGCAGGTATGGAAGAGTCCGATATCATCATCGCTATCAACAAGGACGAAACAGCTCCTATCTTTGATGTAGCTGATTACGGTATTGTTGGCGATCTGAACAAGATCCTTCCTTCTTTGACTGAGAAGTTAAAGGCAGAAGTTGCTGCAAAATAATGCAGGCAGTTTCTAAATCCATATAAGGTAAATAAACCCGTATGTACCGCAAGGTATGTACGGGTTTTTGCTTTAGGGAAAATATCCGTGAATCATAAACTGTAGAAAGAAAACGGTATGTATGATATACTTGGAAGGCAGATTTTATGTTGAAACAGAATGATTGATACAGCGAGGTTTAAGATGGCGAAGCAAAAAGAAGTGAAAACAAATGCCATGCGCATTTTAGAAAGTTTAAAGATACCTTTTCGGCACTACACTTATGAGTGTGAGGAGTTTGTGGACGGTTTGCAGATAGCGGATATGCTGCAGCTTCCCTACGAAAAGGTATATAAGACCCTGGTGACAAAGGGAAACAGCAGGAATTATTTTGTGTTTGTGATCCCCATAGCAGAGGAATTGGATTTAAAGGCAGCTGCCCGCAGTGTTGGCGAAAAAAGTGTGGAGATGATACCGGTAAAAGATATTAATGGGGTAACAGGCTATATACGGGGCGGTTGCACGGCTGTGGGTATGAAGAAGCAGTATGTAACCCGTATAGACAGTTCGGCAAAGGACTTGCCGGCTATGATTGTCAGCGGCGGACGTATCGGTTCCCAGATAGAGCTGGCGCCCGGGGACCTGATAAAGGCGTCCAAAGGGGAATTTGCGGATTTGATTAAGTAAGGCAGTTATAAACACAGAAGAAAGCAGCAGGTAAACGTTATGAGAAGGAATGTGGATTTAAAAGAAATATCCGACGGAAAGTTATACACGGAAAACGATATGGCCAAGGTGGGCTGCAATGATTGTGCAGGCTGTTTTGCCTGTTGCACGGGGATGGGAGAAAGTATCATACTGGATCCTCTGGATATATACAGACTGACCTGCGGAACGGGGCTGACTATGGAGCAGCTTTTTACCGTGCATATAAAGCTTAATGTGGTGGACGGGCTTACATTGCCTTGTCTGGTCATGGCGGGGGATGATGAACGTTGTACTTTTCTAAACAGTGATGGACGCTGCAGTATCCATAAATACAGACCGGGAGTCTGCAGATTATTCCCTCTGGGCAGAGTATATAAAAACGGTGATTTTAAATATTTTCTTCAGACCGACGAATGTAAAAGCAAAGTCCGTACCAAGGTAAAAGTAGGGAAGTGGATTGACGTGGACAGACCTCGAGAAAATAGGGCTTTTTTAAATGTATGGCATAATCTGCTGAACGAACTGGAGGAAAAATGCAGGAAAGCAGAGGATTTGGAAGAGACCAAAGAAATTAATCTGAAATTGTTACGGACATTTTATTTCATGCCGTATGAAAAGACTGCTGATTTTTATGAACAGTTTGAACGCCGGTTAGCTGCTTTCCCGGTGTAGAAGCTTGCATTTGCAATTGGCAGAGAGAAGCGGGAGATGTATCAGGTGATTTCTGAAAATATCAGCCGTATATAGTCAGTACATATTGCATATTTATATATTTGATTTCATATACTGAAAATGATTGAAAAACTGTGTACAGGCAGTATGACAGATTGGAGGCGGTATATGAAAACTGAAATTATGGATGTAAAAGGAAGAGAAATATTGGATTCCCGTGGTAATCCCACGGTGGAAGCCACGGTAACTCTGGCAGACGGAACCATTGGAAGGGCGGCAGTACCAAGCGGTGCTTCTACGGGGGCTTTTGAAGCGCTGGAGCTGAGGGATGGGGACCCCAACAGATATAAAGGCAAGGGTGTGCTTACTGCCGCCAAAAACATCAATACAGAGATCAGGGAAGCGTTACTTGGTATGGATGCAACAGAACTATATCAGGTGGATCTGGCCATGAAGGGACTGGACGGTACCTTGGACAAGTCCAGACTGGGAGCCAATGCGATGCTGGCTGTCTCCATGGCTGTGTGCAGGGCGGCAGCAGGGGCCTTGGAGATTCCTTTATACCGTTTCCTGGGTGGTGTGAACGGCAACCGGCAGCCGGTGCCTATGATGAATATATTAAACGGCGGAGCACATGCTTCCAACACGGTGGATGTGCAGGAGTTTATGATTATGCCCATCGGCGCTGCTGATTTCAGGGAGGGCTTAAGATGGTGCGCAGAGATATTTCACGCACTGGCATCCATCCTGAAAAAGCAGGGTATGACAGTAGCTGTGGGTGATGAGGGCGGTTTTGCACCGGACCTTGCCGGAGAAGAAGAGGCTATTGCCTTAATATTAGAAGCAGTAAAAGAGGCAGGCTATGAGCCGGGTAAGGATATTATGCTGGCTATGGACGCGGCTGCAAGTGAGTGGAAGGGGAATAAACCCGGTGAATATACTTTGCCTAAATCCGGTAAAAAGTTTACTTCGGCGGAGCTTATTGAGCATTGGAAGAACCTTCGTGCCAAGTATCCTATTGCCTCCATTGAGGATGCATTGGACGAAGAGGACTGGGCCGGCTGGCAGCAGCTTACAGCGGAGCTGGGCGCACAGATGCAGTTGGTAGGTGACGACCTGTTCGTGACCAATACGGAGAGACTTACCAAAGGAATCCGGCTTCATTGCGGCAATTCCATTCTGATAAAGCCTAATCAGATCGGAACGGTTTCTGAGACACTGGATGCTATCAGGATGGCACAGAGGGCAGGATATACCACTGTTATCTCCCATCGTTCAGGGGAGACCGCGGATACTTTCATTGCGGACCTGGCGGTGGCAGTAAATGCAGGACAGATTAAGACAGGAGCACCATCCCGTTCCGAACGGGTGGAAAAATACAACAGATTGCTCCGGATTTCAGACGAATTAGGGGCCGGTGGCTGCTATGCAGGACGCGGTGCCCTGTATCATAACAATTAGGAAGAATATCCGGCATAGTACAATAGTAGGGTTGTTATTTTAAAAAAAATAATGTTATAATGAGTAAAAGTCTTTAAGTATATACAAAGGGAGCCCGAATGCGGGCATGCGGGGAGGAAGAATGACCACTAAGGATACGGAAATAATTGAGTTACAAGAGCAGCTTCAGGCTGTAACGGAGAAACTCAAAATTGCCAATGAAGAAAAAAGCAGTTTTATGTTTAATATGTCCCATGACATACGAACTTCCCTGAATGCAATGATGGGTTTTGCATCCCTGGCTAAAAAAAGTGTGGACAATCCCGGGCGTGTGCAGGAATGTCTGGACAAGATTGAAATGGCGGGAGAACTGCTTCTGCGTATTTTGAATGATATTCTGGACATGACCCGTATCGAATGCGGTAAGGTGTATTTAAACCAGAGAAGCTGTAATATGGCCAATGGTATCGAAAAGGTGGATGCATTTATACGACGTGAAACAGATGCGAAGGGCCTTTACTTCTATGCCAAGGCAGAAGGGCTTACACCAATAAGAGTGTTTTGTGATCCCATGAAAATCAATCAGGTCATTATGAATCTGCTCAGTAATGCCATTAAATTTACGAATCCCGGCGGACAGGTCCGTTTAACATTTAAACAGTTGCCATGCAGCAGAAGAGGGTATGCACGGTTTATATGGCAGGTATCGGATACCGGTATCGGTATGGCGCCGGATTTCTTAAGGCAGATATTTGAACCTTTTGAGCGTGAAAATGTATCTTCGGAGGATTCTTCACAAGGAACAGGCTTAAGTATGACCATTACCAAAAAGCTGGTGGATATGATGGGCGGTAATATTGCCATAGAAAGCGAACAGGGTAAGGGTACCAAGGTCAGCGTAATGATGGATCTGCCCATATGTGAGGAAGAGAAGCCTGCACGGGTGGATATGAATCCCGGGCATGGTTCTGATTTTACCGGGCGTCGCATTTTAGTAGCGGAAGATAATGAACTGAACAGAGAACTGGCTGAGGAACTGCTCACCAGTGTGGGGTTTGAAGTGGAAACCGCTGAAGACGGTGCCATTGCAGTGGAAAAACTTGCTACGGCAGGGCCCGGATATTATGATTTGATATTAATGGATATCCAGATGCCTTATATGGATGGTTATATGGCCACCCAGGCAATCCGCAGAATGGATGATCCCTGGCTGGCAGGCATACCTATAGTGGCTATGACTGCAAACGCTTTTGAAAAGGACAAGCAGAAAGCCATGGAGATGGAAATGAATGATTACCTGGCGAAGCCCATTGATATGTCCCAGCTACTCATTGTATTAAAAAATATTCTCCTCAATGATGAATAAAAATATTTGTCTTTGAAAATAATAGGAATAACGAAAAAGGTTCGAAACTAAGGTTTCGGACCTTTTTAACTTGGGGATGGAGAAGGGGGAAGTAAGAAATGAAAAGAATGTATAGAGGTTTGTGGATATTGTTGGTTATAATCATGCTCGCAGGATGCGGCGCCGCCCGGCAGGAGAAAGGGACAGTGTACTTTTTGAATATGTATGAGGCTACGGATGATGCGTGGCAGGATATCGGGGAAGAATATACCAGACAGACAGGCGGGGAGGTCAAGATTATTACGGCACATCCGGACAATTATTCATTGGTGTTGGATGATGAACTGGGTAAAACCACCAGCCCGTCAGCGTTTATTTTAAGAAGCCGGGCAGAACTGGACCGGTATGAGGATTACTGTATGGATTTGAGTTTTACGGATTTTGCAGGAGAACTTACCACTAATGAATATAATTTGTATGATGAAGACGGTGAATTGTACGCAGTGGGATTTTCTCCGGACAGGGAGGAGATGCTATATCTGGCGGTAAACGAAGAGTGTAGGGATGTGGACCGTAGAGCCACACTGGACTTTCTGTACTGGATGGTTACATCAAAAGAGGGAACGGTCATGCTGGCGGAGCAATACGGTCATATCCCTTTTGAGAATGCAGCCACTCCGATAAGGAAAGTGACAGAATGATAAAATAGTCCTATATAAATTGACAGACAATTATGCTACAATGTAATGAAGGAATACTAAAGCATAAGAACGGAGATACGGATATGGACAAAAAAACGAATGTAACTTCTGTTAAAAAACCTATTTCTCATGAGCTTATATATAAGTTTATGATGATCGTTACGGTGGTGGTGTCGTCCCTGTTTCTGGTGAAAAACCTGATAGGCGGGAATGTGCCGGGAATGCTGGCTATCGGAATCGGCCTGGTTGTTTTTATAGGCATTCTGATGTTTATGAAGAAGAGAAATGCGGACACTATGAGACAGGAATTTGTAGTATCCGTGAGTCTGTGTGTATTAGTATTTATTGTTTCTTTGTTCAGTGGTGAGAGCTACAGCGATGACTTCCCCTTGTTTCTGGCGGTTATCGGTATGACGGGATTATATCTGGAGCCCAAGTTTACCAAAGTCCAGACGGTGGTTATTGACGTGCTTTTGGTTATCATGTGTATTGTGCACCCGGAAAAGGCGGGGAGTATATCACAGTATATCCTTTGCCTGGTGGTATTTACACTGGCAGCATGGCTTTTCTACCAGACCATTAAGCGTGGAAGGGCTTTTATCGAGATTAGTGCGGAGAGAGCCGAAGAAGCTGAAAAACTTCTGGTATCCATCAGACAGATGGGTAAGGAGCTGGAAGAAGACTTTACCTGTTCTTCACGTTTGATAGAGGATAATTCCATGGACCTGCAGCAGGGGTCAGCGTCCATTTCTGAAAGTGCGGAAAATGCAGCAGATAATTGCATGCAGGTACATTCCAGAATTCAGGTGACGGGAGAACAGATAGAGGATCTGAACCGTGAGGTGCGTATGGTTGAGCAGGCCCTGACAGAAAATAAAGAAAATATGACGGAACTCAGCAAACAGCTTGCAGACGTGAGCCGGATTATTGTTAATGCCAATCAGATTTTTGCAACCATGGCAAAGCAGATGCAGGAAGTATCCACGGTTGCGGAAGAACTCAGTGACATATCCTTCAAGACCACATTACTTTCCCTGAATGCTTCTATCGAAGCTGCACATGCGGGAGAAGCAGGATCAGGATTTGCGGTGGTTGCATCCGAGATGCGAGAGCTTTCCGAAAATAGTGACCGTTTCGCGGAGCAGGTAGGCGAGGTGGTAGACGGTCTGCTTGAACAGGTAAGTGCTACTTCCAAACAGTTCAGAGGCAGTTCCAAGGCTTTGGAGAAGTCGGAACAGACTATGAATCACCTGGAGGAAAGTTTCGGAAGACTGACGGAACAGTTTGCCTCTCTTTATGATAATATCGAATCACAGAACCGTAATGTGGCGGCTGTGGATGAGATTTTCAGCGGTCTTAAATATAAGGTGGAAGAAATGCATGATTATTCCCTGGACAATCAGGATGCAGTGGATGCCATTATCGAGGCATTAGAGATGTATAAGATAAACATCAACAATGTAATTGAACAGACCAAAAATGTATAAAAGACAGGCAGCTTTGTTTAAATACAAGGCTGCCTGATTTGTTGACATTTGGTACTTGACATTTGTTTTACACTTTACTATAATGAAGTACAATGAGAATTAAATATACATACGGGTTATGACAGTTAATACCGGTATGGAAAGACGATGATGGAGACAGTACTTATTATCGGAAAGTTACAGAGAGCCGCGGTAGCTGAGAAGCGGTACGAGTAAAATGATAAGGAAGATCCCTCCTGAGTTGCAACGCCAAAGCTTTGACTTTCGTTCGGGCGAGTAGACGTTGTCGGATTCCCTCCCGTCAAAGAGGGCGCATATGTTGGTATGTCGTAGATGGTTTTGAGAAGAAGTGGACTTCTGCCGTTTGCGGCAGGAGTTTTTTTGTTATGGAAGAGAGGATGAATTATGAGCAAATCAGTAGAAATCAGATGGCACGGCAGAGGCGGCCAGGGAGCTAAGACAGCGGCACTGCTTCTGGCAGATGTGGCCTTTAAGACCGGTAAGTATGTACAGGGCTTTCCTGAGTACGGTCCGGAGCGTATGGGTGCTCCCATTACTGCCTACAACAGGATCAGTGATACCCCGTTAACCGTTCATTCCAATATTTATGAGCCCGACTACGTGGTGGTTGTAGATGAAACTTTGTTGGAAAGTATTGATGTAACAGCGGGTCTGAAACAGGAAGGTGCTATTATTATTAATTCCGAGCGGCCTAAGGATGCACTGATTCCTTTACTGAGAGGATATCAGGGAGAGGTGTATGTGATTAATGCCAGAGAGATTTCCATGCAGACATTGGGCAAGAATTATCCTAATTCCCCCATGCTTGCAGCTACGGTTGCAGTATCCGGTGTAATGGAAAAGGGCGCATTTCTGGATGAAATGCAGGCATCCTTCAAACATAAATTTGCCAAGAAGCCTGAGGTTATCGAAGGCAATATGAAGGCACTGGAGCTTGCGCTGGATGTGGTTGGAAAGTAATCGGATACCGTTATAGAAAGAAAGGTGTAAAGTGATGATACAGGATAGAATTAATGAAAAGAGCCCCTGGCAGGATATAACAGAGGGTAATAAAATATTTGAGGCTGCTACCTCCAGGGAATTTTGTACAGGTGAGTGGAGAACTTCCACCCCTGTATTCCATGAAGAGAAATGTAAACAGTGTCTGCTGTGCGTACCGGTTTGCCCTGATTCTTCCATACCGGTGCAGGACTGCAAGCGAGGAGAATTTGATTATGACCATTGTAAGGGCTGTGGCATTTGTGCCAAGGTATGTCCCTTCGATGCAATCAGTATGAGGGAGGGTAAGTAAATGGCGATCAGAGAACGTTTATCAGGTAATGAAGCGGTTGCTTATGCAATCAAACAGATTAATCCGGATGTAATGCCTGCATTCCCTATTACTCCTTCTACGGAGATTCCCCAGTACGTGGCGAATTACATAGCAAACGGAGAGCTTGATACGGAATTTATTCCCGTAGAAAGTGAGCACAGTGCCATGAGTGCTACTCTGGGTGCATCTGCAGCAGGTGCCAGAGCATTAACGGCCACCTCTTCCTGCGGTATGGCCCTTATGTGGGAGGAGCTTTATGTTGCGGCTTCCGACAGACTTCCCATTGCACTTGCACTTGTAAACAGAGCATTAACAGGCCCCATTAACATTAACGCGGACCATTCCGACAGTATGGGAGCCAGGGATTCAGGATGGATTCAGATATATGCGGAATCCAATCAGGAGGTATATGACAATTTCCTGCAGGCATATCCTATTGCAGAAAATAAGGATGTCATGCTTCCCATTATGATTTGTCAGGACGGTTTCATCACCAGTCACGGTGTGGAAAATATACTTTTGGTAGAAGATGAGCTGGTAAAGGATTTCGTAGGTGAATACGAACCCGAGCATTATCTGCTGCATCCTACGGAAAAGATGGCAGTAGGTCCTTATGCAGTATCCAATTACTACATGGAGACCAAACGTGCCCAGAGAGAAGCAATGCTGCAGGCTAAGAGGGTTATTCTGGAGGTTGCGGAGAAGTTTGAAAAGATGACCGGCAGAAAATACGGTTTCTTCGAGGAGTACCGTATGGAGGATGCAGAATATGCCATCGTCATTATCGGTTCCGCAGCAGGCACCTGTAAGGCTGCCATTGATGAAATCAGAAACACTACAGGTAAAAAAGTGGGATTACTGAAGATTCGTGTATTCCGTCCCTTCCCTGAGGAAGAAATCGCTAAAGCTCTGTCCCATGTGAAGGCAGTGGCAATCATGGACCGTTCAGAAATGTTTGCGGGAACCGGCGGACCTTTGGGAGCAGAAGTACGTGCGGCACTGTATCAGGCCAAGGCACAGGCTGAAGTAGTGAACTATTTCTATGGTTTAGGCGGTCGTGATATTACAGTGAAGGATTTTATGCAGGTGTACGACAATTTGGAAAAGATTGCGACTACTCATGAAGTCTCCGGAATGTACGAATATATCGGCTTGAGAGAACGTTAAAGTAAATGATTAGGGTAAGGCGTATCTGAGCATAAATATTTTTTGCAGGAAATATGTCAGATATGTGGAAAGGCATGGTAATAAGATGGAGACAAGATATAATTTTAAAGAGGTTATGAATAAGCCGGAGCGTCTGGCACCCGGACACAGAATGTGTGCCGGCTGTGGCGGTACCATTGCAGTACGTACGGTGCTCCGTGCATTACATGAAGGAGACAAGGCAGTAATCGGTAATGCGACAGGCTGTCTGGAGGTATCTTCCTTTATGTATCATTATACTGCGTATGAGGACAGTTACATCCACAATGCGTTTGAAAATGCCGGTGCGACCCTTTCAGGTGTTGAAACCGCTTATAAAGCGCTGAAAAAGAGAGGCAAGATTCAGGATAATTATAAATTTATCACCTTCGGCGGTGACGGCGGTACATATGATATCGGTTTTCAGTCCCTTTCCGGTGCTATGGAGCGCGGACATGATATGGTTTATGTATGCTATGACAACGGAGCATATATGAACACCGGTACCCAGAGATCCTCCGCAACACCCCAGTTTGCGGATACCACCACCACTCCTGCGGGCAGTGCGTCCAACGGTAAGATTCAGATACGTAAGGATCTGGCAGCCATTATGGCAGAACATCACATTCCTTATGTTGCGCAGAGTACTTTTATCGGCAATTTCAAGGATTTATATACAAAGGCGGAAAAAGCTATTTATACTCCCGGCCCCGCATACCTGAACATTATGTCTCCCTGCCCCAGAGGCTGGGGATATGATTCTTCTGAACTGATGACTATTTGTAAGCTGGCGGTGGAGACCTGTTACTGGCCTATGTTTGAAGTAGTTGACGGCAAGTGGATACTCAGCTATGCGCCCAAGAACAAGCTTCCTATTGAAGAATTCCTGCGTCCCCAGAGACGTTTCAGACATTTGTTTAAGAAAGGAAATGAGGATTTAATTGCCGCATTCCAGGCTGAAGTGGATAAACGCTGGGAAGAACTTTGTAATCGTTGCGAATAAATACGGATAAAAAGGGACATATTCTTGATTTTTTTGAGAATATGTCTTTTTTTGTATTTATTTACACATAAAATAGTGATATACTGTCTAATAGGTATTTATGGGTTTCAGGATAAGCAGGGAGGGATTAAAGATGCTTGCCTTATATATAATAGCACTTGTAGTGGCTATTGCAGAATTAATTGTTTTGCTAAAAGGAAATCGGAAAAATCAAAATTCAGGGCAGTTGTTTTTATTTACGGCAACTGTTTTGGGTAATATGGGTTATCTGGCTCAGGCTGTAGCTCAGGAAACAGAGACTGCATTACTTGCCAACCGTCTCATATATACGGGCAGCATTTTTATGCCGTTCTGTCTGATGATGACCATTGCAGATTTGTGTGAGATGGGGTTTCCGAGAAAATTGAAGCATTTTTTGCTGGTGTGGAGTTTTGTAGTATTGATTTTTAGTTATTCCGTGGGTTACAGCACGTTATATTACCGGAATGTAAGCCTGGAGAAAGCCTATGGTATATCCTATCTGGTTAAGGAATACGGACCGGCACACAATTTATATACCTTTTTGCTGTTATTCGAAGTATTGATGTGTTTCGGCATTATTATAAAGACCATGCTGTCGGAGAAAAGTTTTTCACGTAAGACCTCTTGGGAGCTTTTACTGGCTTTGTCCCTGTCTACATTGGTGTACGGCGGTGAAAAGGTGTTAGGCACGGAGATTTCCCTGCTTCCCGTCGCGTATTGTTTATCCTCCTTCTTATATCTCCATGTATGTAAGAGAATGAAGGTATACGACATGTCTGCAGGTATCTTAGGTACCTATGAACAGATGGAAGAATTTGCATATATATCTTTTGATACGGATTTGCGTTTTATGAACTGTAATGCCCTGGCGAAAAAGATTTTCCCGGAGCTTAAGTCCATGCAGGTGGACAGACCTATTGAGGATGCGGACACAGAGGTGTACCGTAAAGTAGTAGTGTTTTTGAAGAATTACATCGCTACCAAGAAAGATGAGACAAAGATCGAGGTAGGCGAGCGTCATCTGGAATGTAAAGCAGAGCTGATATACGGCGGTTTTAATGAAAAGGTCATCGGTTATATCATTGAAATCGAAGATATAACCCGTCAACAGAAGTATATAGAGCTTTTGAACCGTTACAATACCGAGCTTGAGAACGAAGTACGCAAGAAGACCAAGTACATGAACGCCATGCAGGAGGCTTTTGGGGCCCGTATAAGCGGCAGAAACGAAACAAAGGAAGTTGTTGCAGAGGATATATCTAAAGAAAAGTAATAAGCATGTGTAGGGATACCGCGGGGTATCCCTTTTTTACTTCATAGGAATTTCCTGTGAAGCAAAGAACGCACTGCGAGGACAAAAGGATTATTTACAAATAATTTGTAACAAACAGTATTTTACTGCGTCAAATAAAGTGAAAGGGGGTAATGGATGTGAAACATGTTGACATGAACAAGGTGTATAAACAACATGGAGAAGTGGTGTACAGATTTTTATTACGTCTTTGCGCAGATGCTTATCTGGCTGAGGATCTGATGCAGGATACCTTTGTGAAAGCAATTGAAAAAATACATACTTTCGATAATCGCTGTAAAATATCCACCTGGTTGTGTCAGATTGCAAAAAATACATATTATGATAACTTGCGCAAGGAACAAAGATATCGTCCTTCGGAGTTATCAGAACAATTGGCTGCAGATAGTGGAACTTCATTGGAAGAAAGAATGATTGAACGGATAACGGCACAAGAGATTCGGTTAAGCATCCATCAGTTACCGGAACCGTATAAAGAGGTATTTATGCTTAGGTTTTATGCGGAGTTACCCTTTCGCGAAATAGGGAGTATATTTGGTAAAAGTGAGGTCTGGGCCAGAGTCACGTATATGCGTAGCAGGGATATGATTCTAAGTATGAATCCGGATGTGTGAAACAGGTTATATGTGATTAGAGTGCCTAAAAGTGTGGAAAGGAGCTATGGGTATGAAATGTGAGGTAGTAAAAGATTTACTTCCCTTGTATGCGGAAGATTTGTGTGCTGCAGAAACTGCAAAGGAATTAGAGGCTCATATGGAACAGTGTCAGGAATGTAGCGCTAAGCTGAAACAATATAAAAGGGGAATGCAAAAAGAGCAGGAACTTCGTACAGAACAAAACAAAACAGATAATACAGGCGAATTGGATTTTTTAAAAAAGATCCGCATCAGAAATATTGTAAAAATGTTATTTATTATTGTGCTTACCATACTGCTTTTGGCAGTGGTAGGAATTGTAGGAATGCTGAGTTATGGACAGGCAACCAATCGGGTGCTTAGCTTCTCGGCAATAGCAGATGCCGCAAAGATAAAAAAGGTATGTGAGGATTTAACAGAAGGCGAAGTACAGCCTTTGGCGGATATTGTTGCATACCGGATGAAAGAAGTATATGCCATGAGTGACAGATATAGCAATGAGGCAGTCAGTGCGTATGAATCCACACTGAAAGAAGCAATGGAGGAAGCTTATGAGTACTACTTTAGTGGGCGGGAAATAGAGGTAAAGGTTAAAGAAATCATACAGTTACCCTATGATGAAGAACATGCGGCGGATGTGCAATTGAACACTATTATAATTGACTTTTATGACCGGGATAATATTATTTATTCCATGGATTTCGGTAAAGTATCGGATAATACATACAGAGTTATGGAATATACCACGGGTGATGCCCCGCTTTTTACGGCAGATGTTTTGCCCTATGATGATTTGGTATTTGAGATCTTGTTCCGTTATGTATCTCATAGAAATTACAACAAATTACTTGCCGGAGAAGAGGTAGAGAATCCCGGTATTGGTATGGGATTGGGAATCAGCATATCGGGAACCGGGGAGGAACAGGAAGCATTTGCAATAAAGGTTAAGGAAAAAATTGCAGGGCTTTATGATGCAGGATGGTATTTTAAAGATATTATGTATGCAGTAGAGGAGTTCGATACGGAAAACAAAAAATGGGTTTATAAGATATGGATTTTGTTCGAAAGTGCTGATACAAAGCAGGAATGTATGATGGAACAAAGCTTTTATTATTACGGCGAGAAATTGTATGTACAGGAGGATGGTGGGGCCAGAATGATTGCCGGAGCCGAGAATGTACCGGAAAATATAAAGGAAAAAATACTGCACCTTTTTGATTAACGAAGGTTTTTAATCACAAAAAATAAAATGCCGGTGTTTCGTATGATATGTACCTGAAATTGCGGGTACATATCATTGGCACTAGGCATTTTTTTTGTGACATGGTAAAATATAGGGTAAGAAAAATCGGGGAGGAGTCTATATGACAAACGAAAGAGGCTACGAATTAGCGGACAAAATCATGGAGGCGGTAAATACAGTCTTTGTGGGAAAAGAAGATGTGGTAAAAAAGGTGGTTATCTGTATGCTGGCAGGGGGACACATTCTTTTAGAGGATGTACCGGGAGTGGGCAAGACTACTTTAGCCAGAACCCTTGGAAGGGTCACCGGTTGTTCCATGGGACGTATACAGTTTACGCCGGATACCTTGCCGGGAGATATTGTGGGAATGTCCGTGTATAATATGAAAACCGGTGAGTTTGAATACAGGGACGGTGTAATCATGCACCAGATACTGTTGGCGGATGAAATTAACCGTACTTCTCCCAAGACCCAGGCCAGTCTGCTTGAGGCAATGGGCGAGGGCCAGACTACCGTTAACGGAACTACGTATCCCCTGCCTAAGCCGTTTCTGGTGATTGCTACCCAGAACCCGGTGGATTTCCTGGGTACTTATCCTCTGCCTGAGGCACAGATGGACCGCTTTATGATGCGACTGTCCGTAGGATACCCCGGAAGAGAGCAGGAAATAGAGATGGCGTCCCTGTTTTTAAAGGGCAAAACCTTTGATACGGTGGAGAATGTCTGCAGTCCGGAAGAGATATTGGAGCTGATGGACGCGGTGTCCAAGGTAGAGGTAAAAGAAAATATTCTGGCATATATACAGGACATTGTGGCACTGACCAGAAAGGAAAACAGTTTCCACTACGGCGTAAGTCCCCGTGGTATGCTGGCTTTGGTGCGCAGTGCCCAGGCAGCTGCTTTTTTACAAAAAAGGGACTATGTAAAGCCGGATGATGTAAAGAGTGTGGCGGGAGATGTACTGGCTCATAGGCTGATACTTACTTCCGAAGCAAGGATTGCCAAAGCTGATAAGGCCACTTTGTTAAAGAGCCTGATATTAAAAGCCAAGATACCCGTTTAGGAGAGGATTATGATAGTACGCAGATGTTGTTTTGCACTTTTATGGGTGCTGTCCCTGGTGGGAATCTCCTATTACGGCGGAGCAGTGAGCTACGGTCTGTTCTGGGGGCTTACCATGATACCGGTACTGTCCCTTATATACCTGGTTCTGGTATTCAGACAATTCAGGATATATCAGGAGATAGAGAGCAGAACCATCGTATGCCGCCGGCCCATGCCCTATTATTTCGTACTTCCTAATGAAACCTTTTTTGCCTTTGCAAGTATCAGGGTAAAAATGTTTTCGGGCTTGTCCTATGTGGCGGATATACCTGACAATGAAGAGTACGAGCTTTTGCCCGATGACAGATACGAGTACCGCACCAAGATGATCTGCAGGTACAGGGGAGAGTATGAGGTGGGCATCCGGGAAGTGATTCTTACGGATTTTTTCGGCCTGTTCCGATTGCGTTATAAGAATCCCGGCACCATTAAAGCATTGGTATATCCCCGTACCGTACATATGCAGGAAATGAAGAGTCTGGAGGATGTGATCAATATCAGTAATCTGGAGACGGCAGAACTGCAGGTACAGCCCGATGTGATTACCAGGGATTATATGGACGGAGATCCGTTAAAGCTGATTCACTGGACATTGTCCGCCAGGGAACAGAAGCTGAAAACCAGACTGCAGCAGGGAGAACAAAAACAGGATATTGTGATTCTGTACGATACCCAAAGATATGATGAAGATATGTACATCCACATGCCGGTGGAAAACAGGATTCTGGAAACCGTGCTGGCGCTGGGTGTGTTTTTTGCGGATAAAAATGTTCCCTATACGGTTTATGCGGACCAGGGTAGTATTTATGAGCGCAGAGTGAACAGAATGGACCAGTTTGAAATGCTTTACGAGGATACGGCCCATATCGCTTTTGCGGGCAGCAGAAGCCTTGCCGGACTGCTGCAGGGTCTGTGGACCGGCGGAACTCTGTGGCAGGCGGGAACGGTGATACTGGTGGCTTATGAACCTTCAGACAGGCTTATGCAGCAGCTGGAGGAAATGACGGCAAAGGGAATCAGTATATTGCTGTATATCGTCAGTGACGGAGGTGGTGAGCGGTATATGGGGCAGAGCAGCAGCCGTCTGAAGATACAGATACTGCCCATTGAAGGAAATCCGGAGGATATATTATGATTAAAAAGATTTTAAACACAACATATCCCCTTGGCTACCGTGTACTTTATGCAGTAACACTGTCCGGACTTTTATTGGGCGGTGTGGGCAGATATGCAGGAATTCCCGAGGCAGGGATATTTCATCTGCTTATACTGTTTATCACTATCGGTCTTTTGGCATGTATGAACTATGGTAAGGCCAATATTAAGCTGGTAAGTATATCCGTATTTATACTGCTTACGGGGATTATTATTCCCCTTTTGGGGGCGGGCAGACCTACGGAGTTTTACAGGGATTATACAGAATGGCTCCGGGCAGGATTTGTTTATTATGAAGAAGAACTGAATATAGGTTACGAGCTGGTGCAGGTGGTCTGGATGGGACTGATTGGCTATGTGGCGGTGGTTTTTACAGAAAAGAGAGCCCTTTTGCGGGACATTACCGGCATAGGTGTACTGGCGGGACTGCTGGTATGTATGTTCCGAAGGGAAGTGCTCCCTCCCTGGGGGGTGGTATTTGCACTGGTATTTATACTGCTGTGTTATGTGGAGAGGCTGCAGTGTTACTGGGAACGGAAAAGATTCCGTGACAGGCGGGAATATATTTTATGGCTCACACCTTTTCTGGCACTTTATTTTGTGATACTGCAATTGCTTCCTATGCCTGAAAGGCCTTATGACTGGATGCTGTTTCGGCAAATATATGCCAATGTCAGTGAAAGAGTGACGATTTTGGCGGAAAATATCATGAGAGGCGGCGGAGACGATTTCGGCATATCCATGACCGGATTTTCAGAGGATGCAGGGCTGTCGGGAGATATTGTGGAAAATAAACGCCATGTGATGACCATACGCAAGGATAAAGGTCATCGTGTGAATATATATCTGACAGGTAAAACCTACGACAGTTTTGACGGCTGTGACTGGATACAGACGGATAAGGGTACACTGCGTGAGATGCCCTTTGACCGTTTGGAGACAGAATACGCCGTAAGACGCAGGGAAGGGGCTGTAGTGGCTGACTATCTGTATGTTTCCGGGATAAATATTACTTATGAGCATTTCAGGACGGCCTGTCTGTTTGCACCTATGAAGCTACGCAGCATATCAGATGCTGTTTATATGTATGACGGCAGGGACATCGTGTTTGACGGAAGGAAGGGAAGCGGCACGGAGTATGGTTTGACTTACTTTCAGTTAAATACATCCAATCCGGACTTTTATCCTATGCTGGCGCAGATACAGCCGGATAATGAAGAGGCTTGGGAAAATGTGCTCCAAAACTATTCCATGAAGGGGAATGCGGCTTTCGGTCTGGAGCAGTTGAAGGCTTACAGGGCGGAGATTAAGGAATTATACGGTGAGGCTTTTAAGCCCACGGAGAAGCTGGAAGAATATCTGAATGATATTTATGAAGGCTGTAGTAATGATATTGAAAAATTGCGTGCACTGGAGACAGAACTGGGCAGCTATGTATATACTACTTCGCCGGGGGCCTATCCCGAAGAAATAGACACCCCCGAGGCCTTTTTGGAATATTTCCTGCTGGAAAAGAAGGAAGGATATTGCTCCTATTTTGCTACGGCCTTTGTGTTGCTGGCAAGGGAGCTGGGCTATCCCGCACGTTATGTACAGGGCTTTTGTGTGCCCATGACAGGTGATAAAGAGGTGGAAGTCACTTCTGACATGGTACACGCCTGGCCGGAGGTATATGTGGAAGGAGCGGGCTGGATTCCTTTTGAGCCCACCCCCGGATATTACACCATACGGAACAAGGGCTGGAAAGTAATGCAGGTAGAGGAGGAAAACGTAACGCCGTCTGTATCAGAGAAGTGGGAGCCTTGGAGAGATGAGGAAGAGTTATTACCGGATATGTCCTTAGAAGAGGGGACGGACGCGAAGGCGCTGTGGAAGGAAAGGCTCCGCATTCTGGCTATGGGAGCGGTGGCAGCATGCCTTATGGGTGTCCTGGCACTTTGGTTAGACTCTGTGGTTAGAGAAAGGCGTTACAGGCGAATGACCACACAACAGAAATTCCTGGTGGAAGTAGGACGCAATCTCTGGCTGTGTGAAAAGCTGGGTTGTAAGAGAGCTGATAATGAAACACTCAGCGAACTGCAGGATAAGCTGAGTCAGCAGTTTGCCGAACTGTTAGAGGACAGGGAAGAGTTTGTATTTATGCAGTATTATCAAGAGTATCTGTACCGTAGCGACGTGATACCGGAGGAAGTGTTGCAGCAGAGTATTGAGGAAAGAGAAGCACTGCTTCATTGCATTCGAAGATATCGTAAATGGTATTATTATATCCTGCGTTTCAGAATAAAAATCGGCTTTCACTAAAGTTGCAGAAAAATCAGAGAATTGTAGGAAATGGCTTCTATTTTTGTGATAATATGATATAATTAGATAACTAATTAGAACTTAAAGAAAAGGCAGGTGATTGACCCCGATGACCTGCAAAGGAAGGAGAACTAATGAAGTACAGAGAACTTTTTACTCCGGTGCAGATAGGCAAGCTGACTATCAAGAACCGCTTTGCCATGGCACCCATGGGACCTCTGGGCCTGGGAGATTCTGAAGGCGGATGGAATCAGAGAGGTATTGACTATTATGTGGAGCGTGCAAAGGGCGGAACCGGTCTGATTATCACCGGTGTTACTTTTTCCGACCAGCAGGTGGAGACGCAGAATCAGTCCATCATTCCCGTGTCTACATACAATTCTGTACATTTTGTCAGAACCAGTAAGGAAATGACCGAGCGTGTTCATGCATACGGAGCAAAGATTTTCCTGCAGATGTCAGGTGGTTTCGGAAGAGTAACCATTCCTACCAATCTGGGCGAATTCCCGCCCATTGCACCTTCTGAGATTCCTCACAGATGGCTGGATAAGACCTGCCGTTCCATTTCCAAGGAAGAAATCAGGAGTATCGTAAAGTCCTTTGGTGACGGTGCTTACAATGCCATGAGAGGCGGATTTGACGGTATCCAGATTCATGCAGTGCATGAAGGATATCTGTTGGACCAGTTCGCTATTTCCATGTTTAATTTAAGAACGGACGAATACGGCGGTTCATTGGAAAACAGACTTCGTTTTGCAAAGGAAGTAGTAGAAGAAATCAAGAGCAGATGCGGACAGGACTTCCCTGTAACACTGCGATACAGTGTAAAGAGTATGATCAAAGACTGGCGAAAGGGAGCACTTCCCGGCGAAGACTTTGAAGAAATGGGACGTGACATTGAAGAAGGTATTGAGGCAGCAAAGCTTCTGGCTCAATACGGTTATGATGCGTTGGATGTGGATGCAGGCTCATATGATGCATGGTGGTGGAGTCATCCACCTATGTATCAGGAGAAGGGATTGTATCGTCCTTTCTGTAAGATGGTGAAAGAAGCAGTAGACGTACCGGTATTCTGTGCCGGCCGTATGGACAACCCCGATATGGCACTTGCTGCCGTACAGGAGGGTATTTGTGACGTGGTGTCTCTGGGCAGACCCCTCCTTGCAGACCCTGATTATTGTAATAAGCTGCGTGCAGGCAAGGTGGAACAAATTCGTCCCTGCATCTCCTGTCACGAAGGATGTATGGGAAGAATTGCAGAATATTCCCTGATTAACTGTGCAGTAAATCCTCAAGCTGCCAGAGAGCGTGTAACCGCATATGAGCCCATATTGCGAAAGAAAAAAGTTCTGATTGTGGGCGGCGGAGTGGCAGGCTGTGAAGCAGCACGCGTACTGGCAATCAGAGGCCACCAGCCCGTTCTTTTTGAAAAGACGGACAGGCTGGGCGGTAACTTATGGCCCGGCGGAGCTCCCGGCTTTAAAGAAGATGATATCGCACTGGCAAGCTGGTATACAAGTGAAATGGACCGCTTGCAGGTAGAAGTACATATGAATACAGAAGTGACTGCCAAGGATATATTGGCAGGTGACTACGATACCGTTATCATGGCTACCGGTTCCACTCCCAAGGTATTTTCCCTGGGCGATGACAGCAGGGTATATACAGCCGCACAGGTGCTCCTGGGCGAAAAGGAAAGCGGTGATACCACTGTTATCGTAGGCGGCGGTCTGGTAGGATGTGAAACGGCGCTTTGGCTGGCACAGCAGGGCAAGAATGTAACCATTGTAGAGGCATTGGACCGTATCATGAAGGTAAACGGCCCCATCTGCCACTCTAATAAAGACATGTTGGAAGCATTACTGCCTTTCAATAATGTGCAGATACTCACAAGTACTAAAGTAAAAGAGTATGCAAATGGCAGCCTGACTGTTGAAACCGATGAGGGCGTTAGGGAACTTAAGTGTGACAGCGTGATTCTGGCTGTGGGCTACAACGAAGAAAACGCATTGTATCATGAAGTGGAATTCGATGTGCCTGAGATTTATTTGCTGGGAGATGCCAAGAAGGTGGCAAATATCATGTATGCAATCTGGGATGCATTTGAAGTAGCCAACCATATTTAAGATAAAGTACCTGTCAGGGGCTGTCTGCGGATAGTCCCTGACTCAAATTGTAATAGAGGATAAAGGGAAGCTGAAAGACAAGGAGTAACAGCCTATGTTTACGGGATTGGTTTTATTGCAGGCGGCTGCAATCGTAGTAATTGTTCTGGCTTTAGCATATTTTTACCGTGGTTCGTCCACGTATGCGCAAAAGCTGATGTTATCCTTTTTGATAGCAGAGCTGGTGCACAACGCCGGCTATCTGTTGGAACTGTTTGCACGGTCCGAAGAGGAAGCCATGATGGCGGTGAAAATAGAATATCTGGGCAGCAGTATCGTAGCGATTTTCTTTATGATGTTTATCAGGAATTACTGCGGACGGAGAGAGCATGTGCTGGCAGAGCGTATCTTGTTACTGTGCGGTGTGGCGGTTATCATTATGGTTTGGAGCAGTCCGGCCCATCATTTGTATTATAAGGACGTGGAATTCATATATGCCGGCGCATATCCGCACCTGAAGCTTACCTACGGCCCGGGATTTTATTTTTACATGCTTGCATGTACGCTGATACCATGGGGCATTTCCGTGTGGACCCTTTTTAAGAATGTGGAAACGGGAAACAGCAGCAAAAGAAAAGGCAAACTGCTGATGATTATTCTGGGAGCAACTTTTGCTGTAGTTGTATTGATATTATATGTGTTGAAAGTATTTCCTGAAGGTTATGACCCCACGCCTGTGGCCATGGCATTTTTGTTCTCTGTGCTGGTTATTTTTGTGTGGAACCGTAACGATTTTGACTTGACCAGGACTGCTACCGAAAATGTGGTTAATTCCCTGCGGGATGGCATGATTACGCTGGATGAAGACCGGAAAGTGCTGATGGTTAACGATGAGGCTAAAAAGGTATTTCCGGATATCCGGATAGGTCAGTCCGTAGAAGAAGTGGAACACTTCCCCGTGCATGTGTTGGAAGGCGTGAAGGATGAACAGTTCCTGATTGGTGAAAAGCATTATGAGGCACATATGCGTACGGTAAAGGACTTTGAAAATCATGTGCGGGGTTATACTGTATTAATCGTTGACGTAACAGGTACTTACGAGTATATCAAAGAGCTGAATATCATGCGTGAAAAAGCAGAGGAGGCCAACAGAGCCAAGTCCAATTTCCTGGCCAATATGTCCCATGAAATACGTACTCCCATGAATGCGGTGGTGGGTATGAGTGAGCTGATTATTGAAGAATGCCGTGGACGTAAGATATTTGATTATGCCTGTGATATCAAGACGGCAGCGCTGAATCTGCTGGCAATCATTAACGACATCCTGGATCTTTCCAAAGTGGAAGCCGGTAAGATGGAACTGGTGGAAAGCGATTACTACGTGCAGTGTCTGGTGGAGGATACCACTAATCTGATTAAGATGGCAGCAGGCCAGAAAGGTCTGCAGGTCAATATGAATCTGGATGAAAAAATTCCACATCATCTCCGTGGTGATGAAGGCCGTATCAGGCAAGTCCTGATCAATATTATGAACAATTCCATCAAATTCACTAAAGAAGGTTACGTGAGCCTGGATGTAACGGGCCGTTATCTGAAGCGGGATATCTTTGAACTGAAGATGGTGATTGAAGATACCGGAATCGGTATCAAAAAAGAAGACCTGGCTACGATTTTTGATTCCTTTAAACAGCTGGATATGAATCGGAACCGCAAGATAGAAGGAACAGGACTGGGTCTGTCCATTACCAAGCAATTGGTAAGCCTCATGCAGGGCGATATCCGGGTAGAAAGCGAATACGGCAAAGGCACCCGGTTTATCATAACCATTCCCCAAAAGGTGGAGGATGGACGTACGGTTAAGGAAGTGCCTATGAAACGCCGTGACAGTGTAGAGTCTAACGGACCGCTGTTCATATGTGAAGATTTCAAGGTGCTGGTGGTTGATGACAACCTGATTAACCGTAAAGTGGCGGAAGCCATGCTGAATTCTTACCGTTTCCAAATCAGTGACGCCTGCAGTGGCCGGGAGGCCATTGATATGGTGGAGGAGAATGATTATGACCTGATATTCATGGACCATATGATGCCTGAGATGGACGGTATGGAAGCTACCAAGATCATCAGGGAAAGACTGGCAGACAGGGAAGCAAGGCCTATCATCGTGGCGCTTACCGCCAATGCGCTCCAGGGCGCAAGGGAAGGATATCTGACCAACGGTTTTGATGACTTCCTGTCAAAGCCCTTTGACAGAAGCCAGTTAAATGCACTGCTGGACCAGTGGGTACCCAAAGGACGCCGCAGAGTGCCGGAAAAAGAAAATCCTAAGCCCGGTGCAGAGAAAGAAGAGGAGGGCAGGGAGCAGAAGGCTACGGAGCCCGAATAGGGAATGCGCTAAGTAGCGTATCATACAAGAGAGAAGATATAATAAAATCACAGACTAAAATAATGGATTAACAGGAGGTATTTACAGTGGGAATGATGGAGAGACCCCAGGTAGGCAGATTAGCCGATGGGGGTAAGTATTGGGAGCATACATATGACAATTTTTACTTAAAAGCATATGTACCGGCTACGGAGATTGACGGACAGGTAAACAATTACGGATTCCGTGCACCCCTTCTGCTGGTGTTTGAAGAAAACAAACAGACCATGGAAGAGGCAATTGCTTTTGCAGATAAGACAGGATTAAAGGATATAGCGGCAGCGGTGGATTCCAGCGTATTATTTGTATATCCCACAGGTGATGGAGGCTGGAAGAATGCCACAGAGGACCTGTATGCGTCCTTAATTGCGGAGATAAAGATGAATCCCCAGTACGCAGACGGTATTGTGGAGATGCACGACTTCTTTAAGCGTGAGTTTAAGGGATATTTTGTAAGAGGCGCAATTTTCAGGGCAGATATTTACAGCTACGGTGCGTCAGCAGATTATGTGGCAAAGAACCTGTTAAAGACCTTAAAGGGCGAATACCTTTGGGGACCCGGAGAAATCACACCTGCCATGTGTTCCATGGAAAATCTCAGCGTGGTACCTGCGCCTGAGCGCAAGGATATTGCTATCCTCAGCGTAGGTAATTCAGAGGAAATAAATGCAGCCTTTAAGGACTGTGAGAACCTGCTGGTTAAGGATACAGCGGACTATCAGGCTGACTTTAAGGCATTCGTACGTAAGTTTAAAATGTGGTGCGGCGAAATACAGCTGGAGCCGGATTTTGAAGCACTGGACATGACAGAAGAAGCAGGCTGTGTGACAGTGAAGATCTCACCCAACCACAGAGGCGCCTTCCAGGGCACTACAGAGCATAAGGTAGGCTATTTCGCTTACTACAACAACGATATATTTAACAATGGTCCCGTGCCTCTGGTACTGGGATTCCACGGCGGCGGAGATTCTTCCATGTACCTGACCTTTGTGGCCGGATGGTACGAGGTGGCTCATAAATACGGTTTCCTCTATGTATCCGTAGAAAATCACCAGAACGTAACCGCTACGGAGGCTATGGAAGTACTGGAACACTTAAAGCAGCGCTATGACATCGATGAGCACCGCATCTATGCTACGGGCTTTTCCATGGGCAGCGGCAAGACCTGGGATATGTTCCAACAGTATCCGGAAGTCTTTGCGGGTCTGGCACCTGCCAGTGCACTTTTCCCCGTGTGGAACAATCCACTGGGCCAGTCAAACGTTGATGAAATCAACACCACCGTGCCCGTGCCTATATTCTACTCTGGCGGTGAAAAGTCCCACTTGACGGAGCTGCCTTTCCAGGGCGCATCCGGATTGGAAAGAATCAGGTATGCAGGAGAAGTAAACCGTCTCAAGGCTAAATTCGATATGGACTATGAAGATAAAGAAAATTGGGCAGACCCTATATGGGGCGTATCCGGAGACCGCGTAGAAAAAGTGTATGACGAGGAGAGAGATGCTACCCTCACTATTCACTATTTTGACAGCGAGGACGGCGTATGCCGTACTGCATTTGCCAGTGTCAGCGGACAGGTACATGAATGCAGGAGACACACCAACGAAAACGCTTGGAAATTCATTTCCCAGTTCACCAGATAAAGACGATCACAACGCAAGCAGGGTTTACCTAATCCTGTTTGCGTTGTTTGCAATTTAGAGAAGAAAGACAAGGCGTACGACAGAGGGAATACAGATGGAGCTGAAGAGAAGAACTGAAAATGAGTTGATAGAAGAGCTCAAGGGAATAATTGCGGCAGCCCGAACCATCATGCTGGTGAGCTACAGAGGCTTGACTATAGAACAGGATACCCGGCTGAGACGCCTGTTGCGGGAGCATGGCTGTAAGTATCAGATTTACAAGCATACCCTATTGGAACGGGCCCTGATAGAGTCCGGCCATACGAACCTGGCCTATTATGGGGCCAAAGACTGACCACTGACCTGCATATGCCCCTTGTACGCTTCCAAAATGCCCTAAAACAGCTTCTAAAGCAAAAATGCGAGGAAGTGGGCATGCCATACATTGAAATGGCAAATAAGGGCAAAATGCGAGCCTCTGCGGTATCTGCAGCACCTGCCCGGGAAAAATGGAAGGCCTATAAAAGCGAGCAGAGATGGGGGATGGTCCTGGTGATTGTGTTGATTATGTTTGCAGTGGCCCTCGTCATTTATACCGGCTATAGCACGGCATTGGATATACCGTAATGAAACATCAATGAAACACTATGAAAAGATTGGACGCCGTAAATGAAAGATGATTACAGGAAAGAGTTCTTTGCAGAAGAAGCTCTTTGAAAGGAGATTGACATGGGTCGAGTAATGCAGGATGTGCCTGAAAAAGTACAAAAGTCCGTTTTATGCGGAACAATAGCGGTAAATTGTATTTTGCTGTTGTGCCATATTAGTTTTGGGATACTTTTCTATCTGTATAAGGCCCCCATACTATTTTATTTTAACTGCTTTAGCATCATAATCTATGTATTATGCTTTGAGCTTTTGCGCAGAAGAAAAACCTGGGCATATGTATTCATAGTATTTGCGGAAATCTACTTGTTTATGATGCTTTCAATCGTGTGCCTGGGCTGGGAGTATGGCTTTCAGCATTACTGCATAGGATTCGTGGCATCCCTGGTATTTTCGGATTATTTTGTGGTACACAGCAAAAAAGTAAGGAAGAGAACCATTTGGCTGGGCGCCGCAAATGTGATCATATATATCATTCTCCGGTTTTGGACCTATAATAACCCGCCGGTCTATGTACTGGGAAATAATATTATCTCCAATATGTTTTACGTGGGTAATACGGTGGCAGGCTTTGCCTTTCTGATCATGTATATCGCCATTTATTCCGACACGGTAATGAAACTGGAGAGCGAGCTTTATGACATGGCCAATAAGGACCATCTGACCGGTCTGTGTAACCGCAGGCAGATCATACAGGTATTAAAAATGCTTATTGAAACGGCTGCCGGAGAACAGTTTGCCATTGCGATGCTGGATGTGGATTACTTTAAGAATATCAACGACAGCTACGGGCACGATGCCGGGGACGAGGTCTTGAAAGCACTTGCCAATATACTAAACGACGAAAAAGCAGAGAATGAAGCGTTCCAGCCAAGCCGCTGGGGAGGCGAAGAATTCCTGGTGGTCTGCGGCTATAACGGAAATAAAGAAGATATCACGGAGCTCTTTGAAACAATCAGAAAACGTATAGCAGACAATACAATCATATATGGCGGCAACGAAATCAAAGTCACTGTGACCATCGGACTGGCTATTTACGAGCCTGATAAATCCCTGGACGAATTAGTAAAAGAAGCAGACGCTAAACTGTACAAAGGAAAAGAAAGCGGCCGGAACCAGGTGGTTTCCGGGATGGGGGAAGAATAAGGTGAGGTGATATATTAAATGTATGACATGGAGAGTTTATTCTTGAATGATTTTAGGTGAAATGGAATCCTTGTAGTATTAATGCAGACGTTAATTTAAGTCTGTGAATTTTGAAGTATATAAATGCAGATTAAGCCGCGGTGAAAACAGCGGCTTTATTTATGCGTAAAAGAAGATAGTGGCGGGACTATATAAACTATTCAGTTACCGAAAAAACATATACGGTTAAGCAAAATCTATTTATATATTTTGGTAGGCAGTTATTATGAATTTATCCGGATAATACATAAGTATATACGGAAAGGATAAATAGTGCTTACAAAAATACATGATTTAATTGTGTACTTCTTCTTTGGTGTATAAGAAGGTGTAGTTTTTCCTTCCCTAAGTAAAGAATATTTGTTATATTTTATATAACAAATAATTCTTTATTTGGGAGGGGAAAATGGCACTTTTTATTTATGTGTTAGCAGATATTTTGCATCTTGTTAAGGTTGCAGTTTTGTGCAATATGTTTTTTGCATTTCACCAAAGACAGGTAGAACATAAGAAGATATGGTTGACACTACTTGGGTGTGCTGTATGCGGTATATCGACATTCATTTATTTATATGACAATGAAGTGTTAGAAACCATATTATATATCATTATTTTAGTGATATTATCATTTCTGTTATATGAGGAGAAGATATATGATGTGTTAAAGGCATTAGTATGGGCTGTCTTGGCATTATCTATGATAGATACGATGATTGCTGTTTTGTATGATGTGTCTATGGACTTGTTGGGTACCGATGGCAGAATATTTAAAAATATATGTGTTTCGGTTGTTTCTTTGTCATTGGTCTATGTTGTAGGGAGGACATACAAGAAAAATGCTGCATCAGGGATGAACTCAATAGGAATATTTAATTTGTTTTTGTTTACACTTCTTCTTTTGGCAGATACATTGGTTGTCACAGTTGTAGAATTCATGAATACAGAGTTGAATTTGACAAGGAACAGAAACATATATCTGCTGGCGGTTGTGTTTGTGATAATAGGGATTTTTATTCAGTTGGCTGCAGTGATCTTACTTTTTACTCAACGAAATGTTTACAAGGAAAAAGAGGCCATAACAGATAAATATCTGAATGAGCAAAAAAGTCACTATGAGTATTTGGAGAACAGGGAGAAAGAAACAAGGAAGTTTCGGCATGATTTGCGGAGCCATATGGAGACGATTTCTCACATGGCCATTAACCACGAATATGAAGGGATAAATAGTTACCTTGAAAAAATACACATGAAGATAGATACGTTTGGTAATTTGGTTACGGTGCAAAATGGCATTGTGGATGCCATTATTAATCAGTATTATGCAAAGGCCAAGCAAAATGATGTTAAGATGGATGTACGGGGAAGATTGCCGGCAGATTGTGCAATTGATGCGTTCGACCTATGTACTATTTTTTCAAACATATTAAGTAATGCGTATGAGGCGGCGATTACGACCGAAGAGAAGTATATATCACTTGAGTGCAGGTATAATGACAAAAATATTATTATTGTAGTCAAGAATTCATTTGACAGTACATCACATAACAATAATAACCAATGGAAAACCCGAAAAGAGGATACGGATTATCATGGATACGGGCTGGAAAATATAAAGGATAGTGTTAAGAAATACAATGGTATATTCGATATCGACGTGCAGGCTGGATTATTTGTATTAACGATATTGTTTAATAATAGTATTTGAATAGTAAGGAAGTGATACTGTGAAAATTGCAATTGTGGATGATGAAATAGATTGGCAGGAACGAGTTCGTGCTGAAATAGTCAGGTGTGATGAAGACCAAGAGATTGAAATGGAGTTTTTCTCAAATGGCGAAGAATATCTGGAAAGCAAAGAATGCTATGATATTTCTTTTGTCGATATTGAGATGCCGGGATTGGATGGATTTGAAACGATTATCAGGGCAAAGGAAAGAGCGACAGATGGTATATTTATAATTCTGACAACGCATATTGAAATGAGTCGCAAGGGATATATGGTGAATGCTTTCAGATACATAGACAAGCTTCAACTGGAAGAAGTAGAAGAGGCTATTACTTCAGCAAAAACCGTATTAGGGCGTAATCAGAAAATCAAAGTAAATGTAATAGGAGACGGAGTCCGAAAAATTACATTAAAAAATATCATTTACGTAGAAACAGAAAAGCATTATGTTGTGGTACATACCAGACAGGGCGCCGTTAAGTGTAGTAATACCATGAAGGAAATAGAGAATATGTTGCCGGATAATTGTTTTTGCAGATGTCACAATGTATATATCGTTAACTTGGATGAAATAATACGCATTGATGACAGAATCGTGTACCTGAGTAACGGTGATGATATTGATATATCCTATCGCAAAATGAATCAGTTTAAAAAGATATATATTAACAGGCAATTTGAATGTGCCAATGCATAATAACACCCGAATACAGGAAGACCCTGGCATTCGGGTGTTTTTGCATGATACAGACCGGGTTGGAGCTGACAGTTATGGAGATTTGTCGACACTTGACAAAAACGGGAATACACATACACAAAGTCTGTAGTAATGCAAGCTGAAGAACGGTAGGATGGAGGGAGAAAAACAAAACAGAAAGCGAGGGTATATTTATGCAAATATATAAAAATTTAGGAGGAGATTCAGGCGTAGAGTCATATGAAATTGGGACAGACTATATTATGGTCGAATTTAAGAAGACGGTGAGGCTCTATACATACTCATATGCAAGTGCCGGTAAAGAAGCAGTTGAGTTAATGAAAGTAATGGCTAAAAACGGAGAAGGGTTAAACGAATATATTAATAAATATGTTAGGGATAAGTATGTGAAATAGAGAGGAGAAATATGTTAGATTCAAATATCACATTATTTGATTTTCAGTTGCCTGCTATGCAAGCTAATGCCACAAGTGCTATGGTAGTGGGCGGCTGTAATGCGTATGTAGGAAACTATATTGAAAGTAAAAAGCGTGGATATTCGGAATTAGAAGAGAATAATTATGCATATTTAAATTCTAACGATTATAGCGGGAAAGTCTTCGAAATAGAAATCTGTTTACAAAGCAATGACCAAAACATATATAGTGAATTTTATGCCAGATGTTTTTCTGTTCGAACAGATAACAACTTATGCATAAAAATAAATGGGTGGCTAAATGATAAGCACTACACCAAAATGAATATGAATAATCAAGTTGTGATGGGACTGGGTATTTTTTTGAAGGATGAAGAGTATGGCAGGTTGTTAGAAGCAAATCTAATTCTGATAGAGGGCTTCTTTGCGATGCGCAAGCCAACTAACACGTATGGAATAGCGATACAATTAGAAAAGAAAGATGATGCGTTTAAGCCAAGATATGCCAATACATATAAAATGAAACAAATTAAAAATATAAATAATTTGGCACATTAGAAGTATGTTTTGTGAATGGTTGTGTTTGCCACGGCAAGAAGTTGCTTTTCTGGAAAAATGTAGGAAAATCAAGGGTTCTGGGAGTTTGAAAGAGGATTTTTATACCAAATTTATGACAGGAAATTGAGGATCTGGGCTGTGGCATGGTGGATTTTAGTAAGATTGGTAGAAAAAAGTGAAAAGGAGAAGGATTATGGATTGGACACTTATTTTAACTGTAATAGGGACTGTGGCAACAGTGATTTCTACAATAGTTGCCGTTGCTGCTAAAAATGAAGCGAAAAAAATACTAAATCAAGTAAAAGAAGAAAAAAGTCGTAACGTGGCAAATAATGGTGAAGTAGAAGTTATTAATAAAGGAAAAAACTCGGGTGTAATGAGTGGCATTAATACAGGAGAAATTCATTCATGATAAATGATAAATACAGTGTTGAAAATAATGGTGAAAATTCGGGCGTAATGGTAGCAAATAATTCTGGAAACATTTATGTTAATTTGCAAAAAGTTATTAAAATACCATCTCTTATTTCCAGTTTAATCAAGTCGCTAGGAAATGCTTGCGCTGAAGAAGAATACTCTACTGGAGAAGCCGATATGCACGAATATAGGCCGGATGATAAAATTGAATATAATGGTGTGGTAGCGTATAGAGATGTTATAAAAGAATTTTCGGCTTATTATTTAACATGTGAAAATTATCTGAATGCATATGATGATTCAAATATTGGCGGGAAAGCCAAAATTCTTAAATGTGTACATATGTGGTACTTGTATGCAAAAGGTGAGGTGTTATTAGAAAATAATGATACCGAAAAATCGGAAATAGACATTATACGTGTTAATTCGGATAGAATTATAAATTTAGTCAGAGAAAGAATATTGCGTGTGATTCAGGAATCAGGAGAAATGGGGAGAATATATCAGGAAGATTTGGAACTCGGAATCACATGTTTTATTTGTTATTGTTTTATGGAATGCAAGATATTGGAGAAACCATTATGATTGTAAATATTGAAAGAGAACCGGATATGTCTTTGTACTATTTGGGCAGTGTATTAATAAAGTTTTTAGAGCAAGTGAGGGTTATAGCAATCGAAGAACTATTGCAAGAAATACAAAATGAATTAGAGCAAAAGATTCATGTGGATTTTATGTATTATGCATTAGATTGGTTGTTTTTACTGTCATTAGTAAGAATTGAGGAAGGGAAGGTGTATTATGAAGATAAAAAAGTTGATAGTACGCAAGACTAAACCTTCTGAGGAGGTTATTAGAGAGATTACATTTAATGAAAAAGGACTTAGTCTGATAGTTGATAACACACCTAAGGATATGTGGGAAAGTGGTAATAGTGTTGGTAAATCTACAGCAATAAAAATTATTGATTTATGTTTAGGCGCAAAATCAACTAAAGTGTTGTATTATGATTCTGATACACGAAGTGAAAATGCAGAGATAAAGACTTTTTTGATTGAGAATAAGGTACAGGCAGAATTGATATTAGTGGGAACAGATGAGAAGGAATATATTATAAAAAGAGATTTGTTCCCTCGAGGGAAAAAATATATTTTTGATGAAGCATATAATGAAAATGAATTTTGGAATGAGTTAAAGAGAATAGTCTTTGATTTGATGGAAGATAAGCCTTCATTTAGACAGCTTATTCCTAAATTTGTTCGATTGGATAATACTGCAGAAGAGAGTATTATAAAGTTTTTGCCAATCATGACAACAAATGATACATATGATTTGATATATTGTTTTTTGTTTCAGATATATAGCGAAATACTACTTACTAAAAGAAGTGTAATAAATGATAGGATATCTGAGTGTCAAAAAACTATCCAAGTATTAGAAAAAAGTAAAAGTATCATTTCATTGAGTGTATTAAAGCAATCATTAGAGATTATAAATGCCGATTTAGATGCTTTAAATGAAAAAAGAAATAAATTGTCTTATATGGATGCATATAGGGAGGGACTAGAT
>JAFXEW010000039.1 GCA_017513625.1 Lachnospiraceae bacterium | reverse complement strand
GTGATCACCCAGGCTCAGATCTGGAATGTGGTTCTTGAGGAAGCCAGAAAGAGGAACATGGGCATCATTGCCGTGACCCACAACTGGCATGTGGCGAACAGAATTGCCGACAGGATTTATGATTTGTCCCGGCAGGAATATATAAATGTGACAAAGGAAAAGGAGACAGAAACTATGCACGAACATCATTTCCATGATCAGTATCATACACATACCCATGAACACAATCATCATCACAACCATACTCCCATGGAGGAACTGCTGGCTCTGATGAAGTACATGACCGGCCATAATGCAGCCCATGCAAAGGAACTGGCAGACTTGGCTGTGAAGCTGGACGAAGCCGGAAGCCATGCATCTTATCAGAAGGTCATGGATGCTGTTGCCTGCTTTGAGCAGGGTAACAATATGCTGGCTGAAGTGCTGAAGGAACTGGCAACAAAATAGTATTGCGAAATATAGCTGCAAGAAATAAGTAAAAGTAGCCTGCAACAGTGCGTATGACGCACAATTGCAGGCTGCTTATTATATTATTTGTGTCGTGATGAACCCATTTCCAAGTGTGATTTCTTCAAAACTACCGCACCAATTTGCCATGAAACTGCATGGAAATGCATGGATTTACATATCGGAAAAGTTTTGAAATATGAGTATTATTGAGTGTTATGGAGTTGTATTGATATATGAAAAGTTCAGATATCCTACAAATTCATATTTCATGAAAGAGATGATTGCATGAAAAAGTATTTTCGGAATTTTTGTGCTGCATGTGGTGGCTGCTTAATTGGTTTCTGGGCCAGATCATTGGATACCACTATTGGATGTTTGCTTTTTACACTCGGTATCATTTTACTTGTAGGTTCGTTGATCTCAGATGCCAAGAATACAAAGAAAGATAAAAAAGAGAAGTAAGCCCACTTTATTTAGGAGTGATTGCGATGAAAAAATACGAGTATGTGAATTTAGATATCAACACATGGCTTGGTGCAGGCAAAGAAGAGTATCGTCAGGTTATTGACGAGTATGCGGCAAAAGGTTAACAAGTTCGTACCCTAAGGTTTTCAGGGCGAGGACGATTCTTTGTTGATCACTGAGCGGTGCTTCTTCAGTGGGCATCTTAAGGCTCAGATATTCCTTTTTGCTGAGGCTGGACATAAGCATCCCTCCGTTTTTTCTTTATCATAGCATTCTTCTGAAAAAACGGCAGTGAGAAAGTCACCGTGGAGTGCAGTGCCTATAATTAATGGAAATCCATATTCAGGATGCGGAAGTGGTTCCGTTCTGAAATAATCAGTCCTTCCTTCTGCATCTTGCTCAGTTCATTGGACATGGCGCTGCGGTCAACGTTCAGATAATCCGCAAGCTGCTGTCGGTTAAACGGAATGTCAAATTCACGGCTGCCGTGATGAACGGCCTGATGGGACAGATAACTCAGAAGCCTTCCGCGAATGGTTTTCGGACCGGTGTGAAGACTCCTTCTGGAAAGATTTAGGTTTTTCTGTGCAGAAATGGTCAGCATATTATGGATCAGACGGTTATGGAACCCGCAGGTCCGGGAACATACCCTAAGCATATATTCCGTGTTCAGAAACAATATTTCCGTAGCTTCCGCGGCAACAATGTTCACCATCAGAGGCTCTCCGGGAAGACAGGCGTAGTTTTCTGCAAAGGTATTGCCAACACCGATCTTATCCAGGATGGTCTTATTGCCCCATATATCATCATTTTCTACAGATACGCTTCCGGACAGCACTAGTCCAAGG
>JAFXEW010000038.1 GCA_017513625.1 Lachnospiraceae bacterium | reverse complement strand
TATGCCATCCTCCGATGAGCAAAAATGCTCAATGGTATCCATAAGAGACTGCATCTCAAGATCCCTCTGGGTTCTGAAACTCTCACCATAAGCATTCTCAAACAAACTTTTAAAACTGTTCCACCAATAAGAACCCACTTGAGACGCACTTTGTGCATTACCGGTTTTAAAAATCATGTCGCTAATCTTAGCAACATTCTCTCCGTCCTCAAATACAATGGTACCGTAAAAATCTGCAAATACTGCCTTAATCATTTTATCATCCTTTCAAATCTATACATGACCCTTCTGTAAATGGTCACGTATCAGTAATAACGTTTTATATTCTCTCTGATTCCAAGCCTGTTTACCTTCTTTCTCCAGCATTACCCTGTTTTTTTCCAATGCCTCTTCCAAGGTATATAGTACCTGCTTAAAACCATATTTTTTCTCATTATCCGTATAATCACACATCCCTTTTGCCGGATATACATCGCAGAAATACAATCTGCTGATCTGATGCCATATCATTGGTTCATATACTGATAGTCTCTTTTCTTCAATTTCTCCAAAAGGTACGATTGATTCCGGAATCACATCGTAGCCCGTTTCTTCTTTTACTTCACGCAATAACGCCCGATAGTCATCTTCTCCGCTATCTATTCCGCCACCGGGCAGCTTAACTTCCCCGAAATCATCTTCAATCATCAATAGCTTACCGTCTATAAAAATAATACCCCTTACAGCCACGCGATATATTTCATCTAAATCAGGAGAATAATTCTTTTCATCCATCACAAGTATTCTTTTCATGAAATCACACCTGCCTATTCATAGTTCCAAATGCCCTCTACTTCCCATCAGGGACAACCACCTCATCATTATACCACGTCGACTGACGTCTCCGTGCAGGCATTCGCCTTATAGAGCTCCTTGTGCACGCAAAGAGCTCTGCAAGGCTCATTATACCATATTTAATTTCCTGTTTTAAAAAAAACTGAAAACTTTTGTTTTATTCACCCGTCCTTTGCCTGAGTTTCATTTTTCTCCAGCTCATAAATCCATATATATCATTCACAAAGAATGCCGCAAAACATACTACCACTGAAATATATCTTACATCGTGCACACTCGCCAATACCCATAGCACAATCAAAACAACGTCATTGGCAGCATATGCCAGTGCAAAATACGGACTTCTTCTAAAAGTTAGATACACTGCCAGAAAGCTTGTTGTAACAGAGAGGGTGCTTGGAATGATATTGGCCGTATTAAAATACGCCAAAATGAAATAAAACATATAAGTAACTGCAGCCGTTCCGCCCCACATGAATATGCATTCTTTCTTGCTTATTTCATTTACCTTAACCTCAGACCTGTTACCATTGTAAGGATTCCTAAGCCATGCTATAAGCGCAAATACAGCCATCTGCATAGTCATACCCAGATAAGTGATCATCTCTCCATAATAAGCAAAAGTGTATGAAATCAGTCCATACAGCAGGCTGAACAGAACCATAAGCAACTGTCCAAACGGATTCCCTTTCGCATTAAAAATTAAAGATGTCACACCAATTAGCGATGCATATAATGTCATAAAATATGTTCTGTCAAAAAGGCAGAACGAAATAACAATCAGCAGTACTGAAAAAATCCAAAGGCCTATCTCTCCTTTTGTAAAATAATTCTTTAACTTCATCACAACAATCTCCAAAAAATAAGCATCCGCATGTACATCTTCAAAGACCTAACGATGTACAGACGAATGCTTTACACATCCACTACCCGGCGGCAGTTTACTCCGTATTTACTTGTGATATTATAATCTACAGGATAAGTCCATCAAATATTCCCATTTGAAATAGCTTCCGCTAAATTTAAATTCCATTATACCACATTTAACTTCTTACAACAAAAATCCCGAAAGCCTTGTTTTACAAGGTTTTCGAGATTCTCTAAGCGAGCTGCTGACGGGAATCGGACCCGTGACCTCCGCACTACCAATGCGACGCTCTACCGACTGAGCCACAGCAGCCTGATCTTGAAAGGTGTCTTTCGCAATCACCGAAGACTATATTAACAAATGATTCGCATTTTGTCAACAAAACTTTTGCAAATTTTTCAAACAATTTGACAAGGTTCAATATTACCTATTATTCCTGCTCTTCACATTCAAAAATATATACTTCGTCCTGTTTCTTCTCCCTGATAAAGCAATCATAAATACAGGGAATTACAATCAATGTCAGCAAAGTACCGTATGTGAGACCGCCAATGGTAACAATCGCCATAGGGCGGCCCATTTCCGCACCCATGTCCTTTCCGAATACCATGGTTATCAATGCCATGATAGTGGTCAGTGCCGTCATCAGCACGGGACGCAGTCTGGTAATGCCGGCGTTGATGATTGCTTCCCGTTTGCTCATTCCCTGCTCTCTCAGCTGATTCATATAGTCAATCAATACGATACCGTTATTAACGATAACTCCTGACAGCATAACAAAACCTACTAAAGCAATTACACTGATTTCACTGCCGGATATAAATAATCCAAGGAAACCGCCCGTAAACGCCAAGGGTATGGTAAACATAATCATAAACGGAGACATGAGGGACTGGAACTGTGCCACCATTATGAGATACATAAATACAAGGGCCAGTAACAGCATGAGCCCGATTTGGCCGATTGCCTCATTAATCATCTCATTTTCACCTGAGAATACCAGCTTATAGCCGGCAGGCACTTTGTAGGAATCCAGTGCCTTTTCTACTTCAGGTGCCACCAGACCTACATTGTAACCCTCTGCTATGGCTGCACTTACTGCAATATACCTGTTCTGCTCGGAACGGTTGATACTGCTGAGCGCCTTTGTGGTTTCAAAGGTAGCCAACTCAGAAAGAGGCACCTCCACACTCTTGCCTTCCTCGTCTGTACCTGTGATACTCAGTTCCTTTACCAATTCTCTGGTCAGGGCAATATCCTCACCGTCCATTACATAAACACTGTATTCCTTGTCAGCAGACTGAAGTATAGTCGCCGAACCGGGCGTGGCCAGTCTGGCGTATACCTCCTGGAATACCTGTGCCACGGTAAGTCCGTAATCCACAGCCTTATTACGGTCTACGATTACACGAAGTTCTTCGTCGGCTTCGCCCATACCGTCATTTACATCGGTAACACCTTCCACCTGCGCCACAATCTCTGCCACGTCTGCTGCAATTTCTTTCAATCTGTCCAAATCACGGCCCTGTATCTGTATGGATATACCGCTGCCACCCAGGGCAGACATATCCATATTGGAGGTCTGCACGCTGATTTCACCATCCAGGTCAGCTGTTTTCTCCATAATCATCTGTGCCAGTTCTTCATTACTGTACTGCTTTTCTTCATGGGTTACCACATAGATGGTAGATGCATTCACTGCACCACCGCCACCCAGCAGATCCATGCCGCCGCTGCCGCCGGACATAGCACCTACATTGGCTACATCCTCAATCTCTAACAAACGCTCTACTACGGTATCTGTCAATTCACCGGTCTGTGCAAGGGTAGCCTCTTCTCCCAGCTGTACGTTTACAGTCAACTGCGTAGAATCCATTTCCGGCATAAATGCAGTACCGTTTGTAGCTGCCAACAGGAAACTTACAATCGTCAGTACAATAACCACCAGGAATACCACCGGTTTAAAACGCAGTGCCCATTCCAAGAACTTCTTGTATACATTCAGCAATCCCTTGTAGAACTTACCTTCTTTTTGCTCCTTGGTAGAAGTAAGTGCTCTGGAAGCCATGGCCGGCACCACCGTAAGCGCAATAAAAAGGGATGCAAGCAGTGAGAATGCAATGGTTAAGCCCATATCCACAAATAACTGTCTGGTAATACCCTCCGTAAACACGATGGGTGCAAATACGCAAATAGTAGTAAGCGTAGATGCCATAATGGCTCCTGCCACTTCGTTACTGCCTTTAATGGCAGCCTCACGCATGGAATACCCCTCACTTCGGAGTCTGTATATATTTTCAATAACTACGATGGAGTTATCCACCAGCATACCGATACCCAGTGCCAGACCGGACAGGGAGATTACATTCAGTGTCACCCCGCTGAAATACATACATACAATCGCCGTAACCAAACTGATGGGAATGGAACATGCAATAACCATAGTAGGACGCCAGTCCTTTAAAAATACAATCAGTACCAATACCGCCAGGAAAAATCCGAATACTACGCTGCTGATAATGGAATCCATTACCAAATCAATAAAGATTCCCTGATCCATCAGGGTAATGATGGAAAGCTTTTCATCCTCTTCCATCATTTCTTCAAAACGCTCTATCAAAATATCCGAAACGGCACCGGTTGAAAATCCGGTCTGCTTCTGAATGTTCAGAATAACTCCCGCACTGCCGTCTACATTGGTGTAAATATCAGCAGAATTATCCGTATAGAATACATCCGCCACATCTGCCAGTGTAATCACGGGCACACCATCCATATGCAGATTTAAAAGAGGCAGACTCTGTAAATCCTCCACACTTTCCGGCTTATCACCCACACGGATCAGATAATCCACACCTTCCTCGGTAACATACCCTGCCGGCATGGAAAAATTCTGGGCCATTAACAGACCGCTCACCATCTCAGGGGTCACAATCTTAGTCATATCTGCGCTGTCATATGCGGTTACCTTAGAGTCAGCCAGCTGTTTCTCCCCTTCTTCAATCTGCTTCAGAGCTTCTTTCAGCTGTTCTTCCCCTGCCTTTAACTGCTCTAACGCCTTATCCAGCTCCATTTGTCCTTGTGTGGTCTGCAATTCACCGAGAAGCATCTGTGCTTCTGCTTTTGCAAATTCATTGGACGCAACCATCATGCCGCGTTCCAGCTCTATCATGCCGTTGTTAACAGTTACCAGATTCTTGTCGATCTCCTTAATGGCGCCGTTCACACCGGCCTTATACTCCTCCAGGTCCAGCCCCTGAGTCAGTTCCTCAAGCTGTGTAAGCAGCTCCTCAAGACGGTCCAAAGTGTCATTTCCTGGCAATAAATCACCCATATCCGGCCAAGAAGGTGCTGTACTTTCACTTTCGGATGCAGAATCATCGGCACTTTCCTCTCCGGAGCCTTCCTCATCACCTTCCGATGCCATTTCATCCACAGTGGCCACACCGCTTTCCGCTTCGTCTGCAGTGCCGCTTTCCGTATCACTCCCACTGTCTGTAGCTTCTGTTTCCGTGTTACCCTCAGTACCTTCTGTCGTCTCTTCAGATGAGGCAGAAGAACTCTCTGTTGTCTCCTCAGACGAAGCAGAAGAACTCTCCGTGTCATCTTCCGGAACGGACGGAGTATTACTTTCTCCGCCATTCCCTGAACCACTCAGTTTCTTTATCTCTTCCTCCAGGGTCTCTACTAATGTCAGATTGGTAGTAAGACTGACCTTATAGGACTCCAGATTTACTTTGGCTGTTAACAAATCCTTTTTGGTATTAGCAAGCTGTGCAAAGGTTTCGTTCTTTTTCTTTTCCAGCTCGGCCTTACCTTTTTCCAATTCATCCTTACCTTTATCCAGTTCATCCTGTCCTTTGGAAATCTCCGCCTTGCCGTCATCCAGTTCTTTCTGTCCGTCCAGGATTTCCTTTTTACCGTCCGCCAGTTCTTTTTCTGCCTCTTCCATCTTTGCATCAATGGCTGCAAATACTTTTTCATTGATTTTATCTATCTTCTCCTGTCTGATAACCACGTTAACAGACTCTTCCAACAATCCGCTGGCACTTACACTGGCTACACCTTCTATACTTTCCAGGCCGGGCACAATGGTTTCACGGACATAGGTACTGATCTCACTGTAATCCATGCCTTCCACACCCACTGCTGCCACCATAACAGGCAACATATCCGGGTTCAGTTTCATAATAATGGGATTTCCGATGGATTCGTCCCAATTAGAAGTAATCTGATCCAGATTTTCCCTGATTTCCAGAGAAACCGCATTCATATCAGCTGTCTGGGAAAATTCCAAAATAACCATGGAGTAGTTTTCATTGGAGGTGGAACTGATACCCGCAATATTGCTGACGGTAGCCATACTTGCTTCTATGGGCTGAGTTACGGCAGACTCCACCGTTTCCGGGCCCG
Organism: Lachnospiraceae bacterium; assembly: GCA_017513625.1. Classification (GTDB taxonomy): domain Bacteria; phylum Bacillota; class Clostridia; order Lachnospirales; family Lachnospiraceae; genus Acetatifactor. Next base: position 19,063 of record JAFXEW010000038.1, on the reverse strand, counting down.
CACCGGGATAAGTAGTCATTACAATGACATAGGGCAGGCTGATATTGGGCAATAAATCCGTGGTCATCTTCATAAAGGAAACCACCCCCAACACAATGGCCAGCACCACGCCCACCAATACCGTATATGCCTTCTTTACACTAAATCTGGATATCATACATTCTACCTTTCTACTATCCGCACACACTAACTTGCAATACATTATACGACGCAATTGCCATTTATTCAATCAGCGTACACCTCATAAATTATTAAAAAAAAATGAAAAGGGCGATAAAACCGCCCTTTTTACAAAATATGTCATCAAAAAATCTTTTTCAGTTTGTTGCGGATACGCTGCAGCGCATTGTCCGTGGACTTAGAATCCCTTCCCAACACTCTGGCAATATCCGTATAGTTCATCCCGGTAAGATGCAAATCAAGCACCTGTTTTTCAAATCCGCTAAGTTCCCGGCTGATCATATTTTCCATATCTTCCAGTCTCTCTTTATCCAAAAACAGTTCCTCCGGATTAGTCTTTTCCCTGTCCTCCAGGCGCTCCAGTATTTCCAGATTCCCGTCGTCTCCTTCACTGCTGCCGTCTGCATACAGAGAAATGTAGGAATTCAAAGGCACATGCTTCTGCCTTCCTGCTGCCTGTACCGCAGTATACATCTGTCTGCTCACACACAAATCTGCAAAAGTGGCAAAGCTTGCATCCCGTCCGCAGTCATAGTCCCTCACCGCTTTAAACAGGCCTACCATCCCCTCCTGTATCAGGTCCTCAGTCTCTCCGCCCAATATATACATACTGCGGGCTTTATGGCGGACCGATTCTTTATATTTAGCGCAGAGATATTCCATGATATCCTCCTCGCCCTGGCGCAGTCTGTCTATCAGTTCTTCGTCAGAATAACGCTGATAGCTTTCATAATTGCCTGCCATACCTTCCTCTCCTCTACAACTAAAGGTTCTCTTTGCTTAAAACATATGCCTATCCCAAACGCTGGCGGACAATTTCATAAGCCAGTACGCCTGCTGCCACGGATGCATTCAGGGAATCAATGTCTCCCTTCATGGGTATGGATGCTATCATATCACACTTCTCTTTCACCAGTCTGCCCACGCCTTCGCCTTCATTACCGATTACCAGTCCTATAGGTCCCTTTAAATCCAACTGATACATGGTGGTGCCGCCCATATCCGCACACACAAACCAAAGCCCTTCCTTCTTTAACTCTTCGATGGTTTTGGCCAGATTAGTCACCTTGGCAACCGGAGTATAATTCAGGGCTCCTGCAGAGGTCCTTGCCACCGTTGCGGTCAGTCCCACCGCACGGTTCTTAGGAATAATCACTCCGTGAGCACCTGCCAGATTAGCGGTACGTATAATGGCTCCCAGATTATGCGGGTCCTCTATATTATCCAGAAGGAAAACGAAGGGAGGCTCACCCTTTTCCCTGGCTTTCTCCAGGATATCCTCCACTTCCGCATACTCATAAGCAGCGGCATAGGCAATGACACCCTGGTGCTTCCCTGTATCTGACAACTGATCTAACCGTTCCTTTGTCACATACTTTATCATGGTATCATGCTTCTTTGCTTCTCTCTTGATGGTTGATACCGGTCCGTCCTGACAACCGTCCAGGATAAATATTTTATCAATGGTCTTGCCGGAGCGGAATGCTTCAATAACGGCATTTCTGCCCTCTATGGTAAATTCACGTATTCCGGACACATTCTTTTCCTTTTCCATATCTGTATATTTCCTCTCGCTTTGTTGCACACAAACATTCACTATAGCACCGTTTCCGGTCCTTACAGTTCCATTCCTACCAGTTCAATTCCCTTTTTTACCAGATAAAGCAAACGCTCTGTTTGGTTCTGCAGGTACAAATAACCTATCAATGCTTCAAAACCGGTAGCCCTGCGATATTCTCCCCTGCTGGCATTCTTTGCCGCAGAATAGGACTTGGCATTGCGGCCGCGGAGATATACCGCCTGTTCCTCTTCGGTAAGCTCGTCAAAAAGCGCCTGTATCATCCCGGACTGTGCTACGGCACTGACATATCTGGTGGTCTTTTTGTGTAAACTGTTGGCGGAGCAATTCCCCCGCTCTACAACCACACTTCTGATGATTAAATCATATATTCCGTCCCCTATGTATGCCAATGTCAGGGGGGAATAGCTCCGTATATCCTGCTCTTTACAATCAAAGCTCTGTTTAATCTGCTCTAACAGCGTTATATTCTCTCCCATACAACACCTTCTCGCGTATCCTTTATGGCAATTCCATTTTCCAACAGTTCATCTCTGATGGCATCTGCCAAAGCGAAATTCTTTTCTTTCTTAGCCACCTTACGTTCTTCGATTTTACCCAGCACGTAAGCCTCCAATTCCGCATCCACATCGCCTGCTTCCGCAACTGCTTCTTTTAACAATTCCAGGCCCAACACTTCATCATAGCTTGCTACGATGGCTCTCTTGGTGACACCGCTTAAATCTGCTTTCAGCACATCATACAGCAGTGTAATACCCATGGATGTATTCACATCATTACCTACGATTTCAACGAATTTCTCCTTATACTGTGCAACTGCAGTTTCATCGGCAGCACCGCTCCTCTCCAGGTCCTGAATACGTTTTTTCAATTTTTTATAAGTACCTGCTGCCTGGTCCAGTGCCTCATAAGAAAATACGAGGGGTTTTCTGTAGTGGGACTGAAGGCAGAACAGTCTATACGCCAGAGGGTCATAGCCTTTCTGCTCTAATAATGATACAGTCAGAAATTCGCCCTTGGATTTACTCATTTTACCGGATTGGTCATTTAAGTGATGTACATGGAACCAGTAATTACACCATTTGTGTCCCAGATATGCCTCACTCTGTGCAATTTCATTGGTATGGTGGGGGAACATATTGTCAATACCACCGCAATGGATATCCATATACTCACCCAGGTGCTTCATACTGATGCAGGAGCACTCGATATGCCATCCGGGGTAACCTACACCCCAGGGGCTATCCCACTTCAACGCCTGGTCTTCAAATTTGGACTTGGTAAACCATAGTACAAAGTCATTTTTATTCTTTTTGTTTTCATCTTCGGTTACGTCTTCGCGGACGCCTACCATCAGTTCTTCCTCGGACTGATTACCGAACACATAATAGGTATCCAGTCTGGACGTATCAAAATAAATATTCTCTCCTGCACGGTATGCATAGCCTTTTTGCAAAAGTACCTCAATCATCTCGATAAATGCATCGATACAATTAGTCGCAGGTTCCACCACGTCGGGAGTCTTAATATTCAATTTTGCACAGTCTGCAAAAAAAGCGTCTGTGTAAAACTTAGCAATATCCATAACGGTCTTATTTTCTCTCTTGGCACCCTTAAGCATTTTGTCTTCACCGGTGTCTGCATCAGAGGACAAATGTCCTACGTCCGTGATATTCATAACACGCTTTACATCATAACCTGCATAGCGTAATACCTTTTCCAGTACATCCTCCATAATATAACTGCGCAGATTACCAATATGTGCAAAATGATACACAGTAGGTCCGCAGGTGTACATATTTACCTTTCCTTCCACATTGGGTACGAATTCCTCTACCTTTTTGGTTAACGTATTAAACAGTTTCATCCGATGTTTCCTCTCTTTCCGCTCTTAACTCTTTCATTTGTGCTTCCAACTCAAGTAAACGTTCTATCAAATCCGCATTACTCTTTTGCAGATTAGCAATATCTTCCTTTACAGGGTCCGGTAAATCCACCTGATTTAAAGTATCCTGGGGCGCCACCGCTATATTGTTCCTCTTTACTACCCGGCCCGGAACACCTACTACTGTAGAGTTAGGCGGTACTTCCGACAATACCACACTTCCCGCACCGATTTTAGAATTGTCTCCGATGGTAAAGGATCCCAGCACCTTGGCTCCTGCACTGATCATTACATTATTTCCGATGGTGGGGTGACGCTTACCGTGTTCCTTACCTGTACCACCCAGAGTCACACCCTGATACAGGGTTACATTATCACCAATAATAGTGGTTTCTCCTATGATAACACCGTTTCCATGGTCTATGAAGAAGCCTTTACCGATTTGCGCTCCGGGATGAATCTCAATACCCGTCCTCCTGGCGCCTTTCTGGGAAACATAACGTGCCAGAAAGAACAGTTTCTTCTGATACAGTGCATGTGCCAGCCGGTAATGAAGCATTACCTTAAAGCTGGGGTACAAAAAAACTTCAAACACGGAATGTATAGCCGGATCACGTTCTTTTATCATTTGAAATTCTTCTTTTACCACTTTGAAAAATCCCATACCGCACCTCCACAGGGATAACAGGTTCCTATATCCTGCCATAAAAAAAGGATAAACTCGTACTTAGAGACGAATTTATCCGCGGTTCCACTCTACTAAAAGGCATATGCCCTTCCCTCAAACACTTAACGCGTGTACACGGGTCCGTATACTCTGTTCCCCGGACCGGCTCCCAGGTGCACTTCCTCTTCCCATGGTTAAAACTGCTTCCACCCGATGACAGCTTCTCTCTGTTACCACTACCGGAAAAGTACTCTTCCTGTTCCCTGCTTTTATTATTTCTTCGATAATCTAAGAATATGCAAAAAAATTGATTTTGTCAACCAAACATTTTTACTATGCAAATCCTTTTCTATTGCTCATGGTTTTTATCACATCCTCCGCAGCCGCTGCATCCGTCCTGTACCGGATAAGCCGTCAAATCAAAAGGACTGGTAAGCATGCAGATTGCCTGTGCTGCGATGCCTTCTCCGCTTCCCGTAAATCCTAACCCCTCTTCGGTGGTTGCTTTCACATTAATCTGCTCTACGGAAAGTTGCAGTGCCTTTGCGATATTTTCACGCATGGTATCAATATGAGGACGCATCTTAGGTGCCTGTGCAATAATGGTCGCATCAATATTTTCCACCAGATAACCCTTCTCCTCAATCAGGGTGCCTACTTTTTCCAAAAGAAGCAGGGATGATATCCCCTTATAAGCAGGATCGCTGTCCGGAAAATGCTTACCGATATCTCCAAGGGCAGCTGCACCCAACAACGCATCTGAAATGGCATGAAGCAGTACATCCGCATCTGAATGTCCTAAAAGTCCCTTTTCATAGGGGATGTTTACACCGCCAATGATTAGATCCCGGTCCTTTGTCAATCTGTGCACATCATAACCCATACCTACTCTCATGTTCAGACACCTCCATCTATACAAAAACACTGTTAACTGTTGTCGCCTTTACGCTCCCTGCGCCCGTTCTTTTCCCTGCCCATGGGGTGGCCGTCCCTACGCACATCACGTCTTCCGCCGTTACGTTCACGCTTATCACCGTTGGGGCGGTTCTCTCTGCGGCGGCTCTCCCCGCCGTCTCCTTCACTCTTTCTGCCTCTGCGGCCTCTTCCGGAGGTACGCTCACTATTCTCTCCATGACCACGGCCCATACTTCTGCGGTTTCTGTCATCACCGCGTCCGTATCCCCGGCGGCCGTCGCGGCCGTTACCGTCAGTTCTGCTGTTTCCTCTGCGTGAAGAGTACTCATCTATCTGAATCTCATGTCCCTTATCCCCTACCTGATATTTTAACATGGCTGCGGCCAGCTGCAAAGCATCAATTCCTTCCGCTTCCAGCTTACGCTGCAAATATTCCTTCATCAGTTCCATGTCTTCATGCTCGTGGACTTCCCATGCCTGCTCCAGATATTTTTCTGCCTTCGCCTTCATGACCTTGGATGCATTGGGCAGCTTTTTCTCCGCAACCCTGGTATTACACATTCTCTCTATTTCCCTGATGCGATATACCTCTCTGGCATTTACAAATGTAAAAGAACGGCCTTTCCGTCCCGCACGGCCGGTTCTGCCGATACGGTGCACATAATACTCTATGTCCTGGGGCACATCATAATTAATAACTGCCTCCACATCATCCACATCAATGCCTCTTGCTGCTACATCCGTTGCAATAAGTATGGAAGAACTGCCGTTCCTGAAACGGTTCATAGCCACATCCCTCTGATGCTGGCTCATGTCGCCATGGAGGCCTTCTGCCTGGTAACCTGCTGCCTTTAATACTTCTGCTACTTCATCTACCTTGGTTTTGGTATTGCAGAAAATCAGACAAAGCTTGGGCTGATAATATTCCAGCAAACGGATACATGCAGCATTCTTATCAGCATTTTTAATACGGTAAAACTTCTGCGATACCAACGGAATGGTTAATTCCTTTGCAGCCACCTTAATCAGGCAGGCCTCTTTCTGGAATTTGTGGGTGATATCCAGAATGGGTTGTGGCATAGTTGCAGAAAACAATGCTGTCTGATGCTCACCGGGTATCTGTCCCAGTATCAGTTCCATATCTTCCCTGAAGCCCATGTTCAGCATTTCATCCGCCTCATCCAGTACTACCATATTTACGTCATCCAGCTTTATGGTATGACGACGCATATGGTCCATCACTCTTCCGGGGGTCCCTACAATAATCTGCACTCCCCGCAGACCCATAATCTGCCTGTTAATATCCTGACCGCCATATACCGGGAGCACTTTGATGCCATGCATGTATTTTGCCAGTTTACGCAATTCCTCTGCTGCCTGAATGGCCAGTTCCCTGGTAGGACAGAGAATAATGCACTGTAATCTGCGCAGATCCGGATTTATTTTTTGAATGATGGGAATGCCAAAAGCTGCCGTTTTGCCTGTACCGGTCTGTGCCTGACCGATTATATCCCTTCCTTCCAACAAATAGGGAATGGCCTGCTCCTGGATGGGTGAAAGCTTTTCAAATCCCATCTCCTTTATGGCTCTTATAATTCTTTTATCTAACAAATGTTCTATTTCTGCAATACCCTCCGGGGCCTGCATATCTTTGTTTTCTGCTTCTGCTTCATACTCCAGCTGTTCTTGCCGGCTTAATACATTTTCTAAATAATAACTCACTGAATACTCCTTATAACAACAAAAGAGAAACCATTACAGTGGTAATGATTTCTCCAATCATTTTACATCCGAGTCACAAGTATAACACGCACGTATATCAAAAAGCAAGTTTTTTCCGTAAATAATAAAAATCAGTTGCGCTGCGGCGCTTTGGCTAGGAAGCCTCCTAAAGGCTTCCCGTCTATACCCCCAAAATCTCAGCCATCCTACCCAGCTAATCAAGATACACACAAGGTGTCTGTAACCCCACCTATAATCCATGTGAACACTGATTATCACAGTAACCGGAACCCATTCAATCCGTCCGGAACAAATTGAACCACTAAATGACTGTTGCGCCATCCAAATACCGGCCGGTACCGGCGCACACGCTATCATTCCTACGGTGTACGTCCCCCTTCTCCGGGACGTTCCACACTTGCTTATTATACGTTAAATTTATCTACCGCCGCCACTGTACTTTAGTACTGAAAGTGCCTATTTATAGGTTTCCCGCTGCATAATCTCTTCATACAGGTCCAGACCAAAACTGGTAAGTTCCGGCGCATGTTGGATCATTTTGAAGGTTCGCTTTCCGTTTTCGAGACGCTCTGCGCTGAAAAACTCCACACCGCTTCCGTTTCTATCCTCATCATACATTCTCTGGGCAAAGGACAAAAGATGTGTCACCGTTAATATTTTTACCCCTGCTTCCGTAAGAGCCTTGATGATGTCATAAGCAATGACAGAACCTTCCTTTTCCGTTGTGGTAGCAAAGGATTCATTAAGTAAAACCATGGAATGCTCGCCCAGATTCTCCACAATCTGGTTCATACGGCCCAGTTCTTCATCCAGGCGTCCGCTGTTCATGGCGCTGTCTTCCCTACGGGTAAAGTGGGTAAAGAATGCAGGGAAAATACCACTTTCGTATTCATTGGCCGTTACCATCAGGCCACACTGCATCATTACCTGGGCAATACCGATACTCCTTAAAAAGGTAGATTTACCGCCCTGGTTTGCACCCGTTACGATTAAAAGTCTGATATCTTCCATGGAACAGGTATTTCCTACTGCTTCAATACGCTGCTCCATACTCATCACTACTTCCTTCAGGTCATCAAACCTAAGCATATCCCTTGCAGTCACCTTAGGGAAACAATAAGCTATCCTAAACCGCTTCATATGGTGTGACAGATTGATGGCACCTCTGTAAAAGGAACTCTGAAGATGTAACTGGTCAAAAAAGGTATTAAAACGTCCAACAAAGGTCATGGTATGGGACATTACGTAGTGAACTGCCTCAAACTCTATTCTTAAGGTATGCTCCCGCAAGAGTGTCCCCCACTGGATAGCCACGGAATCCGGTGTGCGGGCGTTCATATAGCCCTGCACCTTACCAAGCATGCTGTTAGGATCCCTGTATTTAATATGCTTTGTGGTAAGTTCATCCAGTTTAAATTCCTGAAACTTCATACCGCCGTCCAGACTGCATTCAAGCACTATATGGGGACGGTTTACCATTTCATGTTCCTTATCATCTTCCTCATAAGAATCCACAAAAAAGCTTACATCCTGCAGTATACGAGTCAGATCAGCCTCTGTTTCATCGGAAAAAACCTGGTATAAACGCTGTTTCAATGCCAGAAGTCCCCTGGAAGAAATCGTTTCCTCATACTCCTTAAAAAGTTCTTTTATTCTTTTCAGGGAATTCACAAACAGCCGTAGTATCCTGATGTCCATAATCAGATTAGACAATGAATCCCAGCTGCCGATTTTTTCTTTGGAACGTCTGCCCAGCTCTGCCCACTCTCTCAGATGCTTTTCGGTAAGTTCATACACTTCCCTGAAAAACCCTTCCGCTGCCAGGGCATCCTTTAGTATCTCCTGACGATACACAATCTCATCCTCACAGGTAAGGGGCACCATCATAATCTTCCTGAAATTCTCCTCAATAAAATGATCCGGCATTCCTATAGATTTCACTTCATCGTTTTCCCAGATGACATCCCTTGCTGCCATCATAAACAGAATGCGCAGTCCCAGATCCTGAATGATACCTTTGTCATCAAAATACGAAGTATTGTTTACCCACTCTTTTTCCGGATATAGTAAATAGGATTTCATGACAATCTCTCCTTTAACTGTTCATATGACAGCCTGTACTTATTGACCTGATTGATGGCACAGGCCTCGTCTCCCGCTTCTTTTCTGGCAATCTTATGGGTTTGTATTCCGTTTTCGTCCAAAAGTGCCCTGAGACTTACCACCTGCTCATGGGCATCCGCCAGTTCCTTTAAATGGGTTACATAGATTCCCCTGCATCTCTGTCCGATAAAATGCTGCAATACTTTCTGCCCCATGATAATGGCATCATAATTGGCTGCCGTAGTAAAAAGCTCATTGATAACCACAAAGGCATTTTCACATTTCTCTGACATCATGGGACGCAGGCGCACTAATTCCTCCTGCAATTTACCTCTTCCCGTTTCCACACTTTCTTCCACGGAAAAATGAGTCAGAATACAACTGAAGGGATGTACATTGGCTGCCATAGCAGGAACATCCAGCCCCATCTTGGTAAAATAGACAAGCTGTCCCAGACTACGGGCGAATGTGGTCTTACCACCCTGATTGGGACCGGTAACCACAAAAAACTGTTCATTTTCTCCATACTCCATATCATTGCTGACCACTTCTTTATCTTCCGTACAGTTTACACAGGCCAGCGCCAGATCATACAGCCCGTTGGCATACATGCGCTTTTCCCTGCAAACTTCGGGAGCCGCAAACCGATATCCGTACTCTTCCATCTTTTTCATAAATTTATAATAGGAAAGATAGAAGGTAATCTCTGAAGTAAACTGCAGCAACTCATTCTTAGCATACTGTTCATAATTTTTATAAAACCTGGTCAGACTCTTAAAAAATGCGGGCTTTCTCTGCTGTACGATTTCCATCAGTTTCTGTTCCAGAAGATTCAATTCCGGACTACCTGCAAAGGGATTCTTCATGCCTTCCGGCATCTTTTCAAAATGCTCCTCCAAATAGCTCTCATAAGTCCCCGGCACCTCTGCCTCCGTTATCACTATCAAATCATTCTCATAAAAGAGCTTAAAGCGGAACTTTCTCATCTCTGTCTGCAATTCTCCCGCCTGCCGATACATCTCCTTAAAAGACTCCTGCTCCAGATAATCTGCCAGATGATCCCGAAGCGTCTTAAATCCCTCAGAGGTAATATCGGTCTCCTGCAGAGCCTTATACAGGCCGGTAAATGCATCACCGTAGAGGGCAACCCTTGAAACATGCCATGCCGCTTTTTGGATAGCCACACGCACTTCCTCCTGATTTGCCTGAGCCTCTTTGCACCTTGCCATCACTGACACAAAGCTCATAAGTTCTTCATATAAATTGCCTTTTTTAATATCCTGGAAAATCTCCCTGCGGTATTTCTCACATTCTGTATCTGCAGGCAGATAGGTGTAAAATGATGCAATATTATCACCCCAGTGAAATTTAATGCTATCTATAATCTGATATAAATTAAAGTCCATATAAAAGCTGGGGCGCACCTCATCTTTATATGGACTTTGTCTCAGATCCAATATGCTTTTAAATTCCATATCCCGACCTCCCGTTTTCTTTCGTAACTGTTAATTCCATGATATTATCATGGGAAGTCGGTGTCAATCAGATTTTAGGGAAGGTCTGCGGGAATGATACGCATCAAATCATCCGGTTCTGCTCCCGATGTCTTTACGATACGGTTAGCCTGGTGGGATATCACCTTCTCAAAATAATTACGCACTGCACGTGCATTGCCGAAATATTCGGGATTGCAATCCTTCAAATCACGTATTTTGTCCATAATGATTGCATCCATATTCTCTTCCAGACTATAATCCTGCTGCTTGCAATATAATTTAAAAATATCCAGCAGTTCCTGCTCGCTATAATCCTTAAAATGAATATATTTATTAAATCGGGAACGAAGTCCGGGATTGGAATCCAGAAACTTCTCCATGGGACCGCTGTAGCCTGCCACTATCACAATCAGATTGTCCCGATGATCCTCCATAGCCTTAAGTAGGGTATCAATGGCCTCCTGACCATAGTCCCCTTCCTTACCGTTAACCAATGCGTATGCCTCATCAATAAACAGCACTCCGTCCATGGCACGTTGCACTACTCCCTGCACTTTTTCTGCTGTTTGTCCCATATAGCCGGCCACCAGTCCGGAACGGTCCGTTTCCACCAAATGACCTGATTTTAAAATGCCAAGGCTCTTGTAAATCTGCGCCATCATTCTGGCTATGGTAGTCTTGCCGGTACCGGGATTTCCCGTAAAAACCAGATGACGGGAGATGTCCGGACTCTTCAGGCCATTTTTCTCTCTCATCTTTTGTACAATCAACAGATTGACCATGTCATGGATTTCCTTTTTTACGCTTCCCAGACCGATAAGTGCATCCACCTTTGCCAATATCTCGTCAATCTCTTCTATCTTTTCTTCACTATTACGGCTAAACAAAGTCTGCCTGTCCTCTACCAGATACCTTTGTAATTCCATCTTTTCATCAGATGCTTCTCTTTCCAAATCCAGATCCTCATCCTCCACGGAAAATAAGTATTCTAATATCTGATTATCAAAGAAATTAGCCAGCATCACTGCAAAGGGCAGATGATAACCACCGCAGTTAACCATCACCTTGGCGAACTGCTTCATGAATTTGTATAGCACACGGGTATTTGTAAGAATACATTTACCGCCCAAATACTCAGCCTTTTCTGCCTTAGCGACCAGACGGATGGAATCAGGCACCTTATGCAAAAAACTATCATCCGACAAATAATCGGTACCGTAACGCTTTGTCAGCATCTCTTCATTAGTTAATACCATGAATGAATTATTAATAGTAGAAAGCTCTGCCTTATCCAGATGTCCGTCACTTATTGCTATGAGATACACTGCATTAATCACTTCATCACAAAACCGGTTAAACAATGCTCCTTCACCCTTTAGTCCAAGCCGCTTCTCATATTCATCGCAAATCTTTTCACATTGTGCTAATGCTGTCTGAATACTCTCCATTTGGTATCGCCTCCCATCATAAATCATTTCATGTGTCAAGTTATCCGTTTTGATTTTCTACACTCCAAAAATCCAGGGCCTCTGGCTTTACATCAAAGTTTTCTCTTACATAACAAGATATCTTTAATGAATCCTGAATTGCATCCGCATACTTACGGATGTCATCCGTTCTTTCATAATTGGTATTTACGGGACATTTTTCCAACAAATACATATTCATATAGTATTGCTGCGGTTTCGGCCACTTCAAATAATCAATCATTGCTGTGGAAAGATATGATATATTCATATCACCCATAGGTTCATAATCATTCTCATAATTCGTCCAGATAAAATATGGTGTTTTGTAATAATCGCTTTGTTCCACGGACTCATCGGCCTTACATACCGTTGTAGCAAAGCTGGGGGCGTGGTCTCCGAAAAATACAATCATGGTATCTTCATCATACTCCCTGAAATAATCAAGCAGAGCCTCTACCGCATCAATGGTTTTGTCCATACCGTTTACATACTCATTCACATCCTTACGGACTTTATCATCTATACTGTCATCCTTAACAGCAGTGGTAATCTCCAACTTGTCCATGGCAGCACTGGTCTGTGACGCAAGTTTCAAATCATAAACATGGTTTTGCACTGACACAGCAAAGGCAAACACCGGACTATCTTCATCTTCTTCCTTGCGCTCCTCAAACCGGTCTACCACTTCCTCTACAAGCGACATGTCCGATATATATCCATGCCAACGTTCCCTGTTTTTAAAATCCTTCTGTGAATAGAACTCATCAAACCCCATATTTTCGTAGCCCGTATCCCGTGACCAGAAATTCCCGCTGTATGAATGAAATGCCATGGTATTATATCCCATTTCTTTTAAATAGGTCACAAAAGACTCCTGATTGTTACTGTAAAACTCCCCGTACCAGTCCGATACTCCCGCGAAGTGACCGGCACTCAATCCTGTCAAAAATTCAAATTCAGTAGTATTGGTGCCCCCACCATATGTACTCACAGCCACCTCTCCTGAAATTCCTTCTTCCTGCAGTCTGTAGAACTCGTCCATGGGATTCCGGCTCATTTCCAAGCTGTTATCCATATAATTCATATCCCAGAATGCCTCACTCATAATTGCTATAATATTAGGCTTTTGATGAGATACTTCTTCTGTCTGCCTTGAAACTATTTCTTCATATTCGTTGTATACCACATCTATTTCTTCTAACGAAACCTCATCTGATACTGCCGAAGAATTATGAAAGACACTCTGACTCAGCCAGACGATATCACCGGTCTTCAAAAAGGGATTGCTTTCATATAAAATCACCTCTATGGGCGGATTAATATACATTAAAATAAATAAGCCCACACAAACAGCCGTCATAGCTACTCGGACTAACCGCATTTTTAAAGTGCACATGGTAAATCTTTTAATCTTCCGGCTAAAGCACCACAAGATACCTCCCAGAAGCACACCACCCATGGCCGAGAATATCCATGACATATGAAATATGGCGGCTAAATCCACTTCCACATCTGCTGCTTCACTTAATACTTTAAACTCTGCCACGGAAATATATTGTTTCCGCACTGCCAGCATCACCTTATTGGCAATTCCGAACAATAGAGTGGCTATTTCCATAAAAGAATAGCTAAACAGCAAATTTCCGCTAAGGAAATACACAATGCCCCAGATAAGCAAAACCGTCACATAGGACATACCAAAAAAACCATTGCCAAGCCACTCCCCAAAGGGCTCCGCACTTGTTTCCATAAGCGGAATCCCCTCCGCATTCCACACAAACAAACCCGTGGCTGCTAAAGCCAACAGTAAATAGAACAGGCCTTGTAAAACAAAAGTCAGCCCGTTATGTCTTCTCTTTAACATGATTACTTCTCCTTATCTCTCTATATCCCCGCCCCAATAGGAATAACATATATTCCTAAAAAAAGAATCGGAAATGTCACATAACATTTCCGACCTTAAAGTAGCGAGAGGGGGATTCGAACCCTCGACACTACGGGTATGAACCGTATGCTCTAGCCAACTGAGCTATCTCGCCACACTATATATACCAACCTTTGTTGGAATGGGACCTATAGGGCTCGAACCTATGACCCTCTGCTTGTAAGGCAGATGCTCTCCCAGCTGAGCTAAGATCCCGAATCGTTGCTTGCGCAACCGACTCCGTTAGTATACTATGCACATTTCTGTTTGTCAACTGATTTTTTATTTTTTACCAAAGTTTTATGTACAGAAATGTCTAATTCTTATTTACCATTAATTTAATCATGGCCTGATTAAGTCCATCCACTGTCAATTTATACATAGGGAATAGATTCTTGACTGCAGTCTCAGCCTCTCTCCAGGGTGCATGGCCCGGTGCCATCTTAGGATTCAACCAAACCACCTTCTTATAGTGACGCTTTACCTGTAACAACCAGTCATAACCGGACAGACCGCCATTTGGTCCCCTGTAGTTTCCGGTTGTGGAATACAGTTCCTCCGGTGCCATGGCTGCATCTCCTACGATAATTACCTTGTAGTCACTGTCCACATTACGGAATAACCATTCCGTATCCACCCAGTCACCATTTTCACATTCCGGTGTTTTGTACAGTTTGGAATATATACAATTATGGAAATAATAGGTCTTTACATCCTTATAATGATTGGATTTGTGCACCGCCTGGAATAAATCATTCAGCAAATGACTAAAGGGTATCATGGTCCCGCCGGAATCCATAAGAAGCAAGAGCTTCACCGCATTTTTGCGGGGTTTTTTCATAACAATCTGCAGACATCCCCCATTATTACAGGTTTTATCCACCGTACCATCAATATCCAGCTCAGACTCAGGGATATCCAGTCTGGAAGAAAACTGGCGAAGTTTACGGAATGCAAGCTGGAATTGTCTGTTGTCCAATACTCTGTCATCACGGAAATCCCGATACTTACGTGCTCCTACCACAGCAAATGCCGACTGATAACCGGTTTTACCGCCTACACGGACACCGCCCACATTGCCGCCCATATTACCAAAAGAAGTCTTTCCCATAGTACCTATCCAATAGCTGCCGCCATTATGCTCGCTGTCCTGGTCTTTCAGACGCTGACGGAATTTCTCCTCCACATCTTCCTTGTCCACCTGCACCTCTTCCATCTTATTTAAATGGTCCCTGGCCTCTTCATGGGCAAGCTCCATCATATCGGACTTATCCAGCCATCTGAGCATCTCTGCTCCCACTTCGGTTTCACGCTGGGTAGCCTTAAAGCACTCCTCAAATGCCATATCAAATTTATCAAAATCGGTCTCACTCTTTACCAGAATCATCCTGGCCACATAATAAAATTGTGTCAGTGAACTGCCGCACAAATCCTTGTCCAGAGCCTCCTGCAGTGTAAGCCACTCTCCCAGAGTCACATGCAAGCCCTTTGAACGTAAATTATGAAAAAAATCAATAAACATAAACAACTCTCTGTTCTATCTGCCAATCCGCAGTGAAAATACAATGCACCGTCTGACTATATACCTGACTGGCGTACGGTTTCCAAATCCTCATCTTTTTTTACCACAACACCGATAAAAGGCAGGGCACTCTTTATGGTCTCTGTAGGAATGCCGCCGATTTGTAATGCATTTACCCAGTCTATCAGTTCTGAAGTACTGGGCTTCTTACGGATATCACGGATATTACGGATATTATAAAAGACCTCCATGGCGTTCTTCAGCAAATTCTCTTCTACTTCCGGAAAATGTACCTTTACGATTTCCTCCATCAACTCCGGCGTCGGAAAATCTATATAATGGAATATACAACGTCGTAAAAACGCATCCGGTAATTCCTTCTCCGCATTGGATGTAATGATAACAATAGGTCTGTTTTTGGCCTTTACCGTACGCTTGGTTTCATTAATATAGAATTCCATCTGGTCCAGCTCCCACAACAAATCATTAGGGAATTCCAAATCAGCCTTGTCAATCTCGTCAATAAGCAAAACCACCTGCTCATCACTGTCGAATGCCTCGCCCAATTTACCAAGCTTTATATAGCGTGCAATGTCATCCACGCCTTCCTCTCCGAACTGTCCGTCATAAAGACGCTGAATGGTATCATACACGTACAATCCTTCCTGTGCCTTGGTAGTGGACTTAATATTCCAAATAATAAGTTTTTTATTTAATGCATTAGCGACCGCTTCTGCAAGCATGGTTTTACCGGTTCCCGGCTCCCCCTTTATTAATAGAGGCTTCTGCAGTGCTATCGCTATATTTACACTGGCCATCAACTGCTCACTGGCAACATATTCCTTTGTTCCCTGAAAAGAACTCATATTTCCTCACCTTCCGCTGATTTATCAGCATAGCTTATTCTATTACTTGAACCAAATTCATTCCATTGGTTTTCATAAAATAATAATCACTCATACAATTATCTTGAATTTTAACTAGTTACATGTTACGATATTTCCTAACGAAAAGCAAGTTATTCAAGTAATTTACATAGGGGGTTTTCTAATGATTCAGTCATATTTTAAAAAAGAACCCATCCTTTCTTTTGAGGTATTTCCTCCCAAAAAGGACGGCGAATTAGAACAAGCATTTAGTATTTTGAATGAACTGGCCACATTGAATCCGAACTTTATCAGTGTTACTTATGGTGCCGGAGGCAGCAAGTCTAAGAAGACGGTGGAACTGGCTTCTTACATTCAAAATACATTAAAGATTCAGGCTTTAGCACATCTGACCTGTGTAGGCAATACAGCAGCTCAGGTAGCAGCTGTCATCCAAGAATTAAAAGAACATAATGTGGACCATGTACTGGCGCTTCGTGGTGACCGCCCCAAGGATATGACAGACGAACAGTTTAACAGCCGTGAATTTTTACACGCCAGTGATATGATTCATTATTTAAAAGAATGTACTGATTTTCATATTGCAGGTGCCTGCTATCCCGAAAAGCATTTTGAATCCTTCAGTATGGAATCTGATCTGAATCACTTAAAACAAAAACAGGATGCGGGTGCTGAGTTTTTCATTACACAGCTTTTCTTTGACAATGATTACTTCTATAATTTCCGTGAAAAAGCTGCAAAAAAGGGAATCAACATCCCTATTTGTACCGGTATCATGCCCATTACCACTGCAAAGCAGATTGGAACTACAGTTTCATTGTCCGGTTCCAGTGTACCGAAAGCCATGGCTGATATGATTGCCAAATATTCCGATTCTCCGGAGGACCTATACAAAGCAGGTATTGATTACGCCATCCGCCAGATTTTGGACTTGAAAGAAAATGATGTGGACGGCATCCACATTTACACCATGAATAAACCGGCCATTGCGCGCACCATCGTTAATAATATTTTATAACTTCCATACATACTCCTGTCTGCAGTTTAACTGTACGGCAGGAGTTTTCATTTCATCCGTTTTGTTTTCCCCGATTACTCAACACTGTCTGAAACACCCAATATTTTCCTGTTTTCATGCTGATAATATACAAATATGGCGGCAATAATATTTATAGTATTTGGTACTTCAAAAGCAGTATTTATAGCCTCTTTATGCTTCCAAAAAATATTTGTAGTATCAATATGGAGGGCGAAATATGGATACTATAAGGAAAACAGTAGGACAACGGATTCGTTTAAAAAGGCAGGAACTGGGCTACAGCCAGGAAGAAGCTGCGGAAAGAGCCGGTCTTCACCCCACCTATATCGGTCAGTTGGAACGTGGTGAAAAAAACGCAACTATAGAAAGTATTGCTAAGATATGTATTGCACTTGATTTGCCCATGGAGGAATTGTTCAGTAAAATTATATGTGTGGATGCTTCCGGCCGTACTGCACAAATGTGTTATAATCTCATATCAAACCGTCCCGAGTACGAGCAACGCAAAATATATAATCTTCTGGAAGAAATTATTAATTATAAAAATGAAACTTAATCACTTGACATTCTACCCATGAAGTCTGTATACTACGGATTTCATGGGATTTTTTTGCCCTTTGGTGCTATCAAGAATGTGCATCCTCGCAGAGTATTTTTCTTCATAGGAAATTCCTATGAAGGAAAAACTGCACCGACATGCGCCGGTGCAGTCTGAATATAACTATTCAATTATTTAGTCAAATACGTTGCTCCAAATCTTGTAGCCCTGGTTAGGATTCTTACCCTTAATCTGGAACAGCTCGCTGATGGTTACGAAGTTGTAACCCTGGTTCTTTAAGTTACGGATGATGTTAGGCAGAGCCTCTACGGTCTTGTTGTTGCCCTGGAAGTCATGCATCAATACGATGGAACCGTCTCTTACACCGTTAACTACATTGCTGGTTACCTGTGAAGAGGAAATGTTCTCATAGTCCTTACTGTCTACACCTGCGATAAATGCCAGGTTGATATTCTGATACATGGTATTACTTACTCCCAAATAAGGAGGTCTGAAGAACTTAACATCTACGCCTACTGTATTCTTGATTGCGGAAGATGTCCATTCAATCTGATTCTTAACATCGGATGCACTCATATTGCTCATATCTTCATGAGTATAAGAATGGTTTGCCAGCTCACAACCCATGTTAATCTGGCGCTGCATAGTAGACATTGTGTCACTGTTTACCTGCTGACCGATTAAGAAGAAGGTTGCCACTACACCGTTCTGCTCCAAAACATCCAATACATAGGGAGTGGTGCTGGAAGGGCCGTCATCAAAGGATAATGCAATCAGCTTGGAAGATGCATTTAATCCGCTGTTATTATTTCCACCCTGGTTACCACCCTGATTGTTGGAACCGCTGTTAGTTCCGCTGTTTCCGCCTGCAGTACCTGCTGCACTGATGGTTAACTTGTCAAGATATACATCCCAAGAACCGTCATCTGCAGTTACCTTCAGTTCAACCTTCTGGTTACCTGTGCCATGGCTTACATTTTCAATAGTATAATCAGCCACATTCGCATCACCGTAGTAGAAGGTTCCCTTCTGCTGGCCGCCTACATACAGCTCTACCTTTGCCATATTATCTCCGTCAGCTGCACCTGTTAAGGT
>JAFXEW010000037.1 GCA_017513625.1 Lachnospiraceae bacterium | reverse complement strand
TCTGCTCTACCAACTGAGCTATCTGGGCACATAACTTAAATCCTCTGACAGCAAACTCGCTGATTACCGTCACAACATTGGTTATTTTACATGGTATCTCACGAATTGTCAAGGGGCTTTTTTATTTTTTTAAGAAAATCTTCGGACCCGGTTCAATACTCTGTTTGTCGGCGCCAAGAATGTGCAACGCACAGCTTCGCACCAACCCTCAGCAGCAACATCGCATCCGGGTCCTCTTATTTCAGATTCTATTCCCACTTCATAAATTCCTGATATTCCAGCCAGATATTACATATCCAGGTCTTACCCTGATTGAAGATGATTTCGTTGCCGTCTTCGTCCAGGAACAGATTTGCCTCGTAATCGGAAGGTCTCTCCCAGGTGCCTTTGATGACCTTACCGTTGGTAAACACATAGGCATCGCCTGTGCCGTGTACACCAAATGCCAGATAATCCTTGGCATCCCTGACTTCTCCGTGGCAGATTTTAAATACTACATTGCTTACTGCAATAGGTGTATCCTCTATTTCATCCACATGGGACTTGCCAAACTGGCTCCTGTAATACAATCCGTCCTCTTCATTGTAAGTAAAACAGGGTTTGGCATCTCCGTATCCTCCACGGTTATTTTTCTCACCGCCGGGCCAGATCTTAGTGGCATCGGGCCATTCATCATAGGTAGCACGGTAGCCTTCGTCCGCAAAGGTAAATGCCTGCTCAAAGGTATCCCTGTATTCTTTTTCATAGCCCTTCTTTTCCACGGACTTTTCATAACCTTCCACACTCAGATATCCTCTGAATTCCGTAGCATAGCCTGGGCGCTTCAGTCTCTCAAATGCAGCTGCGGCAGGTGATTTGATACCGCCTACGGCCTGACTGATATTATCCACTCTGTCAGAGTTAATCAAATCTGCCACATAGGGCACCGCCAGTCCCCAGTTACAATAAATGGAATCATAAGCCATGGATTCATATACGTAATAATCACGACTGCTTCGTACAGGTCCTATATACTCCAGTTCGTCGTAGTCCTCTATAATGGCCATCAATCTGGTCATACGCCCCTCCACAGGCGCCTCATACACAATGCTGGCATAGGAAATACCCTTCTGGGGAAGTGCGGGCTTATTATTGGGCATCATGACCGCCATACTGCGGCGTTTAGCCACTTCTTCATCCTTCCACTCGCCGGTGAGATAGCTCTGCATTTTGCCATCCACCACCTTACGCTCCGTGATGACCTTGAGCACCTCCTCCGGCTCCTCCACAGTAGTTTCACTCTCCTGCACGATATCCTCCGCAGACGGAAGTATAGGTCCTGCCGGCTGCTCTTCACCACATGCCGTCAAAAACAATGATGACATAAGCGCGACCATTAATGCTTTCTTTTTCATATGTATTCCCTCTCTCATTTATCTTTGCCCGAAGGCTTATGTACAACAACTATTTCCGCCGGGCACATCTGACGGAACCTGTTCTTACCACAGTTGTCACTGCCCGTCCAAGTAGTATCGAAGCAGCAGCTCTACCACTCTGCTGTAACTGATTTTACCGTCTTTTACACCATTCAGCTTCAGACTGGTGTCCACAAAGGTATCCGAGGCTGCCTCTACCACTTCCGTATCTATCAGGGACTCCCCGTTGATACGCTCCCATTCTTCCTCTGACACAAAGGTTGTGTCCCAATGTACCACCGGTAAAATAGCAGGCTCCCTGCTATATCTGTCATAGTCTCTTCCCACAGCCCTGTAAAAATCATTATCCAGATAATAAAGTACGCTCAGATAACCACTGTATCTGAAAAACAAATCCTCCGATTCGGTGCATGCCACGTAGCTTAAGAAATTCGCTTCATCTTCATATATGTATCCCCGCAAATGCACCAGCTCATGGCACAATGTAGCGGGCTTATTAATAAAACACATTACGTCGTTATAATTGGATTCCAGGGAAAAAGGGAAATAATATCCCTGCATATACTGCTGACACATAAAATCCGAAAAGAACATAGCTTTGGGTCTGGGATAATATCCGTCAAACTGAGAATAGGTGCTGCCCAGCTTTTGCATAATCAAAATCGCCTGTTCTTCCAAATCCACAGGATTCCCCTGCCTGTCATAACTGCCTGTATAAATAATATTACCCTGCTCATCCCTGGGCATCTGCATCGCCAGTTCATTACACTTTTCCACTACCAGATTCCGTACCTTGGTCAGTTCCTCCAGTGTATAGGGCTCCTGCCGCGGGGTAAAACACCTGTCTGCCAGAGATGAACCGTGGTACAGTATGGTACAATTCAGCGTCATTACCAGTGCTACGCCTGCTGCCACCCACGCGGAAAAAAGGAAAAAGCCTTTGCACCACCTGCACAGACGATCTTTGGTCTTTCCTACGGCGCAAAAACCGGCCACCACACGGAGCAGACCATGAAGCAGCACCAGAATCACCAGTGCCACTGCTGCCACCAGCATCCATTCTCCTACGGAAAAGGGAAACCATCCGGTGACCCTGCCGTATGTATTCACCCAAACAGGAAAAATCCACGCAATATAGCCATCACAAAAAGCAGTGCTTTTCCATGCAATCACATTTAAAACAAGCACTGCCGCCCACACAAAAATATATACTGTCAGCCTGGGATGTTTCCGCATATACCCCATGATTTCCCATCGTCCTTCCGGGTAATTCTCTTTAGTTCTTTCTTACTATCCATGATACCTCTTTTTGTGGAAAATAGCAAGGCTGACACCCCAAATCAAAAGGGGTATTTGCCCCTTTAACTGTAGGACAAATACCCTCTTTTTACTTCCCTTATTCTTGATTTTCATCCAGATAAAGCTGCACTCTTCTCTGTATGATTTCCGCCACTTCTGCAGCCTCCTTTTTACCCTCAAAATAAGAGTCCGCCTCCTCACAGATAATGGTAAAAATCTCCTGATTGGCGGGAATTACCGGCCTGGCCATATCAATTACGGACCGTATTTCTTCAATTTCTTCCGCCGTAGCTGCATAAACATTTACAATTGCACTTTCATATCGAAACTCACCCTTGGGCTCCTGAATGGGTTCCCCCTTTTCATTCTTCATTATATTACCCTTACTGTCGTAGCGGTATCTGGGGGTCATGGCGTCCTCATATACCTTTTCCATTACCTCCTTGTGAGGAGACAAGTGAAAGATTTTACCCTCTTCAGCAGCATACAGGGTTTCCAGAAACTGCCATGCACCTTCCTTGTACTTACTGCGTGTGGAAATACCTGCCATGTCATATCCGACCAAATAGATTCCCGCACTTCCGTCAGAGGTAGGATATCCGATGGACACACATTCTTCTCCGAACAATTCCTTGTTTACCAGATATCCGTACACGTCCGTGATAAATCCTTCCTGCAATAAAAGGCTCTCCTCTTTCAGGGCTCTCGCTGTGTTACCGCTAAAAGGCTTTATACCTTTAAATCGCTTGGCAAACTCCAGCACCTTAATAAACTGCGGACTGTCGAAACGGCAGCTTCCCATTTGATAATCCACAAAGGCCTCGTCATTATACTGCAAACACGTGCTCAGGGCATTAGATTCGGTCATATGAGGCATCAGTGCCGCTTGGGGATATGCATCCGCAAGGGTTATAAGCTCCTCCAAAGTCCACCCCGGTTCCTTGCCCACCAGGGATGTTTTACCAATCAGGGTCATAATACTGAAGATGCGTGGAATAGTGATCTGCTTTCCATCCACCTCATACGCTGCCAGCACACTTGGGAGCAGTGTCTCTTTGGACAACACCTTACTCTTTTCCATATAGGGATTCAAATCCTCCAAGAAGCCTTTTTTCGCCAGGTTCTGCCAGTCTATGGAATCCAGACTGATAAGGTCCGGAGCATCATCCCCCATAATATCTGCATAAAACCGTACCCTGGCATCCTCATGGGCTTTGAAATCATAGTCTGCCGAAGTATCGATATAGGATTTCAAAGTAACATGATACTTGGTATTTGTTTTATTAAACCTGGATACGGCCGCCTGTAGTGTACTATCTCCGCTATACAGTATTCCCAGTACGATTTCCTCTTTTCCCTCTATCTCGAGGCGGGGCGTTTTGGTAAGTGTTACCAGCTCTGCTGAACCGATTCTGTCAATACACAAAATCCTTATCTTATCCTCACCTTCCATGCAGAAAGCCTCCATCAGCCCTATCTCCACGCCGGAGTCCGTCCATACCAGCATATCTGTAAATTCCTGCGCAGCGGGGTCATAAACCTTCAGTTCTTCCTGATCAGCCACATATATACTCTGCCCCTCCCCGCCCAAACATTTCACGGCAAATTTTTGCATTTCACAAACTGTACCCATTTTGCCCCTGACCACATCTACTTCTGTTATAGACTCCCCTATCCGGTCATTTGAAGCTTGTATCACATATAATTTATTTTCTCCTGTAAGCACCAGCTGCCTGATATTATCTTCAGTGGCTTCTATACTCTTTTCCCGGACACCGTTCTCATCAAATCCGTAAATCATCCGATCAGAAGTACAATAAAATCTGCCCTCCCGGGTTACAATGGGATTTCTGATTGTGATGAGTCCCATATCCTCCTGACCACGAAAGGCTTCCTTCATGTTTTGACAATACACCTGCTGCCCGGTACTGTCATACTTACACAAATACTTCTCTGCTTTGGCATAATCAAAGCCCTCATCATCCGCCGCGTAAGGCGTACTTCCCAGCACCAGATACAAAGCACCCGCTTCATCCACCGTAAAAGCTTCCAAGACAATATGTTTACCCTCCGCCTGCATGGGCAAATCTACGGGTATAGTCTCCTCCTTATCCAAAGTATCCAACGCCCGGTAGCACAGCCTGTATTTCCCGGGCTTGTCACCTTCTCCCGCCTCATTTACGCTGTAATACAGCCGGTCGCCGCAAAACATTACATGATTCGGGTAAGTCCCTTCTTTGGATATGGGTGTAAATTGAGGCACATACACATATTCTGAAAGTGCCTCCTCCGACTCTGCCGGATCCTTTTGACCCACACCCGATGCTTCCCCACATCCTGCCAGCGACAGAATAATCGCCCCTGTCACGGTCCATGCCAATACTTTCTTACACCAATTCTTCATGTTAATAACCATGCCCTTTCCATAACCTGCGAGCCTTGTCCGCAGGCACAAATTCGCCTGTGAAAAAATTATTTTTCACACTACTCATCCATTGGAAAACCTTCTTTTCCAAAAACATCATAACACGACATTTCCTAAAACAGATTTAAGATTTCTTACTTTTTTCTAACAAAACCCGGAACAGCAGGCGCAATATCATTAAGTTAAGGAGACGCCTTCCCCCACACCTTGTAACAGCGCCACAGGCTTCGGGAAAATCGTTGCGGCAATGGAGGGGACTTCCTTACACATAGTAAAAAGCTATAATATATCGCGAAATATATTATAGCTTTCCATTATCCTTTATTCTATCGGGCAAACAGCCCTCTCCACTGCAAAATACGGCATCCGGCCTCTTACTGCAGCTGTTTTAAAATAGCACTTATAATCATGCTGTTATATTCGGTTTCCGGACTTTCGTCGCATACAGGGCCGTTGGCGGTAAACTGCATGGTTGCAGGCGCTTCGTTCACATAGGGTTTCCACTCAGGCATGGGAGTCCCGTCCGCATCTGGGCCGTTAGGATCACCGCTTTTGATAAAGTTGGCCCAATAGTTACACATGTGACGTGCCAGATCATAATGTCTTCCCACGAAAGGTCTCCAGCATTTTGCCAGGGTCTCAAAGAAGAACCACAAATCCACGGAGTGGAAAGTACCAGGGTTGTCCCAGCCCGGAATATCGGGAGTAAAATTATAGCAGTAATGGTTCTGCTTGCTTCCGTTGGCCACCGTGGCTCCCAGCACACCCTTTACGGCGCATGCAATACCGTTGGCCTTGCCATAAATACCTTCTCCGTAAGTAGCCTGTGCTTCGGGAAGCTGCAGGAAACGATCTGCGTCTTCGCCAAAAATTTCTCTGATTTTATCTTCAAATTCCTCACGGGATGCTGCGGGAAGCATGCTGGGGAATTCATCACCCGTACCGCCTGCCATAATAGGGATGTCGGGACATTTTCCTTCGATAATGATTTGCAGAGGGTCGCCAAATACAAATTTATCATCCTGTACCGTGAAGAATCTGGGATTAGTCTTGGCATACTCACTGTACTGCTTTAATACATACTTTGCGTCCAGTTTACGGGCTTCTTCCAAGCTTGACACACCCATAAATGCAAAGAAATCTTCTCCGGCCTTTTCTGCCTCTGTCAGACTCATGGGGATACCAATGGGTGCGGGACCATAAGGATTTCTGATCATGGCACTCATCACAACCGCACGCTTAATCAGTCCGTCATTGGATGGACTGGTCATCTGGGTAAGTACACTGCCGCCGCCTGCAGACTGACCTGCGATGGTAATATTCTCCGGGTCGCCGCCAAAAGCACTGATATTACGCACTACCCATTTAAGGCCTGCTGACTGGTCCAGATTACCGAAATTAGCCGGTGCATCAGGCTGCTCTGCCGTCAACTGGGGATGTGCCAGAAATCCGAATACATTGATTCGGTAATTAACCGTAACTACAACCACGCCTCTGCGGGCCAGACGTTCGCCGTCAAACTCCATCTCTGCAGGATAACCCCACTGTAAACCGCCTCCGTAGTACCATACCAATACAGGAAGCTTTTCATCCGCACTTTTAGCATTGGTCCAGACATTCAGATAGAGACAATCCTCGTCCATGGGAATCTCGGGGTCCACATGCCATTCGCGGCAATAAATATCATCACCTAAACCGGGAGTATCCTGCACGGAAATAGGAGCAAAGCGGGACGCATCCAATACGCCTTCCCAATCTTTACAGGGCTGAGGTGCTCTCCACCTGTTCTCGCCCACCGGCGGTGCTGCAAAAGGAATTCCCTTAAATGCTGTAATTCTGGGGTCTGCAGCCTCAATACCACGGACCCAACCGTTCTCTGTTTTAACCTGTCTTAACATACCTTCTCCTTTATCTCATAATATATTTTTATGTAACCCACATGCATTTATTTTACTCTAAGCGGTGCTGCTGCGTCAACGCAGAGATTTGAGTCCGGAGTATTTATAGGCCTTAACTCTCCGGAAACAAAAAGCACCCACCGGAGTGAGTGCCATTAGCTATAAATTTATAAGGGTTACATTTATTCCACCGACGCAAATACATACTGGTTTTTACCCCGATGCTTTGCTGTATACAAAGCCGCATCCGCTTTAGCATAAAGATCTTCAAAATTGTCTCCGTGCTCGGGATACAGACCCACACCGATACTTCCGGACAATCGTACGGTAGGATAGTCTGCGCATACCTTCTGGATGGCATCCAAAAGCTGCTGGGCCTTTCTCTCCGTTCCGGTCAGACCGGATACATTTCTCATCAGGGCAAAGAATTCATCGCCGCCGATTCTGCCCACCACGTCGGTTTCACGGAAGCATTTCTTCAGCTCCGCCGCCAGGGAAATCAGGAACTGATCTCCTGCCTGATGTCCCATGGTATCATTCAGAGATTTAAAATTATCCACATCCACCATAAACAGTACGTGTACGCTCTTGGACTCTTCTGCCAGAATCTTGCGTATCTTACGCTCTGTAGTCTCGCGGTTCAGCACCATGGTCATCTTGTCCAGCTGGGCAGACATTACCAGGCTCTGCTCTTCCCTCTTCACCGCATCAATGTCCTTGGCCGTCAGCATACAGCATAAATGGCCGCTATCCACATCCGTCAGAAACCGCAGGTCACTGTATACCCATCTGGTGGCACCGTTGGACATCCGTCGCTCATAGGTAAAGGATAGGTTGTTTTTAGCGTCCGCATAAGCATCCCGCAGGAAAGTAGCCGTAAAATTACGGTAAAAGTCCGCCACATCACTGTCCTTGTTTACAATGGCCCCTAATGCCTCCCTGCAAAGCTCGTCTACCGTGTAAGAAGGCTCCAGAGTGCCTTCACATATCTGTTGTCTGCGCTGGCTGATAATGCGCCAGGTATCTACGTCAATATATGAAACCGCATAGGTATCCTGAGGCAATACAAAGAGATATTTTAACTCTCTCTGATAATGCTGTCTGGCGATATAATCACGGGTAATATCCCGGATAACTCCTAAGATACCTATGATTTTACCATTTGCATCGGACAGAATCTGTTTGGAGATGGCTCCGTATCTGGCATTGCCGTTTTCTGCCGCCAGGGGTTCGATGTATTCCACCACTCTCTGCCCGCCGGCCAGGAACTTCCGGTCATCCGTTATATGGCGCTTGGCAATATTTTCATCAGCATAAAGCTCCATGTCCGTCTTACCGATTACATCCTCCACGGCATGTTTACCCACCATCTTTACAAAGGGCTTGGACGCAGCCACATACACCAGATTTTCATCCTTCAAAAAAATCATATCCGAGGTGTTACTGAGCATGGCTTGAAACGCTGTTCCTATGAGACCGTCGCAAGTAGCTCCCGCACCGTTTTCAGTTACTGTATTCGCCATATTTTTCATCATTTGTAAACCCTCCCTTCCCGGGAAAATTGCTGATATTTAGCTACTTTTATTATAAGTCTTTTCAGCCCAAAGAAATATAGGTTTTCAGTACTAGATAGGGCGTTGCAAGAAGCATTTTAGGGATTTGGAAGAGAGGGGACTTCTGACCTGCGCCCATGGGGCCCGGCATCCCTAATATGTACTGCAAACGATTCAACTGCGTTTTTAGTGACTGACGAAATCCACCGGTTACGGAGACTGGGCTCGAAGCCAATGCTGAGAGTCCTTAGTCGCAGTTACCGGTTAGTTCGGCAGCACGTTGCAGTGTTTGCAGTACATTTTAGGGATGCCGGGCTCCATGGACGCAGGTCAGAAGTCCCCGGTTTCAATCTCACAAAAAAACTGCCCCGATACGTCTTTTGACATACCGGAGCAGATATTAATTTAGCAGTTGAATCACGGCACTATCGTCTCATTTTTCTTTATAGCGCATATCCTGCGTACCCGGCTGCATATCGCACGGTTAAGAGGACGCTCTGCCAGATAAAACAATACCCCCACCGTTACGCATAGGAGGATATTGCACAGCAGCTGCATTCCTTTTCCGGGAATCAGCGCATAAATGCGCTCCGCAAAATTGTAATAAATCATTTGCACCAGATAAATGTGAAATGAAGCCCGCCCTATCAGTTCAATGGGCTTACATCCCATACGTCCTTTTGCCAGTATAAAGCCCAGTACCGGCACCACCGCCAGACAGGGAGCAAAGGACACATGTGCCCAATAGGTAAGCACCTTGGGTGCGTATGACGTATAGGAAAACAGGTAAATAAACCCTGCGCCGGCAACCAATGCTGCCACTGCCGTAAACTTCTCTGCGCGGCTTTGCTTTCCCTGTTTCAGGGCCACATAACAGCCTGCCCCAATCACAAACAAAAAGCGCAGTACCAACAACCGGTATTCCGTATCACTCATGCCATAGGCAGTTTTCAGCAATTCAAACACTGCATTGGCACCCAGACATCCCAGCAGTCCCCGAAATCTGTATCTGCGGATGACAAAATAAATCACAGGGAACAAAAATACAAACTGAATCATCATGGGGAAATAATAACTGCCCGGGCCCTTTCCGCCGGTAAGATAATCCTGTACAAAGGCAAATAAGCCGTAGGTCTTTATCCCCACCCGGTACACGCCAAACGCCCGGAACAGAATCCACTCCGCCCCAAAGGCTATGGTAAAGGGTATGGTATAACGCAGTATTTTCTCTGCCATCATCCCCGGGCTGTAGGCCTCTTCCGGTCTTTCAATTCCACGCTTTTTCAGGGAAAGTGCGGACACATATCCGGAAATCATCATGAAAAAGGGAACCGTCAAAGTAATCCAGAAGGGAAACAAATACTGTAACTGCTCACGGGTCTCAAAAGGAAAATGCAATATAATCACAAAGATAATAAATATTCCTTTTAAGACATCCACAAAAGGATTTCTCTCCATGTCTGTCCCCTTTCTTCATACTACCGCATGGTATCTGATGCTTATTACAGATTGTAATATCTGTCAAACTCTGCAGGATGAGGAATTGCTGCCATCTGACGGCACTCCTCACGCTTGGTCTTGATAAAGTTCGCAATCAGCTCCTCGGGGAATACGCCGCCTGCGGTGAGGTAATCATGGTCTGCCTCAAGTGCATCCAGTGCTTCTTCCAGGGAGGTAGGTAAGTGCTGTAATTTAGCCTTTTCCTCATCGCTGAGATGATACAGGTTTACATCATAAGGTCCCCAGCCGTTTGCCTTGGGATCAATCTTATTCTCTACGCCGTCCAAACCTGCCATGAGAATTGCTGCATAGCAGAAATAAGGATTACAGGTTGCATCGGGATTACGAAGCTCAAATCTGCGCTTGTTAGGACTCTTTGCATATGCAGGAATACGGATAACCGCACTACGATTGGATGTAGCATAACCTACGGTTACAGGCGCTTCATAGCCGGGCACCAATCTCTTAAAGGAGTTGGTACTGGGATTGGTCAATGCACACAGAGAGTTGATATGCTTTAACAGACCACCCATAAAGTAGTGAGCGGTTTCACTCAGGGACGCATAACCGTTATCGTCCGAGAATACAGGCTCACCATTCTTTAACAGCAGCATGTGTACATGCATTCCGCTTCCTGCCTCGCCATAAATGGGCTTGGGCATAAAAGTAGCTGTTTTGCCATATTTCATAGCGGTATTGTGAATAATATATTTAATCCACATGGTTGCATCTGCCATCTTGGACATCTCACCCAGCTGGGGCTCGATTTCGAACTGGCCGGAAGCCGCCACTTCAGGATGATGGTAGTTGATATCAATACCTGCATCCTTCATCAGCATGCACATTTCACTTCTGCACTCATAGGACTGGTCAAAGGGCTTTGCAATATGGTACGCCTTCTGTTTGGGAACTACACAGCCACGTCCTTCCGTAGCACTGTTCCAATAAGACTGCTGCGTATCAAGAGCCACACCGATACTGTTGGGCTGTAATTCCCAGCCTACCTGGTCAAACAGATAGAACTCAAATTCAGGTAAAATCAACATGGTATCCGCAATATCCAGATCTCTCATGTACTGCTCGGCTGCCAGAACGATATTTCTGGGATACTGTGCCAGAGGCTTATTCTGGGGATTAGCGATAATCATAGCATTACCGGTCATGGACAGGGTGGGTATCTCACAGAAAGGATCGATAACTGCCGTGTCGGGATCGGGGATAAATACCATATCACTCTTTTCCACTACCGCATAACCGTAATTGGAAGCGTCAAATCCGATACCGCTCTTCATGGTGTCCTCGGAAAAATTCTCAGCAGGAATGGTTACATGGCGATACTGACCATTGATATCCACCATTTTGAAGTCAACCATTTTAATACCGTTTTTCTTGATTAAATCCAGTATGTCTTGTGTGCTCTTTTTCATAGCGCCCTCCTAAATTTGTTTTTTTCAGTATATCAATCTCTGCAAAATGCGTCAATATATCAGACAGGGAAAAGCATGGAAAAAGCACCAAAACATTACTCTTCCCTTAACTCCTTAAACGCGCTCTCCCAGTACTGCTCCGGGATGTCCGGCCAGCTCCATTTGCCCGTGTCATGATAAAGAAGCTCCATAGCCCTCGACAATATCACTCCGTGTGACACCCGGCCGTCCCGCAGTACTGCTTCCGTAATTTTGGTCCAATAAGGCGCCTTGGCATACAAATCTTCCTCCTGAAGCTCCCGGATAACACCTTCCACATCATAGGGCATGTCAATGAATTTGTAATTCCACTTTCCCTGCTCCCCTGTCAAAATCAAAAACTGGGATAAGCCATTACTTTCCAGGGGTAAACCCACCGAACCGGGATTTAACAGCACCCGGTCCGCTTGAACAACTTCTCTTCGTACATGAGTATGGCCGCAGAGAATCACCTCCTCCGGCGTGTCCTCAAAAAGCATGTGGGAATTATCTGTATTCAGTTCCAGCTTTTTACCTTCTTTATCATGGGAACCGTGATAAACCGCTATATCCGGCAGACCCTCAAAGGAAACGGTTTTCGCATAGGGCAGGGACCTAAAAAACTCCATATCCTCCGGCCTTAATCTGCTGTAGGCGTACAGCAACATTCCGGTGGTGGAATCTCCGTATCTCCACGTCACACTTTGGTCATACTCCCGCTGAATCCAATAATCCTCTTTATTTCCTCTCACAAAATAACACTCAAAACGCTGCGCCAGCTCCCTTATATAAGCCAATGCCTTTTCAGGATAGGCTAATTCCCCAGTGTAATCTCCCAGGAAAATCAGCTTCCGAATTCCTCTGCGTTCAATCTCTTCCATGCACTTTTTCAGTGCAATCCGGTTTCCGTGAATATCAGACAATACTGCAACTTTCATTACATATCCTTTCTGTAGGGCTCTGTTTCATTTCGTACTAAAATCATCCTAGCACCTTTCAGATAGGTTGTGTGTTTAATAATTTATGAAAAAGATTAATATATTTTGTAGAAACGGAAAACGCAAGTTCATAAAATCATTCTTTCCTATTCATCCCAAAACAATTCATCCAGGGTCTTACCCAATACCTTGCAGATACTCTTACAGAGCTGAATCGTGGGATTATAATCTCCTTTTTCGATGGCATTGATCGTCTGACGGGAGACACCCACCTTATCCGCCAGCTCCTGTTGGGACAAATCCAGCGCCGCCCGGGCAGACTTTAGTTTCAGATTCTTCATCCTATTCTTCCTCTCTATCCTTACAAAGCTTCTTCAGCACCAATACTCCGCATATAAACAATATAAATAAAGCACAAACCAGGTTCATACTGCGCAGGGTCAACTGATTATTCTGAATGGCAACCCCT
This sequence comes from Lachnospiraceae bacterium, assembly GCA_017513625.1. GTDB lineage: Bacteria > Bacillota > Clostridia > Lachnospirales > Lachnospiraceae > Acetatifactor. The sequence continues at coordinate 15,193 of JAFXEW010000037.1, read as the reverse complement.
TCCACAAAGGCATCGATACCCATTATCAGGTTCATAATTCCGATACCCAGGAATATGGCAATGAATCTGCCTGCTTTTTGATTCAGTGCCAGATAGGCATCCTTCCAGATACAGTAGGTGGCATATACGCCTACGCCAAGCATGGCACTGAGCATGGCCGCATAACCGCCGCTCATGGGAAGATGAATCCCACCCTGTTCCAGAATAAATATCAGACAATTGAAAAATAGCATACTGAAAAGACCATATTTGCCGCCTTTTCCGCGCTGCAGCTCCTGACGCTCATCATAATTACCGGTCAGTCCGTGATCCGTATGACTGAATACGATCAGTAACACAGCAAGCAATAAACCGATTACCACTCCCAGGACGCAAATCAAAAGCGGCATATTTCTCTGCTTCTCCAGCTTGAAGTCAAAATCAAAATGAAATACCCCGTCCGTTGCAAATTGAGTATCCGGCAGCTCACCCTCTTCAACTCCTTCATCCCAGTCCGAGGTATCAAAGCCCGTAAAATATTCCTGCCAGCCCTCTACGCTTGTAAGGGGAGTAAGGGTCATGGTGTACTTACCTGCCTTCATCTCCATGGCCCCGGAACTCATATCAATCCAGTACGCACTGAAAGTATTAAAATCATTACCCTCTTCGTCCCGGATACTGCAGCCCATCAGCATACCTTCCGGACTGATTTCCCACTTGGCCCGAGTCACATACAGACCATCCTTGGGTATCACAATCACATAGGTAAGCTCCCTCTGGTCCTCCCGGGCCCGGCCGTCCTCCACCACAATATCCTCTTCAAACTCCACCTCATAGGTATACTTCGGTGCAAAAATAAAAATCAATAAAGTAATCAATGCAATTGTGAGTATTGACGCAACCACAAGCACTTTCTTTTTCATAAAATCATACCTCTCTTTCCTCTGTTGTAAGGCGAGTATATCATTTACCATACATTATGTCAATTATATTTTACATTTATGGTGGTTTTTTTGACAAAAAAAAAGAGAGAACACTGAATCTTCAATATTGTGTTTTTTCGTAATGTGATGTGACCTGAGTTTTTCAAAAAAAGCCGCCGGCTCCTGAAAGTCTGACGTGACAGGTTTAGCCGGCGGCTGCTTATATTAGTTTTCTTCTAAAATCTTTTTCGTACAAAGTCTGCGTACTGTAGGAATCAGTGTAAGGCACAATGCCAGCATGGTCGCCAGCATCTCCATCAGGATTTCCAAGTTGAACTGCCAAATGAAAGCTCTCTGCTCCATGTACATGAGAATCTCCAGAATTAAAACAGCAGCAGCTGCTCCCGTTACCAAACCGATGAGCATGTAAATCAGCACCTGATATACCAGTATTTTCAAAATCCTCTTGCCGCTTACTCCTTGCATCCTAATAATATCATAATCCCTTGTAGCAGAAACAAACATATTTCTGAGTGAATTTATCCACCCGATGGCTGCTATTAAGACCAACACCTTTACTACCAGATTTATCAGGCGGAATCTGCTTTCAACCGCATGATTATTTTCTGTAACCGCATCCGTGTAATTGGACCACTTAATTCCGGGAAAATCATTACGGGCTACATTCAGCTTTTGCTCTATATACTCCTTTTCCCCGTCGATATATATCTTTTCAAACCAGACACCGTCATTGATAAAGTTTGCTTGCGAGATGTCCACATATATATCGCTGTCGTAAAAGAACGCATCCGGCATAACGGCAGAAACCTGCATGGTATGCTCCTTTTCATCCTGCACAAACTCACCTGTAGGGATACCGTTGATATCGTACGCCGGTATTGCAGGAGACCATATCCGTACAGCATCTCCCTTCTCCAACGAAAGCTGTTCCTGTAAAGATTGACTGATGATGATTCCGGTTGCGCCGACCCCTTCTGTTTCCAAAAGTCCCTGCTCTACCATACCATTTATATCAGCCAGGCAATACCGCACGGAAATCTCTTCTGATTGCGCAGGATAGCCTGCACTGTATACACAGGATACCCTTAGTGCATCATCCGCCTTCAGACTTTCATAAAAGCGGCTGCCTTCTTGATAATCCCATTCCGCACTGCAGCTTAATATGGTTTCCGTCAGATAGCTGTCCCGGTAATATCTCTCCCCGTTTGCCTTGATAATCGAACTCAGACTGGCTCCCAGAATGGAGATTGCCACCAAAAGCGCCATGGTTGCGATTACATAAGTATTTTCCTTCAGTCTTGCACCTATCAGCTTTGTACTGACAAAAAGGTCCCTCTTCAGCCATTTCCTTATTCCCGGTTTCTTTTGCTTCATTTTGCCCGAGGAACTTAACTCATTATACACTAACGCCTCGATGGGAAGTACTCTGTTGGAACGGCTGATTATTACCTGCAATACAATCCGCAAAACCAGATAAATTCCTATGCAGATCATTAAGGACTCCGCCAGACGGAATACCACGTCTCCCTCTACAAAGCCGTATTTCTCATTCAGCCCTTTTACCAAAAACTGGTTTACACACCATGCCATACCAAATCCCACAATGACTCCCGCCAAAGTGACACTTCTTATCATACCGTTAAAAATATGATTTATTTGCTCCTGCGTAGCTCTCATCATGCGCAAAACCGCCATATCCCGTCTGTATTTACATACAAATCCCTTAAAGACCGTAGCCGTAAACAGGCAGGTCGCCAAAATTACCATGACTGCCAGTATAATGATATACAACCGGAAAGACCGGACTGCCTTCAAATACGCTTCATCCGTGCCAAATAGAATTACCTCCACGCCCTTATTCAAATTTATGATTTCGCTTTGAACCTGGGTTTCCCGGCCCTCTGCTACCTTAAGCATAATGATATTGACATCCCCTGCTCCTTCATCCATCAGCTTTAAGATTTTCTTATTGACCACCAGCATCTCTACTGCTGCCTCTGACAGATTTCCGTCTTCGAATATTTCTATGATCTCCAATGACTGGTCGCCTATCTTTACCCGGTCACCCACTGCATATCCGCGGGCCTCAGCCAGCACTTTGTTAACAACCGCCTGACCGTCACCGGGCTCGCAATCGAAATGATACCTGCTCCGTACCATACTGCTGTTGTCGGTTCCAATGGTATAAACATTGGACTCACCTATTACTACCCGGCCGGAGTAACAGATGGTTGCCATCTGCGTTATATCCTCCATCTGCCCAATGGCTTTTACGACATCAGTTTCAATGTTGGCATAATCACTGTAATATACACCCATATCACAGTCACCATACATTGCTTTCATATCCTGTTCATAGGTATGCGACGCACTCAGAGAAAGATTAAACATTTCTACGATCAGAACCGTGCCGATCAAGACACTGAAAAAAGAATATATGGTTAAAAGCCGATTACTTTCCAGTAACCGTTTTCCTATAGATTTTACTGATAACATCCTGTCCACTCCTATATGGCACTATTACGCCATTTATCCACAATAAAATCCAGCTTATCCTCTATTTCACCCAAGGAATATTCTCCCTTAATCTCCCCGTCCTTAAAAAATAGTACACGGTCGGCATAGGCTGCGATTTTAGGATCATGGGTAACAATTACCATTGTCTTTCCCGTGTCTTTATTAGCTTTAGCCAAAAAATCCATAATCTCTATGGATGTCTTGTAATCCAAATTGCCCGTAGGCTCATCAGCCAGCAAAATCTTGGGACTTTTTACCAGTGCCCTGGCTATAGCCACCCTTTGCTGCTGCCCCCCCGACAACTCGCCCGGACGGTGATTCTCACGACCGCTCAACCCTACCAAGTCAACCATCTTTTGCACTCTCTTCCCAATATCCGCTTCCTTTACGCCGTCCAAAATCAGCGGCAGTGCAATATTTTCTTCTACGGAAAAATCCTTCAACAGATTAAAATTCTGATAGATAAAGCCAATGTACTCACTTCTGATTTCCGTTGCCTTCGGTTCCGTACAGTAATTCTTTTCATAACAATGATTAATATATATCTTTCCGGAATCCGGCTTATCAATAGCTCCTAATATATGCAGCAGCGTGCTTTTCCCGGAGCCGCTGCTTCCCATGATAGCCAGTATCTCACCCTCTTCGATTTCAAAAGAAATATCCCGAAGAGCGTATATGGTGCTATCAATTGTTTTATAGGTTTTCGTAATATTTTCTACTCTCAATATATCCGACATACATTTACTCCTGATTATCTGTTTCTGTGGTATACCAACCGGACTGTGCATTATACAGGTATGCGTATTCACCGCCCTTTTCCAGCAACTATTATATCAAAATACGTTTTCGTTTGCATCTCGAATTTCGATTTTTAATTACTCTCATTCATGAAATGCCCTTTTTCAATTACTATTACATTTCCTACCAGATCTCCGCACTGAAACACTCAAAACAGACAGTAAAATTTTTGAATATGGCTCTCTGTTAGGAGTACATACAAGTACATACATTTTCCGCCACAAAAAAATACGGGAAACCCTGTAAAATCAAGGTTTCCCATACTTTCAAGTTACTGCTGGTGGCCGGACTTGAACCGGCACGGTGTTGCCACCGAGGGATTTTAAGTCCCTTGCGTCTGCCTATTCCGCCACACCAGCGGACGCAATATATGCGCACGCACTTACAACGTGCAAATGGATGGAGGTGGATTCGAACCACCGAAGCAATTTGCAGCAGATTTACAGTCTGTCCCCTTTGGCCACTCGGGAATCCATCCATACAGAGCATAAATAATATATGCTCTGACAATTACGAATTGTATCATATGCTCCTACAATTTGCAAGCGAAATCTTATTCTTCCTCTAAAATCTCTTTTGCAGGGACTTCTTCAGGTACATACTCCAGTATCATTGCTCCGGTGGGGGGCAATTCTATGGTGATATGGCCGCCCTCAATATCATATACTGCAGCCTCAGTTGTATATCCGGTTGCGTCCGTCTGTATCCGCCGGCTCAGCTTGCCTTTGCGGGGCAGGCCTGCTTCCCACACAGAAATTTCACGGGTAACGGGATGATCGTTATTATTTATCAGAATCAGGCACACATCCTCCATATCGATACGGGCATATGCCAGGAAATTATAAGCGCCGTCCACATACTTAATGGCACCGCTACGCAGCACGGGACAAGACTTGCGGACGCGGATAATGTCCCTGTGAAAAGCAATCAGTTCCTGATCTTCATGGCCCCAAGGATAGGTTCTGCGGCTGTCAGGATCTGTAAAACCGCAAAGTCCGGCTTCATCACCATAATAAATGGTGGGCGCTCCTACCCAGGTCATCTGCATCACCACCGCTTCCCGGAAGACTGCTTTATTCACTCCTTCGGATGCCGCTGCGGCTCCTAAGGTATTCAACCGTCCCACCTTGCGGTTGGTTCTGGTCAGAAAACGGGAATGGTCGTGGTTACTCAGCTCATTCATGGCGGTGGTCCAGCTGGGCATGGTAAAACAAGATGAATGATGTCGCATAGCTCCCCAGAAGCTCTCTGCATTTCCCAGCAGATCTCCGCGGAAATCGTCGCTATGCTTTTCCATACCGGTAAGGAACCAGGTCACCGGTTCCATGAAAGCATCGTAATTCATGACGCTGTCCCACTCATCTCCCCTTAGCCAACTGTCCGTGGGGCCGTAATGCTCTGCCAGAATCACTGCCTCCGGATTAGCCTCTTTTACCGCTTTGCGGAAACGCTTCCAAAACGCATGGTTAAACTCACTGCTTTGTCCTAAGTCAGCTGCCACATCCAGACGCCATCCGTCTGCATTATAAGGCGGTGACACCCATTTACGCGCCACATCCAGTATATATTCCGTAAGTTCACGGGACTTTTCATAATTCAGCTTGGGCAATGTATTATGATTCCACCAGCCATTGTAGGACTCATTATAAGGCCAGGCCCAGCCGTCCCTAAAGTCAAAATAGTCTCTGTACGGACTGTCCGGGCTTATATAAGCTCCCTTTTCATAACCCGGCGCCTCTTCATAAATACGCTCTCTGTCCATCCATTTGTTAAAGGACCCGCAATGATTGAACACCCCGTCCAAAATCACACGGATACCCCGTTTATGGGCCTCCTCTACCAGCTTTATAAAAAGTTGGTTACCGGCTTCCAGATTCACTTTATTGGTCACGCGGCTGATAAAACGGGTGGCCTGTTTATTTTCTGTCTGTCCCGGTTCCAAAAGCTCCCCTTCATCCACCAGAATCTTACCGATATGGGGATCTATATAATCATAATCCTGAATATCGTATTTATGATTGGAGGGAGAAACAAAGAGGGGGTTAAAATAAATCACTTCCACGCCCAGATCGCTTAAGTAATCCAGTTTATCCATAACGCCCTGCAAATCTCCGCCGTAAAACTCCCGCACGTCCATGGTTTCGGGCAGCCGGTTCCAGTCATCCACACGCCTTACCGGCTCATTGATATAAATATATTCATTGGTCAATACGTCATTGGACTCATCTCCGTTGCAGAATCGGTCCACGTATATCTGGTACATAACCGCACCCTTGGCCCAGTCCGGGGTCTTAAAGCCGGGAATCAGCCTGAAGTTGTAATAACTATCCTGCATCTCCACTGCTCCCCGAATATCATAGTACAACCTTAAATGGCCGGTCTGCACCTCAAAACAATAGGAAAACTCTTCGTTTTCCATCTGTACTTCTATTCCGTAGTAGTCAAAGTCTTCGTCGCTACGTTCTTTGAACATCTGACTCCGTCCACCTGCTTCCACCAGATAGACTTTATCCACGTTATTCTTGGCCGTACGGAAGTAGATATTTACCAGTCCGTAAGCCGTAGGCTCCTGAGGCACTACATATCCTCCGCCTGTAGCCGCAAAAAGCGCCTTTCTGTTTAAAACAGGGCGCATGGAAGAAATATATTGTTGATTATACTCGGGCATTCCAAATGCATCATGATGAAAAAAACTCATAAATCGTCCTCTTTATCTGAAATGGTTTGCTTTATCTTTAGTCTATAACTATATTATACACCATTTACGGATTTCTACCACATAAAAAACCACTTTCTCGTAGTAATCCTTTTTTTGTTATAGTGTTCGTACCGGCTAAAGAGGATTTTGCATCTTAGGAGTTCTGTCCTGTGCCAAGGAAGGGGGCCCGGCGTCCATAATATGCACTGCAAACACTGCAACGTGCTGCCGAACTAACCGGTAACTGCGACTAAGGACTCTCAGCATAGGCTTCGAGCCCAGTCTCCGTAACCGTTGGATTTCGTCAGTCACTAAAAACGCAGTTGAATCGTTTGCATTACATACTATGGACGCCGGGCCCCCTCCTTGAGCGCAGGACCGAATGCCTAAGATACAAATCCTGCAGCCCGCGATTCCCGGACGAAAAAAAGACAGCTGATGCTGTCTTTTTAGAGAAGGTATTTCTTTCTTATGGGGTATAGCAAAAAACTATAATGTATTGGGGGGGGGTTACATATAGTATAATAGCACGCCTAGTACTTTCTGCCTATTCTCACAATCCATAAACTTTTACAATTACGAAACATCGAAATTGTGCAATTTTAACAAAAACCCTCCCAAAATATCTTTTTAAGCCATTTTTCGCCTTCATACCCTTTAATAATCTTTGAACAGTCCTTCAAACTCATTTCTGCTGATGCGCTCCTTTTCCAATAAGAGCTTTGCGCAGCTGTGCAGTACCTGTTCATATTTCAGAATAATGTTCTTAGCTTTTGCGTAACAATCATCGATGATTGCCTTTACTTCTGCATCAATCTTGCCGGAAATCTCCTCGCTGTGGGACTTGGCATGGGCTAGATCACGTCCGATAAAGACTTCATCATCATCGGAATCATAACAAATCACACCGATATTCTCGGACATACCGTATTTGGTTACCATCTTACGAGCCACCTTGGTCGCCTTTTTTATATCACTGGATGCACCTGTGGTAATATCCTTGAAAATGATTTCCTCAGCGATACGGCCTCCCAGGGATACCATGATATCCTGCAGCATCTTGCCCTTGGTCAGGAACATCTCATCCTTTTCGGGCAAAGGCATGGTATAGCCTGCCGCTCCGCCGCCGGTGGGCACAATGGACACCGTATATACAGGTCCTACATCAGGCAATACATGGAACAATATCGCATGTCCTGCTTCATGGTATGCGGTAATCTTTTTCTCCTTATCGGATACCACGCGGCTGTGCTTTTCTGCACCGATGCCTACCTTGATAAATGCTTTGTTAATATCTTCATGGGATACATAAGCCTTTCCTGCCTTGGCAGCATTAATTGCCGCTTCATTTAACAGGTTTTCCAGGTCTGCTCCCGTGAACCCTGCAGTAGTCTGTGCAATCTGTTTCAGATTTACATCATCACCCAAGGGTTTATTTTTGGCATGTACCTTCAGAATCTCTTCACGTCCGCCCACGTCAGGTGCGCCTACCGCAACCTTCCGGTCGAAACGTCCGGGTCTCAAAATAGCCGGATCCAGTATATCCACACGGTTAGTAGCTGCCATTACGATGATCCCCTCATTGACACCGAAACCATCCATCTCTACCAGTAACTGGTTCAGGGTCTGCTCTCTTTCATCGTGTCCGCCGCCCATACCGGTACCACGGCGTCTGGCCACCGCATCAATTTCATCAATAAATACAATCCAGGGTGCATTTTTCTTTGCTTCTTCAAATAAATCCCTTACACGGGAAGCGCCCACACCCACGAACATCTCTACGAAATCCGAACCGGAAATGCTAAAGAAAGGCACACCCGCTTCTCCCGCCACAGCCTTGGCAAGCAGGGTTTTACCGGTACCGGGAGGGCCCTCAAGCAGTACACCCTTGGGAATCCGTGCACCCAGCTGGGTATAATTGCCGGGATTTCTTAGGAAATCGACAATTTCCTCCAAATCCTCTTTTTCCTCCTTCAGACCTGCCACCTTGTCAAAATTAATGTCCTTGTCACCACGGGACATCTTGGCACGGCTCTTGCCGAAATTCATCATTTTACTGTTGCCGCCCCCTGCATTCTGGGCATTCATCATCATAAACATGAACACAGCCACGGCTATTACAATCAGTAAAGGCAACAGGGTATTCAAAAACCAGCTCTCTCTCTGGATATCCCTTACCTTGGGATTCTGACCGTGAGTGATTGCAATCTGCTCCATCTCAGAAATATCTGTAGCATATAAAATCTTTTTGGTGCCGTCCCTGCGTACCACCTGCAGATAACCGGTATCATTCTCGCTATTGGGACTGATTACTACCTCAGTAACCTTGCTTGCTTCCAAATCAGCAATGTATTCCTCACGGCTGTACTGTGCTGCCGAATTATCTCTGGAAGAAAAGAAGAATACCGCCACCAGGAGCAATAACATAATAAGAAAGGAAGGGGTAAACCCTCTGTTTGTCTGTTTCAACTTGAAGCCTCCGTATTTAATCAAATTCTACTGTACCGATATAAGGCAGGTTACGATATCTCTGGTCGTAGTCCAGACCATATCCTACCACAAACTTATCCGGTATCTGAAAAGCAGTATAGTCCACATCCACGTCAATGACTCTCCTGTCCGGTTTGTCCAAAAGAGTGCAAAGCTTTAGAGAAGCCGGCTTTCTGTCCCGCAGCATCTCAAGCAGATAGCTGAGCGTTCTACCGCTGTCCACAATATCCTCCACTACCAGCACGTCCTTGCCTTGCAGAGGCTCATCCAAATCCTTTACAATCTTCACCACGCCGCTGGACTTGGTGTCTCCGCCATAGCTGGACACGGACATAAAATCCAGTGTAACCGGTACTGTAATTCTCTTTGCCAGCTCACACATAAAGAATGTGCCGCCTTTTAACACACATACCAGATGAATCTCTTTTCCTGCATAATCCCTGGAAATCATATCCCCGATTTCCTGAATTTTCTTGTCCACCTGTTCTTCAGAAATAAGTACTTCCACATGATGTTTTTCCATCGTCTTCCTCCATCTCCGGACATTGTACCTGTAAAACATGTTCTGTATTGTCTGTAATCTTAAAATATTCACTGATGCGGTATCCGGGAAGCCAAAGTACATGCTCCTCCATCGCCAAAACCGGAATCCGGCTCCTGAGGCCGGCAGGTATCTTGGCTGCCACCATATACTTTTTCAGAGATTTATGGCACAGTCTGCCCTCTCCGTCCCTGATGCTCAGATAGTCCCCTTCCCTCCGACTACGAATAGAAAGGGATTTATCTATTCTATCATAATCAAGCCATTTCGTATACTCATTTTGCGGAACTTTCATCCCTTTTTTGTAAGAAAAAACTTTAAAATTCATACAAAGTCCCGTTTCGGGAACAGTAATGGTCAAAGATCCCTCTTCATCAGCCATCGGACCTTTCAAGGTATCCAAACCAATTTCTACACAAAATCCGGATTTCTCCCCGGTCACACTGCCCCGTTTAACTTGTCCGAAAGGCTCCTGCCACACAGCCGCTCTCTCCAAAAAAACTCTGCCGTATTCCCGGCGGGCACGTATACCAAAGGGCAAATCTATGCTACGGTTGCCCTCACTGTCAAAAAGCCTTAGCATATCCTGCACATGCACATAGGAAATATCCTTCTTGCCCGGCGCAAGCTCCGTTAAAAGCTGATTAAGCATCCGCTTCTGCAGTACGGGATCCTCCTTGCGGAAAGCCTCCGTTTCCAGACAATACCCCGTATCCGTTTCCGCTACGCAGTGCTTCAATGCCCCGTGGGTCTGTCTCTCCAAATAATCCTCCGTCTCCCGTAAAATCCGGGCTGTACGCCCCATGGAGGCCACCACGCCCCCGCTTACCTGCGCTTCCGCATAGGGCAGAATATGGTGTCTTATACGGTTTCTGGTATAATCATCTCCACTGTTGGTCCTATCCTCGCAGTAGGCCACTCCCAATTCTTGTAAAAAAGCTTCTATCTCCTTACGCTCCAGACACAAAAGGGGGCGGATAATTCCTTCCCGCACCGGTCTGATGCCGCCCAGCCCCCGGATACCGCTGCCGCGGAACAAATGAAAAAGCAGTGTCTCGGCATTATCATTGCTGTTATGTGCCACTGCGATTTTCGTAGCTCCCGTTTCCTTTGCCACACGTTCAAAAGCCCGATAACGGACTATGCGGCCGGCCTCTTCCTCCGACATGTGCCATTCTTTGGCCAGTGCGGCCACGTCTGCATTTTCCTGAAAATATGCCGGTCCGTGCTTATCACAAAGCTCCCTCACAAAAGCCGCATCCTGCTCCGCTTCCTGTCGTATACCGTGATTTACATGTACCACCGAAAGCTCCAGTGGAATTTCACGGGCATATTCCAGCAACACAAATAAGAGGCAAACAGAGTCTGCCCCTCCTGATACACCCAGAACCACCTTGTCATAAGGCTCCAGCATATGGTGCTCCTCCATGAAAGGAAACACTTTTTCTCTCAGTAATCTGTATCCGTTCATATTAATTAAATGTTAATCCAAATACAGGAAAAAATCAAGGGATTGCCCCTTTTTCCCAGACTCCGGCCACTAAAATCGTCATATCATCAGGTATATGTCCCTGAGCCATACGGATAATGAGTTGAAGCAGCTTTTCTGCGATGACCTGTGGATTCTGCTCCGACATCCGGGAAAGGGTTGCCGCAAATGCCGCTTCCTGTTCTCCGCTTTCCACTACCTCAGTAACTCCGTCCGATACCATTATCAGATAGTCACCATCCCGTAAATGTATTTCTTCTCCCTCCATCTGCAGATCATTAAAAAAGCCAAGGGGCAGTCCCTTTTGGGGAATCTCCCGTATTTTATCCCCTCTTTTCAAATAAGACACAGCTCCTCCGGCCTTAAAAAAGCAGCAACTGCCGTTATGCAGGTCAATATCACATATATCCAAAGTAGGGTGTAATACCGCATTATTGCTGTATAAAAGGATAGCATTGACCAGGTCCGCCCCTGCCCGGATATCGTAACCGCTCTCTACCAGCCTGTCCATCATATCCAGTACCCAGCCGCTGCTTTCACCAGCTGTTGCACCGGAGCCGGTTCCGTCCGACAAGAGAAGCTGCACTCTGCCCCGTTCTCTTTCAAGCACTGCCAGATTATCCCCTGATACGCATTCGCCCTCCTTGGTGGCCTTGGCATAGCCCGTGAGCATAATCCTCGGCGCCTCCGGCACAAACAGAAAACTTCTTGGCACATCGTCCACACAACAGGGGCTCTGTACCGATGCCTGAAAGGGTCTGTCCAGCATCACCGACAGCATATCCGCCACTATCTCCGTACGAATCCCCACCCGTCCCGCGGAATAGAGGGTCAGAACAATTCCTTCCCGTTCCTTCTCCAGAGAATAGTAACAGGGATTTTCCGCTGTAAATCCCTCTGTTTTCAGCATTCTACAGAGCTTGCGTCCTTTACGCTCTTCCATGGGCCGCAGCTGAAAGGCATTTTGTGCCAGGTCTTTTACCACCCTTGCAGTTTCCTTCAGACTATGGCTCATGATTTCTCTTTCTTCATGCTGCTTCTGTAATGCCAGAAGCTGCTGCCTCTGCAGGATGCTGTGGATTTCCCTTTCATCCTGCTCCCTGTCTGCATTTTGTGTAAAGCAGCTCCTGCCCACCGGTCCTATGATTCCTCTTGCCAGTTCATCCAGCATCCCTGCATAATGAAGAAGTCTGTCCCTGCACATATCCGGCAGACCCGCACTCCTGTATTCCGCATCCCTTACCATAATTCCCCATACCTTTCCTCCGTATGTAATCCAATACTTCTACGGATTTAAACATGAATACCATTATAGGGTTGCAGGCCTACGCTTTTTGTCAAAACCGGCAGTATAAAACCTTGATTTTACTGACAAACTGCGCCGTTTATATTATACAGGATTAATACGGGACGTATGCTACTTGGGACTACAGTGGCGGTATGGGATTGGTGGGGTATTTGTGACTAGTGTAGGATATTAGTTTTTCTTAATGTTCTGCTCACTTACAGCAATCCGACAACCGGATGTTGTCGGAAGGCGCAGTTGAGGCATGGATGCCGAATTGCGGCCGTTTGCGTAACTTAATGTGTATCTCGGGCAGAACATTTAGAAAATCTTATGTCCGGAACCCGGAACAAATACCCCACCAATCCCATACCGCCACTATAGTCCCAAGTAGCATACGTCCCGTATTAATGACAAAAACCACCGGCCCATGTATCTCTACATTTGCCGATGGTTCATTCATCTCTTTTTATTCAGCAACAAAGTGTATCTCGTCTTCGTATCCCAATCCCAACACGTCTCTGGCAAACTCTTCTGCAAAACCTTTAGTCTTTACGGTTTTTTCCAGTTTCTTCAGCTCTTCCTGTTTGGCCAGCTCTTCTTCCTTAATCTCCATCAGGGATTCCTTCTTTGCGTTCTGCTCCGACAATTGGCCACGGATCTCTATACTTTTTACCGCCACAACCACCATCAACAGGACTACGATAAAAGAAATCATATATATCATTGCGCGATCCTGCTTATTCTTCCGGGATGCAGTTTTCTTTCTTGCTGCCATATCTCACCATTCCTTTGTGGAAACAATTCTGTCTACAAGGTCATTTTAAGCAATTTCTTAAGACGCGTCAACCGCTTTTTAAGTCCGCCTGCTTTTTGGCGGATTTTCATAGCCGGAACTTTACACGCACTATGTATTTTTTTTCGTGCTTTTCCTATCCGCTCCGTCACCGGCTTTAATACCTTCATCCCACACCGGATAAAAACCGGACTGAATATTTTGCAGTACAGCAAGATACCTGCCAGTCCGCCCAGTACCGAAAACCAACGGATGGAACCGTTATACGCCTCCTGCATCATCACAAATACTTTAATGGCTGTATATGCCCAAAATCCGATGTCTTCCAGTGAAATCATCAGACTACCGTGCCTGATGGTAAGTCTCAAAAGCCGCAGTATATCATACAAAAAAGCCAGTCCGAATCCATACTTCAGACTATGTAACAGAAAAACGGTTTCCGGTGACATGCCTGCCACCTCTTAGCGGAACCATCTGGCCAGCACAGATTCACCTTTATCCCCGCCGGCATGGTCCGAATATACCAGGCTGTCTATCTGGCCTTCGATATCCACCTCGCCCCGGTCAAGGGTCAGCCTGCCCACATGTAAATCCCTGCCTTTAATGGTCAAATGCCCCGTCTCCGTTACCAAAACAATTTCATTTAAATCAAAGGCCTTTACATCTTTTACACCACACATGGTACAGGACTTTCTGTTTTGCAGTGTAATCTTATGCATTTTTGCCGTACTATTCAAGTTTTCCATATGCTCTCCCTGTAGTATTCTCCCTACAGTATATGGCCGGAAACCTGAAAATAGAACCATTAATCAGTATGTGTCCTATTTTTAGCCATGGCAGCACCAATCACCATTCCTATGGCCACCAGCATATCCAGTATGTATATAAAGGATAAAAGACTGCACAGAATACCCAGGCCCTTGCCCATCACCTTTTTCCTGCAACAGCCCACGCAGGCACCTATGGATGCAAACCCCGATATTCCCTGAAGACAGAGACTTAAAAGCAGAGGCACCCAGCTGATTAATAACAAAAATGGATTCATCATTCCCATCAGTAACAAATAACAGAACAGATGGGCAGGCATATGTACCGCCTTTGTTACCAGATTCCATACACAGGCTTCATGAGGAGACAATTTAAATGCCGAAATAATATCTGCGCTGATTATGGCAGCTACAATTAATATCGCCATGAATCCTGCCAACAGACCAAGTAAAATCAGTCTTCCCGTCTCAGATATACTCATTAACAGCCCATACAACACTGCTACAAATAAGTATGGAAAAATAATAATATAAACATGTGCTATCCTTTTCATCATTATGTTTTTCCTCATGGGGTGTAACACTTTACTTATTTTTTTTCTCACTTTTTACCCATTCACCGATTAACGCCATAAAACAGAACACAGCAATAAACGTAATCCCCTCTATCAGAATCTCCTCAAGCACAATAGGCTTTTTCATTAAATAATCCGTAAGCACAAGTAATGCCTCTATCAAAATTGCCATAATTGCCCAACGTACTACTAAAAGAATGGTCTTTTTCTTATTCATCTCCATACCTCTCCATTCTATGCATAGCAGAAAACATGGTGGCTTCTTCCCCATTCAGCCACCATGTCTCGTACTTAGATATAACGGAATAATTCCT
>JAFXEW010000036.1 GCA_017513625.1 Lachnospiraceae bacterium | reverse complement strand
TGCGGGCCTTAGAGGATGTGACTATTCTGTTTTTTCTTTTACACTTCTTTATCAGATGCATCTGTCTTTTTTCATAAGGGGACGCAAACCGGTAGGTTTGCACAGGTTACACGACAATGGTATTCCAAAATGCATTTAAAATACTTATAGTATGGAAAGTAATGTGGAACAGGAGACTGTCTGTCAGTAAGTAAGGGGCCATTCGATGATATTATCCCCAAGCAGTAAGGTTACCATATTTGTAATTCTCAATATGGGTAAGTCGGATGCGGTGTCTTAAGGTTTTCATAAATCATCAGAATATCTATTTAAAATATTAAGAATATTTAAGGACTTCCAGACTTGTGGAGCAGCCGTACTCATTGTTATAATGTTGCATGGAAAGGATGGACGGAAGTATGTATAAACTGGTGGAATTACAGGCACAGGTAGGTATGCCGCTTACGGGGATGTGGCAGCCGAACCGGCTGATATGGATAGGTACCCTTATTTTACTTGGGTTAATTGTGGTAATAGAGATTTTGCGGGTTTTGCTTAAATATATACATTCCTCGAGACAGGGGAGACAGCTGAATCACGGACGGGTGTGGCTGATTTTTTACAGGAACGCCAGCGGCAGGATGATTATGGTGCTTGGAATAGCAGTGTGTCTCAGTTTGGGCGCGAGGATGATTTTCGGGCCGCCTGCGGAAGAATCAGGACAGGAAAGGATACTTACGATTCTGGAGGTTCCGGATGATGAAGAGGCTGTAGCGGAGCAGGCGAAGAATCTGCAAATGCTCAGACAGGAGAATTATCCCGGTCTTTCATCGGAGGAAAAGATTGCTGAATTGCAGAAAGTGGCGGATATTGTCTTATCCCTACAGGGCTGCGGGCCGGTGGAAGTGGTATCTGAAAAGATGGATAAAGGAGGCGTCAGAGGGTATTATTCCGATGCCGAAAAAAGGATTGTTATATCAGAGGATGTATTGGAAGAGACGGCAGAGTCTGCTATCAGTGTGGTGCTTCACGAGTGTGCCCATGCATATCAATTTGCCTGTGTATCCTCCGTAGACTGGAAAAGAACGGACACTAATCTGAGACTTTACAGGGAAGTGGTCCGGTGGAAACTGGAAATGGATAATTATGTGACTTATGAGGGGCAATACTCTCCTGAGGAATATGATATATATGCAAATCAGAGCATGGAGCAGCATGCAGAGGCTTTCAGCAGTACATGGACCATGCGGTTTATGAAAAATATAGAAAAGTACTGACTTATGGCTGCGGTCATAGACGGATGAGTGACCTGTACAATGTCAGATATGACGATAGGTCAATTATAAAACAGAATAAGTCATTGAATAAGCGGTTCACGGAAGGTATGATATGATAAAAGGAGGTATATGGGATGAAGACAAGACAGGCTTTTAATCCTTATTTGCCGTCATGGGAGTATATACCGGACGGCGAACCGTATGTATTTGGGGACAGAGTGTATATATACGGTTCTCATGATTTTTATAACGGATATGTATTTTGTATGGGAGATTATGTATGCTGGTCTGCGCCGATAGATGACTTGGGCAACTGGCGCTATGAGGGTGTGATTTATCCAAAAACTGCAGACCCGTTGAACCCGGAAGGTAAGATGTGTCTGTATGCACCGGATGTGACGGTGGGATCCGACGGCAGATACTATTTATATTATGTACTTGATAAGGTATCCGTGGTTTCCGTAGCAGTGTGCGATACACCTGCGGGTGAGTATCAGTTCTATGGTTATGTACATTATGAGGATGGTACCCGTCTGGGTGAACGTGAAGGGGATGAACCCCAGTTTGATCCCGGCGTGATGACAGAAGGCGATATTACTTATTTGTACACCGGTTTCTGTGGCAGAGGCGATAAGAGCAGAACAGGTGCTATGTTAACTGTACTGGGCCCGGATATGCTTACGATTAAGGAGGCTCCCGTATTTGTGGTACCCGGCAGTGAATACAGTGCAGGAACCCAGTTTGAAGGCCATGCTTTCTTTGAAGCACCCTCCATCCGTAAGGTGGGAGATACCTATTACTTCATCTATTCTTCTGAAGTAATGCATGAACTGTGTTACGCAACCGCTAAAAATCCCAGAGGGGATTTCAAGTACGGTGGTGTATTGGTCAGCAATACGGATTTACATATTGATACCTATAAGCCGGCAGATATGCCTGCAGCATACGGTGCCAATAATCACGGTAGTATGGTGCAGATAGGTGATGATTGGTATATTTTCTATCATCGTCATACCAACGGCACCTGGTACAGCAGACAGGGCTGTGCTGAGAAACTGGAGATTTTGGCTGACGGCAGTATACCTCAGGTGGAAATAACTTCCTGCGGTCTTAACGGCGGACCTTTGGAAGGAAAGGGCGAGTATCCCGCATACTTGGCATGCCATTTATTTACGGACAAGCCTGCAATATATCTGGGAGGCGATAAATATCCCAAGGTAATGCAGGACGGCCGTGACGGTGATGAAGAAAACGGTTATATCGGCAATATTCAAAACAATGCCACTATGGGATTCAAATATTTTGAATGCAAGGGTGTGAAACGTATCCGCATCTGGACCAGAGGCTATGCAGGCGGTACCATGGAGGTGCGTACGGCTTGGGACGGACCGGTACTGGCATCCATGCATATTCCTTACAGTAATGTTTGGGAAGAGCAGAGTGCACCATTAGAATTGCCGGATGGAGTACATGCATTGTATCTGACTTATAAGGGCCCCGGAACGGCCTATCTGAAGTCATTTGAACTTTGCGTGGAATAATCAAATAGACAGCGTATAGAGTACACCTGCGAGGCGGAGTGATATCTGTCCCTGCAGGTGTATTTTTTACGCAAAATATCAAGAACGTCTTCAAAAGATATGGTATTATGATATTACGGTACCGAAAGGAGTGATGATTTTGAGCAGACTGGTGATTCTGGCAAGTGCATTGGAATATATGGAAAGTAATCTTGCTAATGACATCAAAACAGAAGATGTTGCCGGGGCATGTTTTTGCTCCAAATCCACTTTAGAAAAATTATTTTACAGCATTAACCACGTTACGGTGCGGGAATACATCATTAAGCGCAGAATGATGATTGCGGCCAGAATGCTGTCGTCGGATGAGCAAATCAGTATTCTGGATGTGGCACTGTCGGTGGGATACAGCAGTAACGAAGCATTTGCACGTGCATTTAAGCAAGTATGGAACTGTATACCCTCTGAATTCCGGAAAAATAAAAAGCGTTATACAGAGCTTTTTCCACGGATCAGACCACCTATGGAAAGCGGAGACGATTATATGAGAGAGAGACGATGTGTTGATATCAGTCAGTTATATGACTTGTTAAAAGAAAGAAGTAATTGTTTTTTTGTATGTTGCGATATTAAGCATATGATGGAGATTAATGATGTAAGTCATAAGGCCGGTGATATTGCCATTCTGGAAGTATTAAAACGCCTGGAGGACGTTGCGGGCCCTGAGGATGTTCCTTTCAGAATCGGCGGAGATGAGTTTGTAATACTTACCGGCAGTGAAGAAGAGTCCTATGCACAGGAGCTTGTGAGCCGGTTAGAGGCGATGAACGGAAAGTGTTTTGAGGCAGAAGGCAGGGAGATTCCTTTAGTATTACATGTAACCAAGACCCGTATGGGCGATGTAACCGTACGATATGCAGAAGTGTTCTCCAGATTGCATGGTGCTATTAAAGAATGTAAAAGATAAATACATAATTTAAGCCGGAGGTTCGGCCCCTATGTCATTAAGCTAAGATTACGCCCTGACTTAATAACATTGGGTTCCGCCCTTCGGCCTTTTTGTGTATTGGGGGGCTAAGGCATTATAAAGAAGCACATGATGTTTGAAAAATTTATTCAATTTTCTATAAATTACCACTAAAGAAAATGCAATTATGTGACGATATATATAGTTGAGAAGCAAAAGTGCGACGATGTTCTGTTTTGCACGAAAGCCGTATTTAAAGTGCAGTTTTTGATATTTATTTCATAAGATATATAAGCTATGATAAAAGTGTCAACCGGATAGTACAAATGGTTGTCATGGAGGAAGTATTAATGGATAACGGAACAAAACTTTACATGAAGCAAAAAGTATTTTCCTGGGTTGATGAGTTTACTATCAAAGATGCGTATGGCGAAGACAAATACTTTGTCCGGGGCGAGTTTTTTAGTTTGGGGAAGAAACTACATGTCTACGATAGGACGGGGAGAGAAGTCGCAATGGTACATCAACAGGTATTTAGTCTGATGCCGCGCTTCTTTGTATATGTAAACGGTGAAAAAGTTGCAGAAGTAGTAAAGGAATTCACGTTCTTCTATCCTAAATATCGGATAGAAGGGCCGGATTGGATCATTGACGGCGATTTCTGGGACCATGTATATGATATTACCTGTCATGGTGGGACCGTTGTCAGTGTGGCCAAAGAGTGGATGACCTGGGGCGACTGCTATGAGCTGGATATAGAACATCCTAAGGATGAGATTATGGCTCTGGCTATGGTGCTATGTATTGACTGCGTCATTGAAGCGCAGCGTGACTAGCCGGCAGACCCCGGTTTTCTATAAACAATACCCCCTAATCAAAAGGAATGCTACCCCTTCGGGAGAAGAGGTAGCATTTCTTTTGGCTTAACATACGGATGACTCGCAGAGCGTGGCATCCGTTGTTTATTTTTTCTCGTTTCGGATTTTAATAAGCTTCCATTTACCGCTTTGATAGCGGGTAAATACTAATACAGTACGCAGTAACTGGTCGCAGGCAAGGGCAATCCATGCACCGTACAGGCCAAAGCCCAGTTGTATAAAGATATTGGCAAACAGGGGACGGACCAAAAGCACTGTTATAGTGGTAATAATGGCTGTGGAACGGGTGTCTCCCGCACCGCGCAGACCGCCGGCAATAATGAACTGGGAGGTCTGGAAGGGTTGTAAAAGTGCTACAAACAGCATGATGCGTCCGCCGGTCTCTATGATGGAAGGTTCTTTATTGTACAGACTGACGATGTCTCCGCCAAAGAAAGCAAAGGTCAGTGCCAGCAATATGGCAAACATAAAGCCCATATTCCGTGTTTTACTGCAATAAGCCTGGGCCATATCCGTACGTCTGCGTCCGAGGGACTGGCCTACCAGTGATGTGGCAGAAACCGCAAAGGCCTGACCTGTCATAAAGGAAAGGGCCTGGATGTTCATGCACACCTGATGTGTGGCATAGGCAGTGGTTCCCAGAGAGGCAACTGTCTTGGCAAAGATAATCATACCGGTACGCATCAGTAACTGCTCAATCATGGCAGGGATACCAATGCCCGTCATGTTGCCCAGCATCACCTTATGGGGCTTAAATCCCTTTTGCAACTCCAGCTTTAAGAAACCGTTTCCACGGATAATGACTGTAAGTGCCATGACAAAGGCTACCAGCTGACCGGTTACCGTTGCTATGGAAGCACCTGCTACTCCTAAGCAGGGGAAACCTAAATTGCCGCCGATTAACAGCCAGTTAAATATTACATTCACTATATTTGCCACAAGATTATAAACCATACAGGTCTTGGAATCGCCCACTGCCCGCAGGGCTGCTGTTATGGTGCTGGTAAGGGCTACGGTGATAAAGCCGGCCAGCTGTATCCTTAGATACTGTACAGCCAATACGGTAACTGCTTCTTCAGCGGAGCCCATAAAAATAATCAGCGGTCTGGCAAATATAAAGCCCAGTATACATAAAAGCATGGTGGCAATACAGGAAAACATGAGACCCTGACGAAGTACCAGGTTGGCATTTTCCTGTTCGTTTCGCCCTTTGTAACGGGCTATCAGGGCAGTTACGCCCGTATTCATAGCCACAAAGGCTGTCATCATCAGGAATTTGGGCTGTGTGGTAAGTCCCACTGCAGAAAGGGCCTGTACGCCCAGCTCGGGATTGGTTTTGCCACCGATACCGCCTACCATCATCATGTCAACCATGGACGCCAACTGTGTAAGTAACAGCTCTACAAAGCTGGGCCAGGCAATATGTATGATATCTTTGTATAAATCCCCGGATTTAACACCGGGAGGAAGTTTAGATGAAACTTTTATATCAGTGGATTGCTGCTCGTCTCCAAAGGGCAGCCGGTTTAACGTAGTCTCCAGATTTCTCGCTCTAGTATTCATAATTCAATCATTCCTTTTCGCATACTATTATAGTACGCATGTTTCAGATATTCAAGCACTTGAAAAAGAGAAAAAAGAAGTGGTTCATGCGTCGAGATGACAGAAAATAATAATATCTGCACAAAAATAACAGAAAAAAAGCAATATCTTTGGTTTACGACTGGCAAATCTTATGTTACAATGCTTATATATATATGGACTGGCGGAGGAATTTTTTATGAGCGGAAAGATGACATGGACAGAAAGTACAATCGGTTATAAAAAAGGATATGACTACGAGCTCTGGAAGGATGAAGGAAATACCAGCATGGATTTATTGGAGAACGGTACATTCCGTTGTCAATGGGATAATATCAATAACGCACTGTTCCGTGCAGGTAAAAAATACTATTTTATAGAAAAGCCGGTAGCTGACAAGGAAGATATTGTGGTTAACTACGGTGTGGACTACAGACCGGAAGGTAATTCCTATCTCTGCGTGTACGGATGGTTGAAGAATCCCTTGGTTGAATACTATATCGTAGACAGCTGGGGTACCTGGCGTCCCCCCGGAGCAGAACCTAAGGGACAGATATGCGTGGATGGCGGTACTTATGATGTATACGTTACAATACGTGAGAACCAACCCTCTATTGAAGGAGATACTACCTTTACCCAGTATTGGAGTGTACGTACGGAAAAGAAAACGGAAGGAACCATTTCTGTCTATAAGCATTTTGAAGAGTGGACCAAGTTTGGTTTGGAATTAGGTAATCTTTACGAAGTGGCGCTTACAGTGGAAGGCTATCAGAGTAAGGGATATGCTGAAGTATATAAGAATGAACTGATTGTGACCAAGAAAATTCCGGAAAAGAAGTATGTGGCCATGACCTTTGATGATGGTCCCAATACCGTAACTACACAGCAAATGCTTGATGTGCTTGAGGAATTTGGTGTTCCGGGAACATTTTTCCTGATTGGTCAGTATATTAATGATGATACACGTGAAGTAATGAAACGTCAGCTGAAGCTTGGGTGTGAACTGGAGAATCATTCCTTTACACATACGGCATTTACGGAGCTGACTGTGGAACAGATGCAGGAACAGGTTGCCAAAACCAATGAACTGATTCGTGAAGTGACCGGGCGTACCCCTATGTTTTTCAGGCCTCCCTTTATTTCAGTAAATGACCAGGTGTTTGAAAGTGTTGACATGCCGTTTATTATGGGGCATATGTGTACGGACTGGGATGAAAATAACCGCTCGTTTGACAGAGCAGGACTGATACTCAAGCAGGTAAAAGACGGATCCATTATACTGCTTCATGATACTTACGGTAATTCTTTATCCGTTCGAGCCCTGCAGCTGATACTGGGAGCATTGAAGGAAGAAGGATATGAATTTGTTACATTAAGTGAGTTGTTCCGTATAAAGGGAATTGATCCCCGTAGCAAAGGAAACCATTGCTGGAGTATAGTGGAATAATTTGTTGAAATTGAAGGCAATATTTAAACGATAAGCTGTGGCAGGTAGACATCTGCCACAGCTTTTTGCAGGAAATGATTCATTTTAGAGCAGATTTTGAGGAGAAGGCATTAGGATACACTATATATGGTATGTTCCCCGGAAATGACAAAAGATATATGAAAATATGATTAATTACGCTAATTTTAAGCTTTTTATATAAACCATACGGCTGGAAATATACGCAATACGATAAAAATGCAAGTTCACTTTTGAAGGTAAACTTGCATTTTGAATATTTATTCCTTTTTCGCTTCGCAGGTCAAATCACAATCCAGCTTTTTAAACATATGCTTGTCCACGGAGGAAAGCTTTACACTGGAATGTACACGGCATCCTTTCAGCTTGGGTAATTGGCTGAGTGCCCGGGCAGCGTTGTTGTTATCAGCTGCCGTAGCTGACAGTGCAATTAATACCTCGTCAATATGGAGACGCGGATTTTTACTGCCCAGATACTGAATCTTTAAATCCTGGATAGGTGCAATGGATTCCGGTGAGAGCAGTAACTC
The DNA here is from genome assembly GCA_017513625.1 of Lachnospiraceae bacterium. Taxonomy (GTDB): domain Bacteria; phylum Bacillota; class Clostridia; order Lachnospirales; family Lachnospiraceae; genus Acetatifactor. Next base: position 7,672 of record JAFXEW010000036.1, on the reverse strand, counting down.
ATTATGGGGAATTCCGGCCAGCTCCTTAATGGCATTCATTACTGCTGCAGCACTGGGGCCTAAGAGGTTTCCGGTCTTGCCTGTAATAATCTGACCGTCAGGTAATTCAATAGCTACGGCAGGTGCACCTGTCTGCTGTGCTCTTTCCAGGGCATGGGCTACTACCTTGCGGTCGGTTATCCGTAGATTCTCCTGATTCATAAGTAATTGAATCTTATTAACTTCTGCTTCGGAACGAGTGCCTTCTGCAAAGCCTGTAATGGCCTGGTAATATCTGCGGATGATTTCCTGATGGGAAGCCTCACAGCATACCTGGTCATCAATGATGCAGTTGCCTACCATATTAACACCCATATCAGTAGGGGAAGCATAGGGACTGCTTCCGTATATTTTCATAAATATAGCATTGAGTACGGGATATATTTCCACATCGCGGTTGTAGTTAACGGCGGTTACACCGTAGGCCTTTAAATGATAGGGGTCAATCATATTAATATCATTTAAATCCGCGGTGGCCGCTTCGTAAGCCAGATTTACCGGATGGTCCAAAGGAAGATTCCAAATAGGGAAGGTCTCAAACTTTGAGTATCCGGCGCGGATACCATGCTTTAACTCATGATATAACTGGGAAAGGCACACGCCCATCTTGCCGCTGCCCGGTCCGGGAGCAGTCACTACTACCAGAGGACGGGAGGTCTCAATATATTCATTCTTACCGTAGCCTTCTTCACTGACAATTAAAGGAACATTGGTAGGATATCCCGGTATGAGATAGTGGTGGTATACTTTTATACCCAGCTGCTCCAGACGCCGTCTGAAAAGAACGGCACTGCGCTGCTCGGTGTATTTGGTCAGTACCACACTTCCTACATACAGTCCTTTGCTACGGAATTCATCCATTAACCGGATGACATCCTTATCATAAGTAATACCCAGATCTTCGCGGACTTTGTTTTTTTCGATATCTTCCGCACTGACAACCATGATAATCTCTGCCTGGTCAGCCAGCTGCATCAGCATTTGTAATTTACTGTCGGCAGCAAAACCCGGAAGGACGCGGGATGCGTGAAAATCATCGTAGAGCTTGCCACCGAATTCCAGATACAGTTTGTTGTCAAACTGTGCAATACGTTCCATGATGTGGGAAGACTGCATCTGAAGGTATTTGTCATTATCGAAGCCTAATTTCATGTATCTACCTCTGTTAAAACTTTCATAATACCAATAATACACCCCAAGAGTATACCACAAAAAATGGGTATGTACAAAGCATTTTTAAAGACGCAGCAGGAATATTTTCCTTATAATTTAAAAGGACTGTCTGCGGGAATAATAAGTTGTCAGATATTGACAGTAAATGGCGTAAATAGTACAATGAAAATAGGGTGAAAAAAGATATTTACACCAAAAGAGGAAATACTGAATTGTATTAAGGAGGACGTGCTTATGCCGTTTTGTGGAAAATGCGGAACTGAATATGAAGAGGGGGGCGTGTGCCCGGTTTGTTCGGTCAAAGAACAGGAGAATGTAAGTAAAAAAGATAAAAAGGAAAAGAAAGAGAAAAAGAAGAAAAGCTTTAAGGCTAAGTTTATTACTGTGTTGGTCATTCTGATTATTCTTGCAGGTACTGCAGCGGTACTTCTGGTACTGTACAGAAGACCTTTACAGCCTGTTAACCGTATCGTGAAGGCATTTAATAAGGGAGATGACTTCCTGGAGTATGCGTATGCATCTTATCCTAAGGAATATCGTAAATTCATGAATAAATACGATGAGGTATTCGAGAAGAATTATGAGGTTGATATCATAGCCTTAGAAAACATGCGAGACAGTCTGGACGATACGTTTACCAATTGGAAGCTGGGCTTTGAAACCACCAGTGCCATCAAGGCTATGGATGCTACAGAGTTAAAAGCGGCAGAAGACAACCTGAGGTTGCAGATCGGCAGACGTGCAGAACTTATGAAGGAGTTCGACGAAAACGATTATGATAAAGTGGCGGATGCCCATGATATGTCTGATAAGGAGGCAGAGAAGTTTGTAGCGGAAGCCCTGGATATTCATGATGATTATATTGATTGCAATATCGAAAAGGGTTATGTGATAAAGGGTCGTTATGTCTTTAGCTATGATGTAGGCAAAGAAAGACAGGAAATGAAGGATGACAGAGTGAAATTCCATGTGGTTCAGTTTAACGGAGAATGGATTATTGCAGATGTGGAATATCAGGGTATTTCTTTTGATGATGTATCTGTATGGAATTACAATTATTCCGTATCTAACCGTTTGTACCAGAAGTTACTGGGTATTCCCTTGTATTAATATTTGAAATTTTAGGCGGCATGGTCCCAAAGGGGACTGTGCCGCTTTTTAACTTCATAGGAAATTCCTATGAAGTTAAAAACGCTCCGCGAGGATGCGCATGACGCGCAAGTGGAAGATGTCGCGTTGCGACTGCGCGTCAGCGCGAGAATGTGCAACGCACATTCTTTGTTCTTTTACGGTTTCCCTGTAATGCCTGCAGGCAGGTTGTTCTTCTTTTGATATTGCACACATAAACTTGGTCTATAGGAAAATAGGGGAGGCAGATGTGTTGCGCAGGTATGGACAGGAAGAAGCAGAGATAAACGGAACCCGGGAAACGGCGGGATATGAAAAGGAGAATTACGGTGGTCTTACGGCCCAAGAAGCGGCAAAGAGGTTGCAAAGGGAAGGCTATAACCGTATGCGGGAAAAACCGCCTCATTCTCCAATAAAGGTATTTATGAAACAGTTGGCGGACCCTCTTATATATATTTTAGCAGTGGCTGCCGCAGTATCCATGGTTATGGGAGAAATAAGCGATGCGGTGATTATACTGGTGGTAGTGCTGGTAAATGCTACGGTAGGAATGGTGCAGGAAGGAAAAGCGGAAAAAGCATTGGAGGCTTTAAAGCAGATGACCAGCCCTCAGGCAGTGGTGGTAAGGGACGGGCGTCAGCAGGTTATTCCGGCAGCAGAACTGGTAACGGGGGATTTGGTATGTCTGGAAGCAGGCGACCGTGTGCCTGCGGACCTTCGTCTAATAGAAACGGTTCATATGAAAGTGGAAGAATCGGCCCTGACCGGGGAGTCCTTGCCGGTGGAAAAGAATGCATGGGGGAGCGGACAGGTCGGAGAAAAAGAACATCTGGCATTTATGTCCACCTATGTGACAGGAGGACGGGGCAAGGGAATTGTAAAGGCTACGGGAATGCATACGGAGCTGGGCAAAATTGCTTCATTGATAGAAGAATCCGGTGGGGAACAGACACCGTTACAAAAGAGAATGGGGGAATTGGGAACCCTTCTCAGTATTTTATCCGTGGGACTGTGTGTAGCCCTATTTATAATAGCTGTAATGCAAAAGAGGGATGTGTGGGAGATGCTTTTGACAGCCATTTCCCTGGCAGTGGCTGCTGTGCCGGAAGGATTGCCTGCGGTGGTGACGGTAACCATGGCATTAAGTGTGGCTAAGATGGTAAAGGTCAATACCATTATACGCAGATTGCCGTCAGTGGAAACTTTAGGGGCAGTAACCGTGGTTTGTTCTGACAAAACAGGAACACTTACGGAAAACCGCATGACGGTGGTACGTGCCCTTACCATGGATGATGAGTGGATGAAGGAACAGGGGCCGGTAAAAGGTACAGAAAACAGAATCCGGAGTGTTGCCGGAAAGGAATTGCTTAGAGGCATGATTTTATGTAATGATGCGCGTCTGGAGGGAGAAAGTCACATCGGAGATCCTACGGAGCTGGCACTTTTGCAGTTTGGTGCGGATTGCGGTGAAGAGCCCTCCGGTGTGCGACGGCAATATATCAGGGAGGGAGAATATCCCTTTGATTCAGATTGTAAAATGATGACTACCTTCCACGGTCATGGATATGCTTATACTAAGGGAGCACCGGATGAAGTGCTTAAGAGATGCAATACCATAATGGATGAGCAGGGGAAGGAATTGCCTCTTACACAGCAGTGCAGAAACCGCATTTTACAGCAGACGGAGTCCCTGTCCGGCGAGGCACTTAGGACATTAGCACTTGCCCGGAAAAGAGTTTCACCGGGGGAGGTCGGCGCAGCACTTTCGGAGCGCAGTACCCACGAACGGAATCTCACATGGATCGGAATGGTGGGAATGGAGGACCCGGTGCGCCGGGAGGCGGCAGAGGCTGTAAGCGTCTTTAAACAGGCCGGTGTACATACCGTAATGATTACGGGAGACCATGTAGAAACTGCCTATGCCGTGGGTAAAAAGCTGGGTATCGTGGAGAACCGGGAGCAATGTATGACCGGTAAGGAGATGGAAAAGGCAGAGCCCGGGGCGTTACATAGGCGTATGGGATTTACCAGAGTGTTTGCCCGTGTTACGCCTTCCCAGAAAGTGGATATTGTAAAAGGCCTTAAAGCACATGGTGAGATTGTAGCCATGATGGGGGACGGTGTAAATGATGCCCCTTCGCTGAAAGCGGCGGACATCGGTATAGCCATGGGTAAGGGCGGCACTGATGTGGCAAAGCAGGCTTCGGATATGATACTTACGGATGATAATTTTGCTACAGTGGAAAAAGCTATAGCGGAAGGAAGGGGTATTTATGAAAATATCCGTAAAACCGTGATTTTCCTGCTTTCCTCCAATCTGGGAGAGGTACTGACCATGTTTACGGCAGTGGTTCTGGGTCTGGCATCCCCTCTGAAATCCGCCCATATTCTTTGGATCAACCTGATAACCGACTCACTGCCGGCACTGGCATTATCCATGGATAAAAGTGAGGGAGAGGACAGGATGCAGTGTCCGCCGCGCAGACCGGAGGAAAGTCTTTTTGCCAGGGGAGGATTGATGTGCACCTGTTTTTACGGAGCATTGATCACGGTAATCGGTCTGGTCGCTTTTGTTTTTCTGCCTGTAAAGATATTACGGGACATGGGATTACAGATTACTCCGGACAATATAAACTGGTGTTTGGGAAATGAAGATATATTGCAAAGAGCCCGTACATATGCATTTACAGTGCTTGGAATGTGTCAGCTCTTTCATGCCTGGGGAATGCGTGATACAGGCAGAAGCATATTCCGCAATTCCCTTCTTTCTAACAAACTCATGATATTTGCCATGGTGGCAGGCTTTGGGCTGCAATTTCTGGTTACCGAGATTCCATTCTTTGTCAGAGTGTTCGGTACGGCCCCTTTATCTGCGGGGGAATGGGGGATGTTAACAGTACTGGCAGCCTTTCCTTTGCTGGCACATGAATTAATGCTGTTACCTGTCCGGAGCAAAAAGTAAATTGAAAAAACTATTTGCCATTAAATGAAAAAATGGTATGATAGAGGAAGAAAGACGGAAAGGTACGGATGAGTATTTATGAGCAAGATTATTTTAACCGGTGACAGACCTACAGGCAGACTGCATGTGGGACATTATGTGGGTTCCCTGCGCAGACGTGTGGAACTGCAGAATTCCGGAGAGTATGATAAAACTTTTATTATGATAGCGGATGCACAGGCCCTTACGGACAATATTGAGAATCCTGAAAAGGTGCGTCAGAATATTATCGAAGTAGCCCTGGATTATATGGCATGCGGACTGGATCCTTCCAAGTCTACATTGTTTATCCAGTCCCAGATATCCGAACTTTGTGAATTGACATTTTATTACATGGATTTGGTAACTGTATCCAGATTACAGCGTAATCCCACGGTAAAGAGTGAGATTCAGATGCGAAATTTTGAAGCAAGTATTCCGGTAGGCTTCTTTACTTACCCTATCAGTCAGGCTGCGGATATTACCGCTTTTAAGGCTACCACGGTACCCGTAGGCGGGGATCAGCTACCCATGATTGAACAGACCAGGGAGATTGTACACAAGTTTAATACGGTATATGCTCCTGTATTGGTAGAACCTAAGGCATTGCTTCCCGAGAATGAGGCATGTCAGAGGCTGCCCGGTATAGACGGCAAGGCTAAGATGAGTAAGTCGCTGGGTAATTGTATCTATCTGGCAGACAGTGCGGACGAGGTACGTACCAAGATTATGAGTATGTATACCGATCCTCTCCATCTGCAGGTAAGTGACCCCGGACATATAGAGGGTAACACGGTATTTACTTATCTGGATGCCTTCAGTAAGGATGAGCACTTTGAGCGCTACCTGCCTGATTATGCAAATCTGGATGAATTAAAGGCACATTATCAGAGAGGCGGTCTCGGTGATGTGAAGGTGAAGAAATTCCTGAACAATGTAATGCAGGAGACCTTAGAACCCATCAGGGAGCGCAGGAAACAGCTGGAAAAGGATATTCCCGCAGTTTATGAAGTGCTGAAACAGGGTAGTGAGACGGCCAGAGCCGTGGCAGCACAAACATTGTCTGAAGTGAAGGCTGCCATGAGAATAAACTATTTTGATGACACGGAACTGATTCGTATGCAGAGTGCAAAATACGGTGAGGAATAATTGTGAAGGATACAAAAAAGAAGAGACGTTGGAAAGAAGATTGGGACGCTGAATTTGCGGAAGAATACGGAACAGCCCCTGATACGGGAAGCGGCGCGGATGGTGAGGATAAGGAAGCAAAGCCTCTGACCATGCTGTTTGTATTTGTTGTTTTGGTGGCGGTAGCGGCTCTGCTTAGTGTGGTGCTGTGGACTGTTACGCATATGAAGCAGGATACGGTAGTGCTTCCTTCGGAAAAAGAAAGTGCTGTGGTGGATTATGTGAATCAGGAGAGTGCCGTTTCATCTGATGCCGGAGCTGAGGCTGAGCCGGAAGAAGACCCTAATATTGTGGTGACTTCCGATGGCAGGGAAGTGGTTTTTGTGGATTGTGACAATATGGTTACTCCCAAGGAGTATGTTAATCTGCGGACAGAACCCAGTACTGCAGGAGCGGAAACCACGGTTTATTGCAAGGTTCATGCGGGAGAACTTTTACACAGAACAGGTTATAGCCCGGATTTTGGTTGGTCCAGACTGGAATACGGTGATGTGGTGCTCTATGTGGTGACTTCTAACGTGGAGCCGGTAGAAGAATAACTTCTGTCTTTTTTGAAATATTTCTTTACAAAACGGAAAGAATCTACTAAACTTTTTGTGTGGATAGAGACAAAGACGTCAGACAACCCCGGAAATACGGGTTTGCTTGACGTCTCTTTTTATTCAATTCTAAAAGTGTAAGTTAATAAAGTAATACAGGGAGAAAATAAAAGGAGTCAAATGCATGAGAACGAAGGAAGATATTTTGCAATTAGTGGGTGAAGAGGATGTGGAGTTTATCCGTTTGCAGTTTACGGACATTTTAGGTAACCTGAAAAATGTATCGGTTACTGTGGAACAGCTTAAGCGGGTTCTGGACAATAATTACGTTTTTGACGGCTCAGCCATGTTTGGTGAGTATAGGGGAGATGAGGAAGATATGTATCTGTGTCCGGATTTGGATACCTTCGTGATTCTGCCCTGGAGACCCCAGCAGGACAAGGTGGCCAGAATATTATGTAATGTATGCAAGCCGGATGGTACTCCTTATGAGATGTGTCCCAGAACTATATTACAAAAGGTTATAAAAGAGGCAGAAGAGCAAGGATATATTTTTTATATTGACCCTGAATGTGAGTTTTTCCTGTTTCATACGGATGAAAACGGAACTCCCACCACTGTTACC
>JAFXEW010000035.1 GCA_017513625.1 Lachnospiraceae bacterium | reverse complement strand
TTATTTTGCGGATAAGTTTACATTTTAAACTTGATTAAGTATGGTTAAGGGGCAGAAGGCATTCTGCCCCTTTTATGCTATCTATGAAAAGAGGGAATATCATTGGAAATAAAAGAAGTATTTCAGGTATTGGGAATAGAAGAAACCAAGGACGAAGGGGCTATTAAGAGAGCCTATCGTGAAAAATTGGCTGTTACGAATCCGGAGGATAATCCGGAAGGCTTTAAGAGACTGAGAACTGCATATGAAGAGGCATGTGTGTATGCACAGGCAGAGGAGGAAGAGCCTCAGGAAGAGGATACTACGCCCTCCGGTCTGTGGGTGCAGAAGGCTGCCAGGATTTATGACAATATAGAAATGCGTCGTGATGTATCCTGTTGGAAGGAGTTGTTTGAGGAGGATATCTTTCTGGCCCTTGAAGAGGAGGAGAATTGCCGTGTTAAACTGCTTCAATTTATGCTGGATCATTTCAGATTTCCTACGGAAGTCTGGAAGCTTTTTGATGCCAAATTACATATTCTGGAAGGGGACACCGGATTAAGAGAGCAGTTTCCTGCAGATTTTATTAATTATATGATGAACAGATGCAGGCAGGGCGAGGATGTTGAGTTTGACCAGTTTACCGGTACGCCTGACGCAGATTATGATTTGTTTATCCGTTATATGGAGTGCTGTTGGGGGATAATGCGGGAGGATAAGACGGAGCAGCTGGATGAATATATCCGTAATGCAGATGAACTGGGAATCACCCATCCTTCCATGGAACATATCCGTGCATGGTATATGACCAAGCAGGGAAAAGTCAAAGAGGCGGCTGACCATATGCTGCAGTTGTGGGAGAAGTATCCTGAGGATTTGATTGTGTCTTTTAATACTGCCGAACTTCTGTGGCAAAACGATATGAAAGAGAAGTCTGCAAAGGTATATGAGAGTATTAAGTCCAATATAAATGAGCGGCATTATATGGCCAATATGCGCCTAACAGAGTGGTATCTGGAGAAGGAAGATTATGCGAAAGCCAAGGACTGTGCAGAAGAAGTGCTGGCGCTGGGAGCAGGTAATGATGAATTTCAGGAACTGCTGCTGCAGATAAATCAAAAATTGGAAGAGGATTACGCTGGGAAGTATGCACAGTTAAAGGATTATGCCAACGGTTCTGAGCTGGCTTTTTGTTACCTGCAGGACGGACGGTATGCAGAGGGGCTTGCACTTGCTCTGGAGCTGGGAAGAGTGGTTCCAAGGGATAAAGCAGCTGAATACCGTGGACTTATGGCTAAACTGCATGTGGAAGGCGCTGATTTCGAAGAAGCCATTGAATGGGCGGAGAAGTGGGAACAGGCATTGCAGGATAAAATCAAAGCAAATACGGATGATGAAAAGGAGCGGGATGCAGATAAGAACCGTGTGGGACAGTCACTTGCCATCAGACTGGAGTGCTATCATAAATTAGGACTGAAAGATAAAGCATATTTTGAAAAGGCGCTGGCTGTAATAGAACGGATGGATGCTCTGAAGGGAGATGGTGCCGGCATTAATATGCGCATGGAAAAAGCCCGTATTTACTATGATATGGGTGAATATGAAAAGTGTCTGGAAGTAACCACGGAGCTTATAGAAAAGCATCAGGTGTATGCGGCACATGCCATTGCCCAGAAGGCTTACAAGGGAATGTGGGATGCCAGAGGCGTGGTACAGAGCGGTTATATGTGTATCAGCTATTTCCCGGATTATACAGGAGCCTATGAGCATATAGCAGAGGTTTATCTGCAGCTGAAATATACGGAAGATCTGGTTAAGCTTTTAAATGAAGCAGAGCAAAACGGCGTTAAAAGCGTTCTTTTGGATGCATATCGTTATCAGATGACCCATGAGCCTTTTACCGGAGCTGAAATCGAAGAAAAGATGAAGGAATTCGAAGAGAAATACCAGAATCCCTTAGCCGATGGTAATGAGGAATGTTTTGAAAAAGGTCTTCCTGTGATTAATGAATATCTTTATAAATATCCCGGTCCGTATATGCTTTATAAGCGGGGAATCTTTTATATGGCTGCAAACAAAATGGAAGAGGCTGAGGAGGATTTTAGGAAAATATTGGAACTGGAACCCGGAGATCCTTATGCATATGATGAGCTGCTCGAGCTGTATGTACGTAAAGGCATGTTTGAAAATGCCCTTATATGTGCTAAAATGGCCAAACTCTATTTTGATGAAGTGTATTATGGAATGCATTTAAAGATTGCACGTATTTATTCCAGATTGGGACAGCCCCAAATGGCTTTAAAATCCTGCGATGAGATGTTTAAAGTGGGCGGTGACCGTGCATGGAATAATACCACGGTAATCGGTGATTATGTACATATTCTGTCCTGCGCCGGAAGGTTGGATGAAGCAGAAAGAGTTATAAATACTACTTATAAGGACCGGGCGGCTAAACGTTATCATGAACTGATTGACTTTTATAACAGTACCAATCAGAAGGACAAAGCTGCACTTGCCGTGCAGCAGTGGAGCAGGTGGCATATTGCTAATACTGCAAATTCTGATAAAGAAAGCAGGTTTGAGTATTATAAAATATTGGGATTTCGTGAGCTTTTGTTCGGAGAGCCTGATGAAGCCGTGAAATATATGGAAGCAGCGGTAAAAGAACAACACAGGAAACCTGATGCTTATAGTTATACCGATCTGATGCTGATGTGTATTCTAACCGGAAACGATGATAAAGGCAGAAAGTATGCAGCTAAGATGCAACAGCTTGATAAAGAACATGCCGCATCCGGACAGCCGGAAAGATATCACCATATGGAAAAGGCGATTTTGCAGAAAGAATTTCTTATGCACTATTATGACGCGGCACCGGAAGAACTGGAGAAAATCATGGAAACGGAAAAAACTTCCCTGACCTGTTTCCAGTGTGCGTATTCCGTATGTAAGGAGTTTGAAGCTGTAAGGCTGGTTTATATGGTGCGTATAGGACGCAGGCAAGAGGCTTTGGAATTGTTGGATAAGTATCTGAAAGGCTGTGTTTACAATGATTTTCTGCTGGCAGTAAAGAGATACTGTGAAATGGGTACTATTACCGGCGATGAAGAACTCAGTGGCATTTCGGGAAGCGACAGCAAAACGGAAAAAGGACTGTTTAGAGGATTGACCAAGCTTTTCGGGGGAACTGATAAGAAATAAAGGAAGAAAGATATGATAGTCGGAATTGATTTAGGAACAACCAATAGTCTGGTGGCATATTTTACAGAGGACGGACCTAAGATAATTCCCAACAGACTGGGAAAGAATCTTACACCTTCCGTGGTAAGTGTGGATGAAGAAGGCAATGTGTATGTGGGTGAAACCGCTAAAGAGCGTATGAGTCTTTATCCCGGAAGTGTGGCTCAGACTTTTAAAAGAAGCATGGGAACGGAAAGAGAGTATGTGCTCGGCGGAAGGAAATTTAAGCCCGAGGAGCTTTCCGGCATGGTGCTTCGTGCATTGAAGGAGGATGCGGAAGCGTATCTGGGCGAAGAAGTAACGGAGGCAGTCATCAGTGTACCTGCTTATTTTGATGATAAAAGGCGTAAAGCCACCAAGAGGGCAGGGGAATTGGCCGGTCTTAAGGTGGAACGTATGATTTCCGAACCTACAGCTGCTGCAGTGGCTTACGGACTGTATGATAAAACACGGGATACCCGATTTCTTGTATTTGACTTAGGCGGCGGTACTTTTGATGTATCTGTATTGGAACTGTATCATAATATTCTGGAAGTGCGGGCGGTAGCCGGCGATAATTATCTGGGAGGCGAGGATTTTACCCAGATGATGGTGAAACTGTTTTTGCAGAAAACCAAAATCCAGATGCAGGAGCTGACTGAAAAAGAGCAGGTCCGCCTGTATAAACAGGCAGAAAAAGCTAAGATTGCCATCAATGATACGGATAAGGTTACCATTTCGCTGCTGCGTCAGAATCAGGAGACAAAAGAGGCAGAAGTGACCCTGAAGGAATATGAAGAGGCTTGTAATGAGCTCTTTATGAAAATCCGAGAACCGGTTAAGAAAAGCTTGGCGGATGCAGGACTTAAGCTGGGAGATATTGATGAGGTTATTTTAATCGGCGGCGCCACTAAATTATCCATTGTCAGGGATTTTATGATACGTTTGTTCCGGAAGTTCCCGGATACGAATTTAAATCCGGATGAAACAGTGGCGTTGGGAGCAGCCATTCAGGCGGCCATGAAAGAACGCAGGGAGGAAGTGAAGGAGGTAATTCTTACGGATGTGTGCTCCTTTACCCTGGGAACGGAAGTAGTGGTAGAGTACGAGGAAGGCAAGTATGAGGACGGACGTTTTTGTCCTATCATAGAGCGTAATACCGTAATTCCGGCCAGTCATACGGAACGATTGTATACGGTGCGGGATAATCAGGATAAAATAAGAGTCCGCGTTTTGCAGGGAGAAAGCAGGTTTGCCAGAAATAATTTGTATCTGGGAGAACTGGAGGTAGAGATTCCTAAGGCCTTAAAGGGACGTGAGTCCGTTGATGTTACTTATACATATGATATTAATTCCCTTCTGGAGGTGGAAGTGAAAGTAGTTTCCACGGGATTAACCCGTAAAATGATTATTAAAGGTGATGATAATCAAATGACGGAAGAGGAAATCGCAAAACGTATGGAAGAGCTGGCTTATCTGAAAATACAGCCCCGTGATTATGAAGAAAACCGTCTGGCACTGCTTCGTGCCGAGAGAGTGTATGAAGAATCCCTGGGCGTAAGGCGTAAGAATCTTGATTTTTATCTTACAGCATTTGAAGCGGCACTTAAGGGCGCTGACCATGATGAAATCATCCGTACCAGGGAGGCTTTAAATGATTTCCTGGAAGAGGAAGATGATTAATGGATAAAAACCTGCCCGGTGGTTGTAAAACATTTGACAAGTAGGGGATTAACTTCTATAATTATTTAATTGATTAACCAATGATTTGGAGGAATAGACCATGAAAGCATATGGTGTAAATGAACTTAGAAGAATGTATCTGGAATTCTTTGAGAGCAAGGATCATTTAAAAATGAACAGCTTCTCACTGATTCCCCGTAATGATAACAGTTTATTGATTATTAACTCCGGTATGGCACCCCTTAAGCCTTATTTCACGGGACAGGAAATTCCTCCCCGCCGCAGGGTTACCACCTGCCAGAAGTGCGTGCGTACGGGAGATATTGAAAATGTAGGTAAGACTGCCCGTCACCTTACCTTCTTTGAAATGCTTGGTAATTTCTCTTTCGGAGATTATTTTAAGCATGAGGCAATTGCATGGAGCTGGGAGTTTTTGACAGAGGTGGTGGGCATGGAGCCCGAGCGTCTGTATCCTTCCATTTATTGTGAAGATGATGAAGCATATGATATCTGGGTAAATGAAATCGGCGTGCCCGGTGAAAAGATTACCCGTTTCTACCGTGACGAAAACGGTAAGTGTGATAATTTCTGGGAGCACGGCGCAGGTCCCTGCGGTCCCTGTTCCGAGATTTACTATGACAGAGGTGAAAAATACGGCTGCGGTAGCCCTGACTGTAAGGTGGGCTGTGAGTGCGATCGTTTCATGGAAGTATGGAACAACGTATTTACCCAGTTTGAAGGCGATGGCAAGGGTAATTATACAGAACTTTCCCAGAAGAATATTGATACCGGTATGGGTCTGGAGCGTCTGGCCGTGGTAGTGCAGGATGTTACCTCCGTATTTGATATTGACACCATGAAGGCTATCCGTGACCGTATCTGTGAAATTGCTGGCGTTACTTATCAGAGCGATGAGGCGAAGGATGTATCCATCCGCTTAATTACGGATCATATCCGTTCTTCCACCTTTATGATCAGTGACGGTATCACACCTTCCAACGAAGGCCGTGGTTATGTACTCAGAAGATTAATCCGCCGTGCGGCAAGACATGGCCGTAAGCTGGGCGTAAAGGGTCAGTTTCTTGCAAATCTGGCGCAGACCGTTATTGCCGAGTGTAAGGACGGTTATCCCGAATTAGCTGAAAAGCAGCAGTTTATCCTGACAGTACTTACACAGGAAGAAGATAAATTTGATAAGACCATCGATAAAGGTCTGGCTATCTTAGGCGAAATGGAAGAATCTATGGCAGCAAAGGGTATTACGGAGCTCCCCGGTGAGGATGCATTTAAGCTTTATGATACCTACGGATTCCCTACAGACCTGACTGCCGAGATTCTGGAAGAAAAGGGCTTTACCATTGACGAAGCAGGCTTTGCTGTATGCATGCAGCAACAGAAGGAGACTGCACGTAAGGCACGTAAGGTTTCTAATTATATGGGCGCTGATGTAACCGTATATGAATCCATTGATCCAAGCATTACTACAGAATTTGTAGGATATGATAAACTGAACCATACATCAAAGGTTACGGTACTTACTTCGGAAACAGAGCTTGTTATGGCTCTTACGGAGGGAGAAGTAGGAACTGTTATCGTAGAGGAAACCCCTTTCTATGCTACCATGGGCGGACAGTGCGGTGATATCGGCGTGATTGAGACGGCAGAAGGTACTTTTGAAGTAAAGGATACCATTAAGCTGTTAGGCGGCAAGGTGGGCCATATCGGAGCAGTTACCCGTGGTGTCATCAAAGCAGGCGACAACGCAGAACTGAAGGTGGACAGCACCAGAAGAAGCGATACCTGCAAGAATCATAGTGCCACACATTTACTTCAGAAGGCACTCCGTGAGGTACTTGGTGCGCATGTAGAGCAGAAAGGTTCTTATGTGGATGGGGACAGACTGCGTTTTGACTTCTCGCACTTCTCGGCTATGACTTCTGAGGACCTGCAGAAGGTTGAAGATATTGTAAATGCTAAGATTGCTGAGGGAATTGATGTCATTACCAGTGAGATGACCATTGATGAAGCCAGAAAGACCGGTGCCATGGCACTTTTTGGAGAAAAGTACGGCGAAACCGTACGTGTGGTAAAAATGGGTGATTTTTCCATCGAACTTTGTGGCGGTACCCATGTAAATAATACCGGTGTAATCAGTGTATTCAAAATCGTATCTGAAAGCGGTATTGCAGGCGGAACCAGAAGAATTGAAGCACTGACAGGTAAGGGTGTATTTGATTATTACAAGAGTCTGGAGAAGAAGCTGGAAGAAGCTGCCAGGGTAATGAAAACCACACCTGCTTCTCTGGTAGAGAGATGTGAGCATGTGCTGGCAGAGTTAAAGAGTGTACAGTCCGAAAATGAATCCTTGAAGAGCAAGGCTGCAAAGGATGCTTTGGGCGATGTAATGAATCAGGTGGTGGAAGTAAAGGGCGTGAAACTTCTTGCTACCAGCGTGGATGGCGTGGATATGAATGGCCTGCGTGATCTGGGTGATCAGCTGAAGGATAAGCTGGGAGAAGGTGTTGTTGTACTTCTTTCCAACCAGGACGGTAAGGTAAATATGGTAGCTATGGCCACTCAGGGAGCACTTGATAAGGGAGCTCATGCAGGTAATCTGATTAAAGGTATTGCTGCTCTGGTAGGCGGTGGCGGCGGCGGTCGGCCCAATATGGCACAGGCCGGCGGCAAGAATCCTGCAGGAATCCCCGATGCTATCGCAGAGGCTTCTATGGTTCTGGAAGGTCAGTTACAGTAAATAAAAAAAGTAGTTGACGGATAATAAAAGTGTGATATAATACTAATGTGTGTAAAAATCAACACATAATATTAACCCAATCAGTCATGATACTAGAGGGACTGAAGGGAGGTCGGGTGTAAGCATGTCAAACGTAATCGTAAAAGAAAACGAGACTTTAGATAGCGCATTACGTCGCTTTAAGAGAAGTTGTGCAAAGGCTGGTATTCAGCAGGAGATTCGTAAGAGAGAGCACTACGAGAAGCCTAGCGTAAAGCGTAAGAAAAAATCTGAAGCAGCTAGAAAGCGTAAATATAACTAAATCAAACGTCAGAGTCCTCTGTCAATCGACAGGGGACTTTTTATGTTTGCACCTTCGGGGGTTAAGGGAACTTCCGTCTAAGAAGGGGCAGGGGGAAGTCTCCAAGGACCTGCAAGTGCACGAGAAAAGTACTATTTATATATGTACAATCAGGTGTGATACGCATATCAGTATGATTTGGACCATATCTATTATAGTAAAAGAGCATATAGGCGGATGGGTTCCGGCTTATGGGAGGGAAGTAATTGATTTTGGGCGAAACGAAACGAATACGCAGGATACTTTTTGCATGGATTATGATTGGGTATATGTTTTTGGTATCAATGCCTGTAATGGCTGCAGATGGAAATGAACTGAATATTCAGTCCCATGCTGTGGTTTTGATGGAAAGCAGTACGGGAGAAATTGTGTATGAAAAGAATGCAACGGAAAGAGTAAGTCCTGCCAGCATTACCAAGATAATGACACTGTTGCTGACTTTTGAGGCCATAGCCAAAGGAGATGCGGCTTTAGATGACAGAGTGATTGTAAGTGAGCATGCCAGCAGTATGGGGGGCTCGCAGGTATATCTGGCTCAGGGAGAAGAACAGACTTTAGAAACCATGATTAAATGTATCGTGGTGTCTTCAGGAAATGATGCCAGCGTAGCGGTGGCAGAGCATATTGCAGGCAGTGAAGAGGCTTTTGTACAGAGGATGAACGAGAAGGCGTCGCAGCTTGGTATGACAGATACCCATTTTGAGGACTGCTGCGGACTTACAGATTCGGATAATCATTATACTACAGCAAAGGATGTAGCTGTAATGTCCAGGGAGCTGACTTATAAGTATCCGGATATTTTGAAATATTCCGGCATCTGGATGGAGGATATTGTTCATGAAACAAAGCAGGGGCGCAGTGTTTTCGGACTCAGCAGTACCAATAAGCTTTTAAAGCAATACCCCTACGCAACCGGACTGAAAACCGGTTTTACCTCCAAGGCAAAGTATTGTCTTTCGGCTTCGGCTAGCAAGGATGGAATCGATTTAATTGCAGTAATTATGGCTGCTCCGGACAGTAAAACCAGATTTTCGGAAGCGCAGGTTATTTTAAATTACGGTTTTTCCAAGGTGAGACTCTATAAGGATGAAAACAAGGATGTACTTCCGCCTGTAAAGGTAGAGCAGGGAAAGCAGGAGCATGCCTCTGTCAGATATGAAGACAGTTTCCGGTATCTGGATACGGAAGGCAAGGATTTGTCGGGAATTACTAAAGAGGTAAAACTTCCTGAAAGTGTATGTGCACCTGTAAAGGCAGGTGAAGCTGCAGGTGTTGCGGAATACTATCTGGATGGCAAACTTTTGGGCGCAGTTTCCGTGCTTTACGGAGAGAATGTGGAAGAAGCAGGATATGGTGATTGTTTTAAAGTAATCCTGCAACTTTTCCTTTTGCAGTAGCCGAAAGTATGATATACTACCCATGGAGTTTTGTCCGTGTATCAGGATGAAATCCGGATGAGGAAGGACTGAAGAATGGCAGATATTTTGTTGTTGATAATGTTTATCATAGGGATTTATCTGTTTTGGCAGATTTTATATGATACGGGCAGGTTTGTAACCTGTACTTATGTATTACCGGCTGAAAAAATAAAGAAGTCCTGCAAGATAGTTCTTCTTGCAGATTTGCACGGAAACAGTTTCGGCAAGGATAATTCTTTGCTGGAACAGGCGATAGACAGTCAGAAGCCGGATGTAATTATGGTGGCCGGAGATATGATTACTGCCGGTAAAAAGAAGGATATGACACACGTGGCTGAATTTATGAACCGTATAAAAGCTAAATATCCTGTTTATTATGCAGACGGCAATCATGAGTACCGGATGGCTCTTTATCCGGAGCAGTTTGGTAATGCAATCCGTGAGTATCAGCACGCGGTTTCCGGGGATGGGCTTAAATGGCTACAGAATACCTCGGATATTCTGGAAGCATATAATATCAGGGTTCACGGGGCCATGATTGATAAAAAATTTTATAAACGCATGGAAAATATACAAATGGAGGAGGATTATATGGAGGCTCTCCTTGGCCGGCCCGAGGAAGGCGTTTATCACATCCTTCTGGCACATAATCCGGAATACTTTCCTTTATACGCAGCATGGGGGGCTGATCTGACTTTATCAGGCCATGTCCACGGCGGTATGGTCAGAGTGCCTTTCTGGAGACGTGGTGTCGTGTCTCCCAAGGTATCCTTTTTCCCTAAATATGACGGCGGACTCTTTGATGAGAGTGGGAAAAAGATGATTCTCAGCAGAGGCTTGGGTGTGCATACCATTCCGGTGAGGCTGTTTAATCCCTGCGAAATGGTGGTAATAGAACTAAAATCGAAAGAGGAGAGGCAGGCATAATATGGCGATACCTGTTAAACTGGAAGTGTTTGAAGGCCCTTTGGACCTGCTTTTACACTTGATTGATAAAAACAAAGTAGATATATATGATATTCCTATTGTAGAGATTACCCAACAGTATCTGGATTATATCAAGCAGATGGAAGAGCGTGATATGAATATCATGAGTGAGTTTCTGGTTATGGCGGCCACTTTGATAGATATCAAATGCAGGATGCTGCTTCCCAAAGAAGTAAATGAAGAAGGGGAAGAGGAAGATCCCAGAGCAGAACTGGTACAGAAGCTGCTTGAATATAAGATGTATAAATATATGTCCATGGAATTAAGGGACAGACAGGTAGATGCTTCCCGTAATTTGTTCCGTGAGCAGAAGCTTCCGGAAGAGGTGGCTGCATATAGACCGCCGCTAGATTATGAAGAACTGATAGGTGACACCACACTGGTTAAATTGCAAGAGATTTTCCGCAGTGTAATCCGAAGACAGGAAGACAAAATAGACCCTATCCGTAGTAAATACGGTAAGATAGAAAAAGAAGAAATTGACATGGAAGCTAAGGCCCTTTTTGTGGAGGCGTATATTTCAGAGCATCGTAAGGTCAGCTTCCGTAAGCTTTTAGAACGTGAAAAAAGCAGGATGGAAGTAATTGTTACATTTCTGATTATGCTGGAAATGATGAAGGTGGGTAAAATAACCATTTCCCAGGAAGAGATTTTCGGTGACATCATGATAGAGGCATGTAATCAGGATTAAAGAAAGAGGTTGGATACATATGGATAAGGCAAAAGCCCGCGGGATTATAGAAGGGATTCTTTTTACGATGGGGGAATCCGTAGAAGTGAGCAGACTGGCATCCGTTGTGGAATTGGATGTGAGAACGGTAAAAAGCATATTAAAAGAAATGGCAACAGATTATGATAAAGAAGAAAGCGGTATTAATCTGATTTGGTTGGATGATGCAGTACAGCTTTGTACCAAATCCGAGATGTATGAATATCTGATAAAGATAGCCAAGGCGCCCAGAAAAATTACTTTGACCGAAACGGTTCTGGAGACCTTGTCCATTATTGCTTATAAGCAACCTGTTACCAGAATTGAAATCGAAAAGGTAAGGGGCGTAAGCTGTGACCATGCCATTAATAAGCTGCTTGAGTATGATTTGATTACCGAACTGGGCAGACTGGATGCACCGGGCAGACCCCTTCTTTTTGGTACTACGGAGCAGTTTTTACGAAGTTTTGGCGTAAAAAGCCTGGATGAACTGCCGGAATTTAATCCTGTGGTGCTTGAGGAGTTTAAACAACAGGCCGAAGCAGAGGTACAATTAAAACTGGATATATAATACATAGGACTTCGCCGATGATTTAGTCATTTCGGCGAGGTTTTTTTCATATCTTTTGAAGAATAGAAAAATGGAATATTCAGATATGAAGAAAGTGCTTTTAAAAATATTTCTGGTGTGTATGTTATGTCTGGGGCTGGCATATACGCGGGGCAGATATGTAACAAATGAAAAGGATGCTGCCAGGGTATGGGCCTCTGGACTGATAGAACAAGATCAATTATATGCCAAAGCGGCGGTTTTAATGGATGGGGAGTCCGGAAGGATTCTCTTGGGTAAAAATGAGGATGTACAATTGCCCATGGCCAGTACTACAAAGATTATGACCTGCATATTGGTTCTGGAACATGCGGATGTGAATGAAACAGTTAAGGTGTCGTCTTATGCTGCCGGAATGCCCGCTGTGAAATTAAATATGCGGAAGGGAGAAAGTTATAAGGTTTCGGACCTTTTGTATTCCCTGATGTTGGAATCCCATAACGATACGGCAGTAGTGCTGGCAGAACATGTGGGAGCCGGGCTTTTGGGCAGCGGAGAGATTGCTGAAGCTCCGGAAGAAAGAGCCGCGGAAGAAAGTAAACTTGCGATGGCGGCTTTTGCAAATCTCATGAATGAAAAGGCAAAGGAATTAGGATGTAATAATACATGGTATATAACACCTAACGGCCTGGATGCAACACAGCAATGGGAAGAAAATGGAGAGACGGTGACGAAAACACATTCAACTACTGCATATGAATTGGCGCGCGTGATGAAATACTGCACATGGGAATCTGATAGAAAAACCGAATTTCTGGAAATAACAGGACGGGGAAATTATAGTTTTACTGCAAACGGCAGAAGCTTTTGTTTATCAAATCATAATCAGTTTCTGAATATGATGGATGGTGCTGTCAGCGGCAAGACAGGTTTTACCGGAAATGCGGGATATTGTTATGTAGGAGCCTTAGAGAAGGGAGAACGTAAGCTGATAGTGGCATTACTTGCATGTGGCTGGCCAAATAATAAAAATTATAAATGGAGTGATACCCGTAAGCTTATGGAGTACGGCCTGGGAAATTTTACATATCTGAGGACGGATGATGATGTTTTTATGTATGAAGGAGATGAACTGTCCGAGGTATATATAAAAAACGGGGTGTCGGATGATTGGTCTTATGGAACGTATGTTACACCGGAACGGAAGGAAGGACTTACACCCGAGTATGAAGGGATTTTGATAAAGCCGGAGGAGAGTATCAGGGTAGAAACAGATCTTATCGGAGAGCTTGAAGCACCGGTCAGACAGGGGAAGAAGGTAGGAGAAATCAGGTACTTTTTGGGAGAAGAATTAATTAAGACAGAAAGTGTGGTAATAAATCAGGATATAGATTGTATTGATTATAAATGGTGTTTGACCAGAATTACGGAGTTGTTTTGCGGTATGAATTCAAATCTGAATTAACGGTATTGCGATACTATATAAGTGATTTATTTACATTGTAAGTTAAGAAACGGTAAAATTTGAAAAAAGTGTAACTTTTGCTTTGCGAGTTGCACTTTTTATGCTATACTGTAACGGACAATTTAATCATGGGGTAATTTGCGTTTATAAGCAAAACCCAAGTTAATCTGTTATTATTTTTTTATTATACATGGAGGGCTGAAAGCATGAGTACTACTTCAAAAGCGAGCCAGAGAATTGCGGCTCTGCTCGACGACAACAGTTTCGTTGAAATCGGCGGTCTTGTAACTGCAAGAGCTACAGATTTCAATATGAAACCTAACGAAACTCCATCCGACGGTTGTATTACCGGTTATGGAGTGATTGACGGTAATCTTGTGTATGTATACAGTCAGGATGCTTCCGTAATGAACGGAACCATCGGTGAGATGCATGCCAAGAAGATTACCAATCTTTATAATCTGGCAATGAAAACCGGTGCACCCGTAATCGGTTTGATTGAGTCTGCCGGCTTAAGATTACAGGAGGCGACCGACGCATTGGCTGCATTTGGTTATATTTATAACAAGCAGACCCAGGCATCCGGTGTGATTCCTCAGATTACTGCAATCTTTGGAACCTGTGGCGGCGGTTTGGGATTATTCCCTACCCTTACAGATTTTACTTTTATGGAAGAAAAGAATGCAAAGTTATTTGTTAATGCACCCAATGCTCTGGCAGGTAATACTGCAGAAAAGTGCAATACTGCAGGTGCTGACTTCCAGGCAAAGGAATGCGGTAATGTGGATGTAGTTGGCGATGAGGCAACTATCATTGCAAAGATGAGAGAACTGGTTTCTTTCCTGCCTTCCAATAATGAAGATTACAAGATGAACGAAGAGTGCACCGATGATTTGAATCGTGTATGTGCAGACCTGGCTAATTGTGTAGGCGATACTGCAGTGGCACTTTCCGTTTTGGCTGATAACAATGATTTTTATGAGGTTAAGGCTGATTATGCCAAGGAAATGGTAACAGGCTTTATCCGTTTAAACGGTGTAACCATCGGATGTGTGGCTAACCGTTGTGAGATTTATGATGAAGAAGGCAAGACTGCTGAAAAGATGGATGCAGTTCTTACCAAAAAGGGATGTGACAAGGCAGCTGAGTTTATAAACTTCTGTGATGCTTTCAATATTCCCGTACTTTCCCTGACAAATGTAACCGGTTTTGAAGCAACTGTTTGCTCTGAAAAGGGCATTGCAAAGGCTGCGGCAAAGCTCACATATGCATTTGCTAATGCAACTGTTCCCAAGGTAAACGTTATCATCGGTAAGGCTTACGGAAGTGCATATATTGCTATGAACTCCAAGTCCATCGGTGCAGACATCACTATTGCATGGCCTAATGCTTCCATCGGAACCATGGACAGTAAGATGGCTGCCATGATTATGTATGAAGGCCAGGGCGCAGATGTAATCAATGAAAAGGCTGCTGAATATGAAGCACTGCAGTTAAATGCATTAAGTGCTGCTAAGAGAGGATATGTGGACCAGATCGTTGATGCGGCTGATACCAGAAAATATGTTATCGGCGCATTTGAGATGTTATTCACAAAGAGTGAATGCCGTCCTGACAAAAAGCACGGAACAGTTTAATAGAAAGGTGATTATAAAATGAAGAAATTATTAGCTTTAATATGTATGATTACCTGTATCTTAGGTCTGACAGGCTGTGGAAGTGAAGCAGATGTTTCCGCACGTGATCAGATGTTGATGGATGATGCAATGGCATTTTCCAAATCTTACCTCATTCCCATGTGTGTTGCAAATTCTCAGGATGCTTTATTGGAGCAGGTTGAAGCATTTACATATGAGGAAATTGAATTTTTCTATGAATCCAGTGATGAATTACCTGTTTATTTGGATGGTTATGCATTTGTAAGCGCATTGAATTCTTTTAATTCCGCAATTGATGTGATCGGTGCCGTGACTACGGAGAGTATCGGCGATGCTACAGCAACCATAGACGGTGATCAGATTATAGTTCAGGTTCAGATTAAGGGTGAGAAAAAGGATGCAATTGCAGAATTAATCTTATCTAAGGACAGTTTTTTGAAGCTGGAGTCCGCCGCTCTTAATCCTGTTGAATCTATGGGAGATTTAATGAAAAAGGCGGCACTGAATACTTTAATCGGTATGGGTACCGTATTCGGTGTTCTGATTCTGATAATTTTTGTGATTTCAGCATTTGGCCTGATTCCTAAGGTACAGAAGTGGTTTGATGAAAGAAAAGAGAAAAAGGTTGAAACGACCGGCATTGATAACGCAGTTGCGCAGATTGAACAGCAGGAGAGCGAAGAGCTTGCTGATGACCTGGAGCTGGTGGCTGTAATTGCCGCTGCAGTGGCTGCATATGAGGGGTCCGCTTCTACAGATGGTTTCGTAGTACGTTCCATTCGTAAGGCAAGACGTTAAGAGTTATTGATAATATATTTACATGGAGGAATTTAAAATGAAAAATTATACCATTACAGTTAATGGCAATGTATATGATGTAGTTGTAGAAGAAGGTGCATCTACAGGTGCTCCCGTAGCAGCAAAGGCTCCCGCAGCTCCTAAGGCAGCACCCAAGGCAGCTCCCGCAGCAGCTCCCGCAGCAAGCGGCGCAGCAGGTTCTGTTAAAGTAGAAGCAGGTGCAGCAGGTAAGATTTTCAAGATTGAGGCATCTGTTGGTCAGGCGGTTAAGAAGGGCGATGCAGTTATCATTCTGGAAGCAATGAAGATGGAAATTCCTGTTGTTGCTCCCGAAGATGGTACTGTTGCAAGCATTGATGTAGCAGTTGGTGACGCTGTTGAAGCCGGTGCTGTACTTGCAACCTTAAAATAATAAGGTGTAGTAACCGAAAACTACAACAGGAGGTCAACAAATGGATTATATAATTACAACGCTAGACAACCTGCTTCATCAGACAGCGTTCTTCAGTCTGACCTGGGGAAATTATGTTATGATTGCAGTTGCCTGCGTATTTCTTTACTTAGCTATCCGTCATGGTTTTGAGCCTCTGCTTTTAACCCCGATAGCATTCGGTATGCTGCTGGTAAACATCTATCCTGATATTATGCTTCACGCAGAAGATGCAGCAAACGGTGTGGGCGGCTTACTGTATTATTTCTATATTTTGGATGAATGGGCAATCCTTCCTTCCCTGATTTTCATGGGTGTAGGCGCGATGACCGACTTCGGTCCCCTGATTGCCAATCCTAGGAGCTTTTTACTTGGTGCAGCAGCACAGTTTGGTATTTTTGCGGCATATTTCGGTGCAATCGGCTTAGGATTTAACGATATGGCTGCAGCAGCTATTTCCATTATCGGTGGTGCGGACGGTCCTACATCCATCTTCCTGGCAAGTAAGCTGGGACAGACGGCTATCATGGGTCCTATCGCGGTAGCAGCGTACTCCTATATGTCACTGGTACCCATTATCCAGCCCCCTATTATGAAGCTGTTTACCACTGAGAAGGAAAGAAAGATTAAGATGAGCCAGCTTCGTCCCGTATCTAAGCTGGAGAAGATTCTTTTCCCTATCGTTGTTACCATTGTAGTAGGACTTATTCTGCCTACCACCGTTCCTTTGGTTGGTATGCTGATGCTTGGTAACCTGTTCAGAGAATCCGGTGTGGTTCGTCAGCTGACAGATACCGCTTCCAATGCACTGATGTATATTGTTGTTATTCTGCTGGGTACTTCCGTAGGTGCAACAACCAGTGCAGAAGCATTCTTAAATCTGGATACATTAAAGATTGTAGCACTTGGTCTGATTGCATTTATGTTCGGTACAGCAGCGGGAACACTGTTTGGTAAGCTTATGTGTGTTCTTACCAAGGGTAAGGTTAATCCTCTTATCGGTTCCGCAGGTGTATCCGCAGTTCCTATGGCAGCCCGTGTATCCCAGAAGGTTGGTGCAGAAGCTGATCCTACCAACTTCCTGCTCATGCATGCTATGGGACCTAACGTAGCAGGTGTTATCGGTACCGCAGTAGCAGCCGGTACCTTCATGGCCATATTCGGAGTCTTTTAAGCTGTGCACATCCCAGCCAAAGCCGCGGATGCCGTGCTTGCACGAGCAGACGCGTGCTTGGGATGGGATGTATAGAGCGCATAGCGCGATGAAATAAACCTCAGGGATGCCCCTGCGGGGCATCGTGAGGTTTATGAATGCACAGCTTAAAAACGCCAGGGTTTTGTTTGGCGCACAGCTTAAAACCCATCGGGTTTTGTGTGTATGAACCCGCTTATATTTATTTTGAAAAACTAATTTGGAGGAAATTCGTAAATGTCAGAACAAGTAAAGAAACCGATTAAAATTACGGAAACAATTTTACGTGACGCTCATCAGTCTCTGATTGCAACCAGAATGCCTACCGATTTTATGCTTCCTATTTTAGAGAAGATGGATAAAGTCGGATATCATTCCGTAGAGTGCTGGGGTGGTGCGACCTTTGATGCTTCCTTAAGATTCCTGAAGGAAGATCCCTGGGACAGACTTAGAAAGATCCGTGACGGATTTAAGAACACAAAGCTGCAGATGTTATTCCGTGGCCAGAATATTCTGGGTTACAGACCTTATGCAGATGACGTGGTAGAGTACTTCGTACAGAAGTCCATATCCAATGGCATTGATATCATTCGTATTTTTGACTGCTTAAATGACCTTCGTAACTTACAGGCAACCGTAGATGCGACCAACAAGTTCAAGGCACAGGAAGGCAGAGGTCATGCACAGATCGCTCTTTCATATACACTGGGCGATGCATACACCCTGGAATACTGGGCAGATATGGCAAAGAAGATTGAAGAGATGGGTGCAGATTCCATCTGTATCAAGGATATGGCAGGTCTGTTAGTTCCTTATAAGGCTACTGAACTGGTTTCTGCTATGAAGAGCCAGACCAAGCTTCCCATCCAGCTGCATACCCACTATACTTCCGGTGTTGCAAGTATGACCTATCTGAAGGCAGTTGAAGCAGGTGTTGATGTTATCGATACCGCTATGAGTCCTTTTGCACTGGGTACTTCTCAGCCTGCAACCGAAGTTATGGTTGAAACCTTTAAGGGAACAGAGTATGATACCGGGTTTGACCAGAACTTATTGGCTGAAATCGCTGATTACTTCAGACCTTACAGAGATGAGTGTCTGGCAAGCGGTCTGCTGAATCCTAAGGTAATGGGTGTTGATATCAAGACCTTACTTTACCAGGTGCCCGGCGGTATGCTTTCCAACATGGTTAGCCAGTTGAAGGAGCAGAACGCAGAAGATAAGTATTATGATGTATTAAAGGAAATTCCTGAGGTTCGTAAGGACCTTGGTGAGCCTCCTTTGGTTACTCCTTCTTCCCAGATTGTTGGTACACAGGCTGTATTCAATGTTCTTTTGGGCGAGAGATACAAAATGGCTACTAAGGAAACAAAGGCAGTTCTGCGTGGTGAATACGGTCAGACCGTAAAGCCTATGAGTCAGGAAGTTATCGACAAGGTTATCCCCGGTGAGGAGAGAATTACCTGTCGTTTTGCAGATACCATTCCTAACGAGCTGGATAAGCTTGAAAGCGAAATGAAGGAATGGAAGCAGCAGGATGAGGACGTATTGTCTTATGCATTGTTCCCTCAGGTTGCTACCGATTACTTCAAGTATCGTCAGGCACAGCAGGAAAAGGTTGATATGACCGTTGCAGACGGTAAAAACGGAGCATATCCTGTATAATTAGATAAATATTTTAAAGCACTATGCGTTTTTTTACTGCATAGTGCTTTTTTTTGATAAAGGTTCCATATTTTACAAACAATGAATAAAATGTGTACTCGATGTTTTTTTTTGAACCATGAGAGTACTAAATACATATTGACAATAAATGGTATGCTAAGTAGAATGAATATGTAAAATAACGGTTGTTATATGATTGGGAGGTTTATAAATGGCAAGGAAAGAATCTATAACCATTCAGATGATTTTGGATACTGCATTTGAAATGACCAGGGAAGACGGATTTCATACAGTTACAGCCAGAAAAGTGGCGGCAAAGGCAGGATGCTCCACACAGCCCATTTTCCGTGTGTATAAGAATATGGATGAGTTGTGGAATGCAATTTATCTGCGTGGGGTAGACTATTTCCATGAGTATTATGAACAGTTTGCCGGACAGGGGACAGCCCCTTTTTCTAATCTGGGTATGGCATACATATCATTTGCAAGACAGGAAAAGCATCTGTTCCGATTGTTGTTTCTTACTGAAAATGCAGCAAAAAAAAGCATGTATGAACTTTTGAACGGAAAGAAAGGGATGGTAGTAACGGAAATCAACAAGGCTGCCGCCATGGGATGTACCAATCCAAGCCTTCTTTTTATGAAAATGTGGATATTTATTCACGGTGCAGCATGTATGTCACTTAGCGGTGACTTTGATTTGTCCGATGCAGAGACCTTGGACCTGCTGGAGCGTTCTTATAATGATTTTGCCGGAAGGGTTTAGTTTAAATACGGAGGAATAGGATAGATGGAACAAAAGGCGGATGTTTTGGTTCGCATAAAAGAGGGATATCCCAAAATGAGTAAAAGTCATAAAGCTATAGCAGGTTATATTTTGGATAATTATGACCAGGCTGTGTTTATGACTGCGGCGAAATTAGGAGAAGCAGTAGGAATCAGTGAATCAACTGTAGTGAGATTTGCTTCTGCTATGGGATATGCGGGCTATCCCCAGTTTCAAAAGAAACTGGAAGAGTGCGTCCGTAACAAACTCAACGGTGTGCAGAGAATTGGTGCTAAGTACGGCAAAAGTTCTCAGTCGGAAATAATTAATTCTGTACTGAATGCAGATATTGAAAAGATAGAAGATACTATTCAGAATCTGGATGTTGCATCCTTTGAAACAGCAGTGAATACACTGTTGGAAGCGGATACCGTATATATTATGGGGCTCCGAAGCAATGAACCGCTGGCGGCTTTTTTACATTTCTACCTAAATATGATTCGCGAAAAAGTAGTGCTTATAAACACTACAAGTATCAGTGAGACCTTTGAGCAGATGATTCGTATAGGTGAGAAGGATTGCTTTGTGGGAATCAGTTTTCCCAGATATTCCATGCGTACTTTAAAGGCTATGGAGTTTGCCAATGACAGAAATGCTAAGGTGATTGCAGTAACAGATTCCATTCACTCGCCCATGAATTTATATTCATCCTGTAATCTGCTTGCAAGGAGCGACATGGTATCCATCGTGGACTCCCTGGTGGCACCATTGAGTGTGATTAATGCACTGGTAGTGGCGCTGTGCCTCAGATCTCCCGAAGAAGTGCGCCGGAATCTGGAAATGTTGGAAGAAACCTGGAATAATTATCAGGTTTATCTGAATGATGAGATTAATTTTATAGATGACGAGCCCATCCTTGATTATTCTCTGAGAAAGGATGAGGATTAAATGAAACATGTGATAGTAATCGGTGCGGGAGCGGCAGGAATGATGGCTGCCATCGCCGCAGCTGACAGCGGTGCAGAGGTAACTTTAATAGAAAAAAATGAAAAAGCAGGTAAAAAGCTTTTTATCACGGGTAAAGGCCGTTGTAATGTGACCAATGCCTGTGATACGGAGGATTTGTTTGCCAATGTGTGCACCAACGAAAAGTTTTTGTACAGTGCGTTCTATACCTTTGACAATAAGGCGATAATGGATTTTTTGGAGAAGGCAGGATGCCGTCTTAAAATAGAGCGGGGAGACAGGGTGTTTCCTGTTTCGGATCATTCTTCGGATGTAATCAGTGCTTTTTTAAGAGAGATAAGTAAGCGAAATATTAAAATCATATATCGGACGATTGTAGAAGAGATACTTACGGAAACGGAGAATGAAGTACAGACTCAAGAGGGAAAAGCCGGCAAAAAGGCAGATAAAAGAGTCTGCGGAGTAATGCTTGCTGACGGTAAAAGGCTTCAGGCTGATTCAGTGATAGTCTGTACCGGTGGTAAGTCTTATCCTACAACAGGTTCTGATGGCTCAGGCTACCGAATGGCAGAGGATACGGGTCACCGTGTGGTGGAACCTACCCCCGCTTTGGTACCGCTTAATTGCTGTGAAGAGTGGTGCAGGAATTTGATGGGATTATCACTTCGGAATGTATCACTGACTCTTGTGAAGGGTAAAAAAGAGCTATACACCGGTTTCGGGGAGATGCTGTTTACACATTTCGGTATTACCGGACCTTTAGTGCTCAGTGCCAGCAGTTATTATGTAAAGTATAAAGATAAGGGGCAGGAGCCGGCATATGTATATATTGACTTGAAGCCGGCACTGGATATGCAGCAATTGGATAAACGTCTGCTGAGGGACTTTGAAGAAAATAAAAACAAGCAGTTTAAAAATGCCCTGGGTGGACTTTTTCCTGCGAAACTGATTCCGGTTATGGTGACATTATCCGGTATACATCCGGAAAAGAAAGTGAATGAAATATCGAAGGCGGAGAGACAGGGATTTGCCGAACTGATTAAAAAACTACCTCTGAGGGTAACAGAAGCACGAAGCTTTGCTGAAGCGATTATTACCCAGGGTGGTGTGTCCGTAAAGGATGTGAATCCGTCCACAATGGAGTCAAAGAAAGTAAACAGATTGTTTTTTGCAGGAGAGGTGCTTGATCTGGATGCAATGACAGGAGGATTTAATCTGCAGATTGCCTGGTCCACAGGATATCTGGCAGGACAGAATGCTTAGTGAATAAAGGAGAGTGTGTTATGGCGTATAATATAGCAATTGACGGACCTGCAGGTGCAGGTAAAAGCACCATTGCAAAAATGATTGCAAAAAAGATGAGTTTAATATATGTGGACACCGGGGCAATGTATCGAGCTATGGCACTTTATTTGCTTAGAAACGGTGTGGCTGAGGATGATGTAGAAGGCATTTCTGCTAAGTGCAGGGAAGCAGAGATTTCCATTGAGTATGAAGACGGAATGCAGGTGGTATACTTAAACGGAGAGAATGTGAGCGGCCTGCTTCGTACGGAAGAAGTGGGTAATATGGCGTCTAAGACATCCGTACAGCCGGCTGTCCGTGAAAAATTGGTAGAGCTTCAAAAAGAGCTCGCAACTAAAAAGGACTGCGTAATGGACGGACGGGATATAGGTACCTGTGTATTGCCCGGAGCAGACCTGAAAATATATCTTACTGCCAGCAGTCAGGTACGTGCAAAGCGACGCTTCGATGAACTGACTGCAAAAGGTGTGGAGTGTAACCTGGAACAAATTCGTCTGGATATAGAAGAACGCGATTACAGAGATATGAACCGTGCCCATTCGCCCCTCAGGCAGGCAGAAGACGCTATTTTAGTGGATACCTCTTATATGTCTATAGAAGAAGTTGCCGACACCATTATGGGATATTGTAAAATTTAATATTGTATACGTAAATGCTTTAAACGTATGCGGCGGTCTTTACCTGACATCGGGTGTATGTATTTTATAATGGTATAAGGAGTAATGTTATGGAAGTAAAGTTGGCGGAGTGCGCAGGCTTTTGCTTTGGTGTGAAACGTGCCGTGGATACGGTGTATGAACAGTTAAACAGAGATAAGATCATATATACTTACGGTCCCATTGTGCATAATGAAGAAGTGGTCAGGGAACTGGAAGAAAAAGGAGTCTGTGTGTTGGAAAATACAGATCAGACCCGTGAGGTGAAGCGGGGGAGTGTGATTATCCGTGCTCACGGAATTTCTCGTGAAGTGCAACAAGATCTTGAAGATGCAGGGCTTGAATGCATAGATGCCACCTGTCCTTTTGTAAAGAGAATTCATAATATCGTGGATAAGGCTTCTGCGGAAGGGAAATATGTGGTAGTAGTCGGGAATGACAGTCATCCTGAAGTGGAAGGCATTAAGGGCTGGTGCCGGGGACCGGTTTGTGCGGTGGAAACAGCTGAGGAAGTAGAGCGATTATGTAAATCTTTTGATGACGAAATCCAAAAGGCCGGAAAAAGCCCTGATATGTTTGAAATCTGTATCGTTTCACAGACGACATTTAATTACAACAAATTTCAAGATATAGTTGAAATTTTTCAGAAAAAAGGTTACAATATTAATATTATGAATACCATATGCAATGCGACGGAGGAAAGGCAGAAATCCGCACAGAATCTGGCACGCAAGGCAGATGTAATGATTGTTATAGGAGGTAAGCACAGCTCCAATACCCGAAAACTGTACGAGATTTGTAAAGCGGAATGTGCAAATACCTATTATATACAAACACTGGAAGACTTGCATTTAGAGATACCTAAAGCTGCTACTCTGGTGGGAATTACAGCCGGGGCTTCCACCCCAAATAAATTAATAGAGGAGGTTCAAAATTATGTCAGAATTAACTTTTGAACAAATGCTGGAAGATTCATTGAAAACAATTCATACAGGAGAGGTAGTTAGTGGTACGGTTATCGATGTTAAGCCCGATGAAGCAGTTCTTAATATCGGTTACAAGTCTGACGGTATTCTTACTAGAAATGAATACACCAACGATAACAGTGTTGATTTGACCACTGTTTTGAAGGTTGGCGATACCATGGAAGTAAAGATTCTGAAGGTTAACGACGGTGAAGGTCAGGTGGTTCTGACTTATAAGCGTCTGGCTGCTGACAGAGGAAATAAGAGAATTGAAGAAGCTTTCAACAACAAAGAAGTGCTTAAAGCAACCGTTAACCAGGTACTGGATGGTGGTTTAAGTGTTGTAGTGGAAGAAGTTCGTATCTTCATCCCTGCAAGTCTGGTTTCCGATACTTACGAAAAGGATTTGTCCAAGTACGCAGGTCAGGAAATCGAATTCGTTATCAGCGAGTACAATCCCAAGAGAAGAAGATACATCGGCGACCGTCGTCAGCTGATTGCTGAAAAGAAGGCTGAGATGCAGAAGGAACTCTTCGAAAAGATTAATGTAGGCGATATCGTGGAAGGTACTGTAAAGAATGTTACCAACTTCGGCGCATTCATCGATTTGGGCGGTGCTGACGGTCTGCTTCATATTTCTCAGATGTCATGGGGCAGAGTAGAAGATCCCAAGAAGACCTTCAAGGTTGGAGATAAATTAAACGTACTGATTAAAGACATTAATGAAGGTAAGATTCATTTATCTTTAAAGTTTGATGATGCAAATCCTTGGAGGGATGCAGCAAAGAAATATGCAGTTGGTAATGTTGTAACCGGCGTTGTTGCAAGAATGACTGACTTCGGTGCATTTGTTGAGTTAGAGCCCGGTGTAGATGCATTACTTCATGTTTCCCAGATTTCCAAGGAACATGTCGAAAAGCCCGCTGATGTACTGGCTGTTGGTGATGAAGTAACTGCAAAGGTAGTAGACTTCAACGAGGATAATAATAAGATTTCCCTCAGCGTTAAGGCTATGTTTGCTCCCGAACCTGCTCCTGAAGCAAAGGAAGAAGAGGATTCTGAAGTAGTATCCGTTGATATCGATGCAGTAATTGCAGCTCAGGAAGAAGAAGCTGAGGAATAATTTTTACTAAAGAAAATAATTACAGGCGGTGATTTCATGGCTTATGATTATGAATATTTCAAAAAAGAGATATTAGCACTCACGTCCATCGATTTAAATGCTTACAAAGAAAAGCAAATGAAGAGAAGGATAGACACTCTGATTGCAAAACATAGAATCACAGGCTATGACAGTTATATACGGGCTCTTAGAACTGAGACCGAGAAGTTTGAAGAGTTCGTAAATTATATTACGATTAATGTTTCCGAGTTTTATCGCAACCCGGACCAGTGGAAGATACTGGAAGGTACAGTTTTTCCCGAATTAATTAAGCGTTTTGGTCCTAATCTGAAAATATGGAGTGCGGCCTGTTCCACAGGTGATGAGCCTTATTCTTTGGTGATGGCACTTTCCAGACATTTGCCTTTGACCCAGATAAAGGTTTTGGCTACAGATCTCGATAAACAGGTTATAGCTAAAGCTAAGGTGGGGTTATACAGCGAAAAGAGTATTGCAGGCGTGCCGGAAGATTTGAAGCGTAAATTCTTTACGAAGGTAGGTCCTTCTTATAAGATTTCGGATCAGATAAAGGCAAGGGTAGAGTTCAGGGAACATAATCTGATAAAGGATGCTTATCCTACTGATTGTAATCTGATTGTTTGCAGAAATGTTTTGATATACTTTACGGAAGAAGCCAAGGATGATGTGTTCAGAAAGTTTTATAAGCATTTGAGTAAGGATGGCATTCTTTTTATCGGTAGTACAGAACAGATTATGAATTATAAAGAAATCGGTTATCTCAGAAAAAGTTCTTTTTTCTATCAGAAACCGTAAAGACATTATAAAAGGACGCATATGCGTCCTTTTATTTTATTAATCTTACAATAGTCAGGTGGTTTAATGTTTAATAGTTTTCGACCATCATGCATAGAACATGCTGGGCGTATTGATTAAATGCCTGACGGTCTTTTTTCATTTCATCCGTCAATTCAAAATAATATTCTTTGCTGTCATAATCCTTTGTGAAAAGGGGAGAGAACAGGCGGTCCCATTGAGGGAGATACTCGGATTGCTTACGTGTATAGCAATTATGTGCGGTTGCCTGCTGGCGATGTTCCTTTTCTACGAAGGAAGCAACGGATTTGTGTAATGCTACATCCTCTGCAGGCAGATAATAATAATCTTTGTAGTTGGCATAGAAATATTTCATCTCTGCTTCTATAAGGGGCACTTTCAATGTGATAAGATCCTGCTCACCCTTGAAATAACAGTCATTTGAAGTATAACTTATGGGCACGGGAAGCGCTACCGGAGGAACTACGTACATATATAATTCCTTACACTTTTCGCCATTTATATTCCGATAGGAATTAGCCTGTACTTTTTTGACCTTTAGAGGAG
Source organism: Lachnospiraceae bacterium (assembly GCA_017513625.1). Lineage (GTDB taxonomy): Bacteria > Bacillota > Clostridia > Lachnospirales > Lachnospiraceae > Acetatifactor. The sequence goes on along the minus strand of JAFXEW010000035.1, from coordinate 40,319 downwards.
TGCAAAGGAGGTCTCCGTAGGCCAGGATAGGCAAGCATTGCATCATGCCCTGTATATCCTCGGCATTATGGAGGAGCAGCAGTCCGGCTGTGGTTTCGTCCGGCTCTTTCACATAATCGTGGTAAAGACTGATTAATTCTCCGCCGCTGAAAGTATCCTCTCTTTTAATTCCCAAGAACTGTTCGATGGTCTTTTGCTTGCAGTTTTCCAGTTTTAAAAAGAATTTAAAAGGAGATACCCTTCTGTAAAGATCAATACCTTCCATGTGAGAAAAATCATAGGGCAGTTCAAATTGGATACATTTCTGTAACAGGAAGGGTAAATCAAAATTATTGCCGTTAAAATGTACCAGATAGGGATAATCTGCAGCAAGAGTAAAGAATGCGGTGAGAATATCCTTTTCTTCCGTATAGTTCTCGGCAAACCATTGGATTAACTGCCATGAATTATCCTTGTAAAAGGCACAGCCTATGAGATAGAGGAATGATGTTTTGGCAGTAAAACCTGTGGTTTCGATGTCAATAAACAAAATCTGGTCCGCGGGAGCCAGCTTCTCAATGGGATACCCGGGAATGAAATTTTCAAGCGTCTGAGTGATTATCTGCATGGAACCTCCTGTCTGCCGATTGGTTTCGGTATGGATATATTTTATAAACTGATATGCATATAATTCTATATGAATCATAGCACATTTTTTGAAATTTCTGTAGTATTTTCTTTAAAAATTTAGTATATTTATGATAGTTGTGTGTAATATTTGTTGAAATGTAAAAGCGAGGACAGATTATGGCTAAGTTGACTTTTGTGGGGGGAATACATCCCTATGACGGGAAAGACCTGTCGAAAGATAAACCAATCGCAGACCTGCTTCCCAAGGGAGAACTGGTGTATCCTTTATCCCAGCATATCGGTGCACCTGCAACGCCTGTTGTGGCAAAGGGTGACAGGGTACTTGCAGGACAGAAAATCGCAGAAAGCAGCGGCTTTATATCTGCACCTGTCTATGCTTCCGTGTCCGGAACCGTTAAGGCTATAGAAGACCGCCGAGTGGTTACGGGAGATATGGTAAAAAGTATTATTATTGAGAATGACGGCATATATGAAGATGTTGGATTTTATCCTGAAATGCCTCTTGAAAAGATGGAAAAGGAGGACATTATCCATTGCATCAAAGAGGCAGGTATTGTGGGAATGGGCGGAGCCGGTTTCCCTACCTATGTGAAGTTGTCGCCTAAAGAGCCGGATAGAATTGAGTATGTAATAGCCAATTGTGCAGAGTGTGAACCCTATCTCACCAGTGATTACCGCAGAATGCTGGAAGAACCGGAAAAGTTAATCAGCGGTTTGAAAATCATTTTGAGACTGTTTGATAAAGCGCAGGGCATTTTAGCGGTAGAGGATAATAAACCGGATTGTATCAAGCTTTTAAAGCAGCTGACTGCAAATGAAACACGTATTACCGTAAAGGCTTTGAAAACCAAATATCCCCAGGGTGCAGAGCGTCAATTGATATTTGCCACTACCGGCCGTAAAATCAGTTCGGCTAATCTACCCGCAGATGTGGGATGTATCGTAAATAATGTGGATACCATAGTGGCAGTTTACAGGGCAGTAATGGAAGGTAAGCCGCTTATGGAGAGAATCATTACCGTAACTGGTGATGCGGTTATGAATCCAAGGAACTTCAGAGTTAAAATAGGAACTAATTATCAGGAATTGCTTGAAGCGGCAGGAGGTTTCAAAGGGACACCGGAGAAGATTATCTGCGGTGGGCCTATGATGGGATTTGCCATGTTTGACCTTAACGTGCCTACCACCAAGATATCCACGGCATTACTGGCATTTACAAAGGACCAGGTGGCTGAAATGGAACCCAGTGCATGTATTAACTGCGGAAAATGTATGGAAGCCTGTCCCAGCAGGATAATGCCGGGTATGCTTGCGGAATATGCTGCACATGGAATGGAAGAGGAATTTATAAAAAATTACGGTATGGAATGTGTGGAATGCGGATGTTGCTCTTTTGCATGTCCAGCTAAGCGTCATTTGACACAGCAGATTAAATCCATGCGTAAAACTTTACTTGCAAAAAGAAAAAAGTAGGAGGATGCAAAAGTGAGTGAAATGTATAAAGTATCTGCAAATCCTCATATCCGGTCTAAAGTTACCACTTCCGGTATTATGATGGCAGTGATTATTGCTTTATTACCAGCCACCGGATTTGGTATTTATAATTTCGGAATCCGGGCACTCTGGGTAATATTGGTAACAGTTGCATCTACGGTGCTTACTGAATTTGTATATGGTTTTTGCAGAAAGAAGCCTACGATAAGTGATTTGTCTGCCGTAGTTACGGGACTATTGCTTGCGCTGAATCTTCCGGTAGGTATTCCGCTCTGGATGGCGGCACTGGGCGGAGTTTTTGCCATTTTAGTAGTAAAACTTTTATTTGGAGGCCTGGGACAGAATTTTATGAATCCTGCTTTGGGAGCCAGATGTTTCCTGCTTATTTCTTTTCCTGCATATATGACTGATTTTGCTTGTGATGCATATTCGGGAGCGACACCGCTGGCTGTGTTAAAAGCAGGTGGAGAGGTAAATGTACATGATATGATTATGGGTAATGTGGCAGGAACCATTGGTGAAACCAGTATGATTGCCATTATTATCGGAGCATGTATCCTGATTCTTTTAGGGATTATTGACCTGAAAGTTCCCGGTAGTTATATTGTTACCTTTGTGATATTTATTGTATTATTCGGTGGGAACGGTTTGGATCCCCGGTATATATCCGCACAGCTGGCAGGTGGCGGCCTGATGCTTGGTGCGTTCTTTATGGCAACGGATTATGTGACCAGACCGGTTACACCCATGGGACAGATTGTATTCGGTGTCTTTTTAGGTATTATGACAGGTGTGTTCCGTGTGTTCGGGCCCGGTGCGGAAGGTGTTTCCTATGCCATTATCATAGGTAATCTGCTGGTGCCTTTAATTGAAAAAGTAACGAAGCCTGCAGCCTTCGGTGTAAGGAGGAATAAGGGATGAAAAATAACAGCGATGTAAAAATCATGTTAAAGGAAGCCCTGGTGCTTTTGATTATTACACTGGGTGCGGGTTTGCTTTTGGGGTTTGTATATGAACTTACCAAGGAACCCATTGCCAGACAACAGGAGCTGGCAATTCAAAGGGCATGCGGAGAAGTGTTTGAAGAGGCGGACTCTTTTGCAGAATATTCTTTGCAATTGACGGAAGATACTTTAACACTGATTCAGGATAAAGGTGTATCCATCGGTACTGTATATGAAGCAAAAGATGCAGAAGGCAGACTCTTGGGATATGTGGTGGAGGCCATATCTGAAGAAGCTTATGCCGGAGATATTGTGCTGTATGCGGGTATTACCACATCCGGAAAGCTGAACGGTATCAGTATTTTAGAGATATCTGAAACTCCCGGACTGGGTATGCTTGCGGAGAAGGTGCTGGTTCCTCAGTTTGCCGATAAGGCAGTGGAAAGCTTTACATATACCAAGACGGGAAGCACCTCTGAAAGTGAAATAGATGCCATAAGCGGCGCAACCATTACCACTAAGGCCGTAACCAATGCGGTAAACGGTGCGTTAGTGGCTGTACAGGATATTTTACAGACAAACGGCATGGCAAAGGAGGGACAGTAAATGAAGAATTTGTTGGAACGGCTGTACAACGGAATGATCAAAGAAAACCCTACTTTTGTGCTTGTGCTTGGTATGTGTCCCACCCTTGCGGTGACCACTTCGGCCAAGAATGGTCTGGGAATGGGGCTTACTACCACTGTAGTATTAGCCATGAGTAACCTGATTATTTCCGCACTTCGTAAGGTGATTCCTTCCAGAGTGCGTATTCCTGCATTTATTGTTATTATTGCAACCTTTGTAACCTGTGTTGAATTGCTTTTAAAAGCATATTTACCGGACTTAAATAAAGCCCTTGGTGTTTATATACCTTTAATAGTGGTTAATTGTATCATCCTGGGCAGAGCGGAAAGTTATGCATATTCACACAGTATGTTGCCCTCCCTTTTTGACGGTATCGGCATGGGCCTTGGTTTTTCACTTGCGCTGACCTTGATAGGTGCTGTAAGGGAACTTTTGGGAGCAGGTACTTTGTTTGAAATGACGGTTATGCCTGAGGGGTATGTGCCTATTAATATTTTTATACTTGCCCCCGGTGCGTTCTTTGTACTGGCTGTATTGACGGCATTTCAGAATTATCTGAAGATCAGGGCAAAAGCTTCAGGTAAGGAAGTGCGTAAGCCTTCAGGATGCGGACACGATTGTGCTTCCTGTGCGGAAAGCGGTTGCAGCTCCCGTTTTTATGATGAAAAAGCGGCAGAGGCCGATACGGAAACTGAGAAAGAGGAGGAAAGGTAAATGGATACAGTAAAAGAATTATTGTTATTGTTAGTTGGTTCCTCTCTGGTAAGTAATGTAGTGCTCAGCCAGTTTTTAGGACTTTGTCCTTTCCTTGGAGTGTCCAAAAAGACCAATACGGCTGCAGGTATGGGAGCGGCTGTTATATTTGTTATTACCCTTGCAAGTGCAGTGGCGGGTCTTATTTATAAATTTATCTTGCAACCTCTGGAAGCGGAGTATTTGCAGACCATAGTGTTTATTCTTGTCATTGCGGCACTTGTGCAGTTTGTGGAGATGTTTTTGCGTAAGGTAATTCCTTCATTGTACCAGTCCCTTGGTGTGTACCTGCCATTGATTACAACTAACTGTGCGGTTCTGGGTGTAGCACTTACCAATGTACAGAAGGAATATGGCATTCTTGCCGGTATTGTGAACGGATTTGCGACAGCCCTTGGTTTTACCATTGCCATTATTATTCTGGCGGGTATCAGGGAAAAGATGGAATTTAATGATATTCCCGAGTCCTTCAAAGGGATGCCCACGGTACTTTTGACAGCAGGGCTTATGGCAATAGCATTTTGCGGATTTTCCGGTCTTCTCTGATTAATGTTCAGCAGAAGGGAAAGGTAAGGATTGCGTATGAATATAACTGGAATAATTACAGCGACTCTGATTGTGGGTATAGTTGGAATATTTGTGGGTCTGTTTCTGGGAGTTGCAGGCCTGAAATTTAAAGTGGAAGTGGATGAAAGAGAAGAAAAGGTGTTGGGGGCATTGCCCGGAAATAACTGCGGAGGATGCGGTTTCCCCGGCTGCTCAGGATTAGCTTCAGCCATTGTAAAAGGAGAAGCACCTGTGAATGCATGTCCTGTGGGCGGAGAAAGTGTTGCTGCGGCTATAGGAGAAATCATGGGTGTAGAGGCAGAGGCAGGCGAGCGCATGGTGGCTTTTGTCCATTGTATCGGTACCTGCGAAAAAACTCATTCTGACTATGAGTATTATGGTGAGAAAGATTGCGCTATCATGAGTTTTGTGCCTGCAGGCGGCCCCAAAAGTTGCTCACATGGTTGTCTTGGTTACGGTACCTGCGTAAAGGTATGTCCCTTTGAGGCCATTTCCGTAGTGGATGGTGTGGCTGTAGTAGATAAAGAGAAATGTAAGGCCTGCAACAAATGTGTGGATGCATGTCCTAAGCATTTAATCAGTCTGATTCCCTATAGTGCGCATATGGTTGTTGGCTGCAGCTCTAAGGACAAAGGGCCTGTGACTATGAAAGCCTGTCAGGCAGGATGTATCGGTTGCGGTATTTGTGTGAAGAACTGTCCTCAGGAAGCGGTGCATGTAGAGGATTTTCATGCTGTTATCGATCATGAGAAGTGTACCGGATGTGGTGTTTGTGCAGAGAAATGTCCTAAAAAGTGTATAGTGAGGGCATAATGATATAAGAATCCGGAAGGAGGTGGATATATGCAGTTGCCGGATGATTATGAAGAGAGCGGCGGTATGAGTTCGGCTGTTTTTACAGCCGTTGTCAGTGTGACATTGTTTATTCTTTTGATTTTTGTGATTGTACTGGTAAGCAATGTCCAATCCTCAGACGGTGATAATGAAAAAGAATCCTTGTTAGTGCAGGAGAGTAATACATCGGAGGAATCTTTTACTGCAGGTACTTTAAAGCCCGAAGATTTGGATTTTTGGGACAAATATTCTTCTGAAGAAGAGGAAGATGTTTCTACGGAAACAGCATATGAATCTCACTGGACTGAGGAGGAAGAAACGGGCGACGGCTTATCGGACGGATACCGTACGCTGGTGACATTTAAGGACGACAGTCAGGAATGGGTGGCTATTAATGACAGTATTCCTGCTAACAGATATGAACCTACTTCCTTCATACGACATGGAAATATTATGAAATATTTCATGGAAGATAAAGAGGTTTCCTATGCCGGTGTCAGGATATCTGAAGAGTCGGGAGCGGTTGATTTTGAGAAGTTAAAGTCAGGTGGGATTGATTTCTGTATGATAAAAGCAGGCACCAGAGGATATAGTACCGGCAAAATAGTAGCAGATGAGGCTTTTAAAGAAAATGTAGAGAAAGCAGATGCGGCAGGCCTGGATGTGGGCGTGTATTTTTGTTCCCAGGCAATCACTATAGAAGAAGCAAGGGAAGAGGCTTCCATGGTCCTGAAGAGTATAGAGGGCCTTGATATAAAATTTCCTGTAGGATTTGATATGAACGATATTATTAATGACGAAAGCAGGACTGATGATTTATCCGGAAATGACAGAACAAAGATAGCAAGAGCTTTTATGGAAGTGATTGAAGGTGCGGGATATCATCCTGTTTTATACGGAGATAAGAGCTGGCTGATTTGTGAGCTGAACCCTGCTAAATTAAGTGAATATGATGTATGGTACGGTGAACATGGTGATATACCTGATTATCCCTACAAATTTACCATGTGGGAGTATAGTGACAGTGTGAAAATCGACGGTATATCCGGATATGCAAGGATGAGTATCAGTCTGATTGATTATTCCCGGAAATAGTATATAATTTGGGCGATATGGATATTTCTGTGTAAATATCCGCATATTTACTGGGAGAGATGCCTTCTATGTAGTTGGGGATAAAGTTTTTGCGGATGCCCTGTTTGCGCAGAATGTCAATGGCTTTATTGTATGCTATGGCGGCCTCCCATTCAGTGGCGTACTTGCCCACCAGATAATTACCTACGATATGAATGCGGACAGTATAATAGTACTGTCCGTTTTTGTGTTCGGGAATAACACCGTGGTAGGTGTTTGTTATTTCCAGATTTTCACGTCTAAAGTCAGTGGAGTCACCGTTTAGAAATCGGAAGTCCCTGCCGGGTACGGCATAGTTTTTAATATTGAAACGGGAAGCAATATTGACCTGCATACCGTAATCTGCCACAAAATAGTGATTTCCGCGACACATGATTTTATGGGATGCAAAGTAAAAAAGATCGTCCATATCAAATTTTAGTACATGGGTGGGAGATAAATAGTAATAAAACATTTTCTGCCCCACATAAATAGGGGTACCGAAATAAATACCGTTATCACGGAAGTTTATCAGAATGACCCATTTCTCAAATGCTAAAGGGGATTCGGAGGTATAATCCATGATTGCGGTTTCGCCATGAAGCAAACGCTGGCCCTCCAGGTAAGCTTCGTGGGCTGCGGAAGGTGTAGTATGACTGCCCAGACTGATGTGTCTGGTTTTGTGGGTGAGGGAAGCACGATAATAGAGAGTACCGTCCTTTTTTATTGCAGTAAATACTCCTTCATAATGGATTTTATCTGTTATGTATACATTGGTCTTTTTATGGTCTTTTTGTTTCATGGAAATCCTCATGGATGAATAGTAATATTTATAATATCAGTATATCATACTTTTTGCACAATAAACAAGGGATTTATGGCTGTTGCTTTAGTCGTTTAAAGTGTTGCGTAGAGATACTATTTGTGCTATAATGTAGCAAATTTGCAATTTGAGTACCACATTGGACCGAAGAATGCTGTTAATGAAAACATAACGGAAGATAAATAAGGTCATGTGCACTACAGAATGAGAGGTTTAGATATGGAAGTGTTATATAAGAGTACCAGAAGTGACAGTGCTCCCGTAACCGCATCACAAGCTATCTTGAAAGGCTTGTCCGATGACGGAGGTTTATTTGTACCCCAGCAGATTCCTGCTTTGGACAAGAGTCCGGAAGAACTGGCAGAAATGAGTTATCAGGAAGTAGCCTACGAAGTAATGAAGCTGCTTTTAACCGACTTTACCGAGGAAGAATTAAAGAATTGTATCAACAATGCTTATGACGCAAAGTTTGACACGGAAGAAATTGCTCCTTTGGTAGAAGCAGAAGGCGCATATTATCTGGAATTATTCCATGGTTCTACCATTGCATTTAAGGATATGGCTTTATCCATTCTTCCTCATCTGATGATTACTTCTGCACGTAAGAATCATATGGACAAAGAAATCGTAATCCTTACCGCTACCTCCGGTGATACCGGTAAGGCTGCACTTGCCGGCTTTGCAGGTGTAGAAGGAACCCGTATTATCGTATTTTATCCTAAGAACGGTGTTAGTCCCATCCAGGAAAAGCAGATGGTTACCCAGAAGGGTGATAATACACTGGTAGTAGGTATTCATGGTAATTTTGACGATGCACAGACCGGGGTAAAGCAGATTTTCTCCGATAAGGAGCTGGCTGCAGAGATGGCAGAAAAGGGCTTCCAGTTCTCCTCTGCAAACTCTATTAATATCGGCCGCCTGGTGCCCCAGATTTGTTATTATGTATATGCATATGCTAAGTTACTGAAGGAAGAGAAGATTGCTTCCGGAGAGGCTGTCAATGTAGTAGTACCTACCGGTAATTTCGGCAATATTCTGGCTGCTTTCTATGCAAAGAATATGGGACTGCCTATTGCTAAGCTGATTTGTGCATCCAATGATAATAAGGTTTTGTACGATTTCTTCAGTACAGGTACATATGACAGAAACAGAGAGTTTATGTTGACCACATCTCCTTCCATGGATATATTAATTTCCAGCAATCTGGAGAGACTGATTTACCGTATTGCAGGTAACGATGCGGATAAGAACAAGGCATTAATGACTGCATTAAACGGCCAGGGAAGATATGAGATTTCCTATGATATGAAACAGCAGCTGAATGATTTCTACGGTAATTATGCAACCGAAGATGAGACAGCGGATATTATTCGCAGTATCTACAATGATTGCGGATATGTTATTGATACCCATACAGCTGTTGCTGCCGCAGTATATGAGAAATATAAAGCTGAGACAAAGGATGACACAAAAACAGTGATTGCATCTACTGCAAGTCCTTTTAAGTTTACCAGAAGCGTTATGAATGCAATTGATACAAAGTATGATGCTATGGGAGATTTTGAGCTGGTGGATGAATTGTCCAAGCTGGCTAATGTAAAGGTACCCGGTGCAATTGAAGAGATCCGTACTGCACCCGTATTGCATGATAAACAGTGTGAAGTTGATGAAATGAAGCAGGTAGTGAGAGACTTCCTGAATATGTAATAAAAGGAAAAGGTCCATGCACTTGCAAAAAGAGTGCATGGATTTTTTATATGAATAAATGTAAGAAGTAAAAATCAGGTATATAGCTAAAACCTAAAAATTTAATGGAGGATGTGAATATGACAGCAGCAGAAATGTTAAAAAAGGTAGACCACACACAGTTAAAGGCTTTTGCTACATGGGAGGACATAAAAGTGCTTTGCGATGAGGCAATACAGTATCATACGGCCAGCGTGTGCGTGCCTCCTGCATATATAAAAAGAATCCATGATACTTATGGTGATAAGATAAATATTTGTACTGTAGTGGGATTCCCTCTCGGTTACTGTGTGACGGAAGCCAAGGTAGCAGAGGTTAAGAAGGCTTTAGAAGACGGTTGTAATGAAATCGATATGGTAATCAATGTTTCCGATGTAAAGAACGGTCTTTATGATAAAGTAGAAGAGGAAATCCGTACTATGAAAGCAGCCTGCGGAGAACACATTCTGAAGGTTATCATTGAAACCTGCTATCTTACCGAGGAAGAAAAAATCGCTATGTGTAAAGCGGTTACCAATGCCGGTGCTGACTATATTAAGACATCTACAGGTTTTGGTACGGACGGTGCGACCAAAGCTGATATTGAACTGTTTAAAGCACATATCGGTCCCAATGTAAAGATGAAAGCTGCAGGCGGTGTTTCCACACTGGAAGATTTGGAGATGTTTATCAGTCTCGGATGTGAGCGTATCGGAACTTCCCGTGCAGTGGGACTTTTAAAAGGTCAGGTAACGGAAGGTTATTAATCAGAGAAATGTTTATGTAAATAGGGGAAGGATTAGAAAGGGCGGAAATGTGTAAGACAGAGGTAAAGAAACGTTTAGCATTATTGCGGCAGAAAATGCAGAAAAAAGGGTTGGATTACTATTTGATACCTACTGCGGATTATCATCATTCCGAATATGTCAGTGATTATTTCAAAGCAAGAGAGTTTTTCTCAGGATTTACCGGTTCAAACGGCTGTTTGCTTGTATGGCAGGATGGTGCCGGACTTTGGACGGATGGCCGCTATTTCATTCAGGCGGAGGCAGAATTGGAAGGTACGGATATTACCTTGTTTAAGATGGGGGAGGAAGGTGTTCCGGCACTGTCTGTTTTTTTGAAAGAAAAGCTTCGGAACGGAGAGGAACTTGGAGTTGACGGCAGAGTGTTGACTGCAGAAGAGGGGCTTCGTTTTGAACAGATTGTTACCTCTAAAGGAGGAAGACTGCAGCTTACGGAGGATATGTATGAGGATATCTGGCCGGACCGTCCGGGTTTTCCTTGCGGTCCGGTTTCTGCACTGCCTATTGAATTTACGGGTAAAAGCGTGGCTGATAAATTGAATGAAATCAGGCTGCGGATGGAAGAGGAAGGGGCGGAAGGCCTCTTTATTTCCAAACTGGACCATATTATGTGGTGTCTTAATATACGTGGCTGTGATGTGGCGTGTAATCCTGTAGCTATGTCTTATTTTTATCTGACCCGTGGTGAAGCGGTGGTTTTTCTGGCGGATGATGCTGTATCTGAAAATGTTAAAAAATATTTGCTGGATAACATGATTAGGATAAGGGATTACGCTGAGGTAAGGTCTTATCTGGAAAATTTGCAGGGGATTCAGAGTATTTGGCTGGATAAAGAAGATACCTGTTATACTTTTTTCAAGATTTTCAATCAGAACACAAGTATTAAAGTTATCGAAAGGAAAGATCCTGTACGGTATCTGAAAGCCGTTAAAAATCCTGTAGAGCTGTTACATATGCGTGATATTTACTTAAAGGACAGTGTGGCAGTTACCAAGTTTATCTATTGGCTGAAGAACCGCATCGGAAAGGAAGAGATTACAGAGATTTCTGCGGCAGATTATCTGGAATGCTGCAGGCACGATATCCCTGAGTTTTGCGGATTATCTTTTCCTACCATAGCAGGCTATGGGGCGAATGCTGCCATGATGCATTATGAAGCGACGCCTGAAAAACATGCAGTATTAAAGCAGGAGGGAATGCTTCTGGTGGATTCAGGTGGGCAGTACATGGGAGGAACCACGGATGTTACCCGGACTATAGTGCTTGGGGAAATTACTCCTGAGATGAAAAAACATTATACAGCTGTGGCTGCAGGAATGTTGGAGCTTACCAATGCAGTGTGGCTTCACGGTTGTACGGGAAGGAATCTGGACATTTTGGCCAGACGACCTCTTTGGGAACTGGGACTTGATTATAAATGCGGAACAGGACATGGTGTGGGTTATATGCTCAATGTGCATGAAGGACCACATAATATCCGATGGAGATATGCTGAAGGAATGTCAGAGACGGTTTTGGAGCCGGGTATGGATGTAACCAATGAGCCCGGTGTGTATATAGAAGGCAGTCATGGTATCCGTATTGAAAATGTCCTGGTGGTAAAGAATATAAACAGCAATGAATACGGCCGTTTTCTGGGATTTGAAACCCTGACGTGGGTGCCTCTTGACATGGGAGCGGTGGACAGAAAGCAACTTACGGAAAAGCAGTGGGAATATCTGACTGCTTATCAGCATAAAGTGTATGAGAAGCTGAGTCCGTACCTTACTGAAGCTGAGAAAAACTGGCTTCGTAATGAAATTTCGCAGATGTAACGGGCTGATAACGTTTACTTATAAAAACATTATTAATTTCAGTTGATTTCTTGACTTTTTCACATAAGTTATGCGATAATACAAGGGAATATGTAGTAGTACATATTTGAATTCGAAATTACCGTTTTGCGGTATAAATACAATACATCTAAGGAGGACGTTTTATATGTCAACAAAGGCTTATTATCCAATTAATGAAATTGGTGCCGGCAAAGTAGGTTTCAGCAAGACACGTTCCATCATCGAAGCTGCATTCTACGGCAATAACGTGGTTAAGGTTAATACCTTAAAGGAAGCGTATGAATTAGCAAAGAACTCCCCCGGTACAGTAGTTACCGATATGCCCGTTCTGCGTGGTGAAGAGTTCGGTCTTGAGAAGGACGCTAAGGTTTTGTTATTCAACGATGGTGCTGTTACCGGTCGTTATGCAACTGCCCGTCGTATCAAAGGCGAACCCGGTGTTGATGCTGACAAGCTTGATAAGGTAATTATGGACGCTATTTATGAAACACGTTGGAAAACCATGTATCATGCAGAGTGTTTCGTAGGTCTTGATCCTGAATTTATGGTAAAGGCTCACCTTCTGATTCCTGAAGGAGAAGAGAACCTGTTATACAACTGGATGATCAACTTCCAGTACATGTCTGATGAATATGTAAAGATGTACAAGAATTCCAAGCCTGTAGGCGACGGTAATGAAGCAGATATCTATATCTTCTCCGATCCCCAGTGGGTACCCGGAAACCGTCCTGACGTTGATTACAGCTGCTTAAGCGATCCTATGACTCTGTGCTATTTTGACACCAACCAGAACTGTGCAGCTATTCTGGGTATGAAGTACTTTGGTGAGCATAAGAAGGGTACTCTGACCATGGCATGGGCTATTGCAAACAGAAACGGTTATGCATCCTGCCACGGCGGACAGAAGGAGTACATCCTTGCTGACGGTTCCAAGTATGTTGCTTCCGTATACGGTTTATCCGGATCCGGTAAGTCTACTCTGACTCATGCTAAGCATGGCGGCAAGTACGAAATCAAGGTTCTGCATGATGATGCATTCATCATCAACACTGATACCTGTTCTTCCGTAGCTCTGGAGCCTACTTACTTTGATAAGACTTCCGATTATCCTACAGGCTGTGCAGATAACGCATATCTGTTATCTGCTCAGAACTGTTCCTGTACCTACGATTCCGAAGGTAAGATTCAGTTAGTAACCGAGGATATCAGAAATGGTAACGGACGTGCTATTAAGTCCAAATTATGGTCTCCTAACCGTGTAGACAAGATTGAAGCTCCCGTAAATGCAATCTTCTGGATCATGAAGGATCCCGTGCTGCCTCCCGTTGTTAAGTTAAGCGGTGCTGCACTTGCATCTGTAATGGGTGCTACCCTTGCTACCAAGACCTCTACAGCAGAGCGTGTTGCTGCAGGTACTGACCTGAATGCAATCCGTATTGTACCTTATGCTAACCCCTTCAGAACCTATCCTCTGGTAAATGACTACGAGAAGTTCAAGAAGTTGGTTGCAGAGAAGAACGTAGACTGCTATATCGTTAACACCGGTGATTTCATGGGCACCAAGGTTAAGCCCGCTGATACCTTAGGTATCTTAGAGACCATCGTTGAGAAGAAAGATAAGTTCGAGAAGTGGGGACCTTTCTCCGATATTGAAATCATGAACGATTGGGATGGCAAGACTGCAGACTTTACTCCTGACTTCAAGGATGCTGACTATGTAACTGCACTGGTTAACTCTATGAAGACCCGTGTGAAGGCAGTAGAAGACTTTGCTACTAAGAAGGAAGGCTATGATAAGCTTCCTGACGAGGCTCTGGATGCACTGAAGAAGCTTGTTTCCGAAGCTGAGTCTATGAAATAATTTAACAAAATTGAGCAATGCAGCTTTTTGTAAAACAGGCCGAGCAAGCATGCTTGCGGTGGACTGTTTACAGAAAGCTATATGGCGACAGCCATGTTATGAGCAAAAGGAAAGCCTCGAAGAGGCGATTTTGCGAATAAGTGCTCTATAAGAGCATACGTACAAATACTACGTTGTACAGTTACGAACCCTATCCTGGAATGTCCGATAAACTTTGCTGTTTTTGAACCTACACTTTTAAAAAGGGATTCCTATATTGCTAAGTGGCTGTCAAGCCTCCACTCGTAAGAGGATTGCAGGGGAAGGCAAAAGCTTAGTTGCGGTTACCCACCTAGCTATGCTAGGAGTCAAAGGGCAAAGGGCGGCATTTTGGGAATACATACGTAAGATTACAGCCTTACAGACATATGTCTGTGAGGCTGTTTTTTAATCATAGGAATATATCTGGCGAGGTGAATACTTGGGGGCTCATAGAAGAGAAAACAAAAAACAAACTGCGAATAACAGGAAAAAGATTCGTATGATGTACCGGGTTGCAGTGGCCGGATTGATTGTTATTTTGTTAGAAGTTATCTGGCTGTGCAGAGGAGGAGACGGAGAATGGGAGAAGAAAATTCTGGATAAAGAAGGTATAGAGAATATGATTCTTCTTCATTTTGATATTGATGATGAAGAGGAAGTGGCGGAGCCTGTGATATTTCCCTCAGAAGATACTAAAATAAGAGTACTTTTGAAAACAACCGGCTTCCGTTCCTTGTATCATGAAGAAGTAAAAATAGAAAGTGACTGTAAATATACATTATACAGATCAGGAGAAGTCGAGGGTGTCGATTTTGAACCACAGGATATTTTATCTATTAGCTCGGACAGCAACCTATGGAACGAGTATAATATTATAAAAATTGTGCCTGAGGATTATGGAAAGAAACTTACACTTTTGAGTCTGCAGCGTAGTTATGGCCCGCCGGTTTACAGAGGTACTTTGGAAGTACATAAAACTTCGCAGGGATTATTGGTTATCAATGAACTGAATCTGGAAGAGTATTTATACGGAATTGTTCCCAGCGAAATGCCGGCATCCTATCCCATGGAGGCGTTAAAGGCTCAGGCAATCAGCGCCAGAACCTTTGCTTATCGCTTTATATTATACCCCGGTTATCCGGCCGTAAATGCACATCTGGACGACAGTACCACATACCAGGTTTATAATAATATTACGGAGCAGCAACGCACCAACAGGGCAGTGGATGAAACTGCTTGCAGGATATTGTATACCGGAGAAGGAAGTTTGGCAGAAAGTTATTATTATTCCACATCCTGCGGATTAGGGGCGGATGGTGACGTATGGGGAAAATCTGATTATCCTGTTTATCTGGAAGGTAAATTTATAAATAATAAATATATGAAAAACTACATTAATAAACAAAAGAACGGAAGTCTGAAACAGCGGAATGTAAGCTATAATAATGAAAAGAAATTCAGCGAATATTTGAAAGAAGGGAATCCGCAAGATTTTGAAAAAGGAGAAAACTGGTATCGGTGGGAATATACAGTTGAAAATATAAATACAGGTTTATTATATGATAAATTACAAAGTGCATATGAATCAGATCCGGATAGTGTGTTGACATTAATTAACGAAGAGTATTGTCACGAAGAAATCAGTGATTTCGGTATTGTTCTGGATATGGAAATTACTGAGAGAGGAAGAGGGGGCAACGCAAGAGCATTACTGATTACTACAGATCAAAATACTTTTTGTGTACGGGGAGACAATACCATCAGAAGGGTTTTGTTACAGGAGAATCATGAATTTGTGTTACAGGATAATAGTGTAGGGATACAAAGTTCGTTATTACCCAGTGCCTTTTTTGTATTGAATACTGGAAAAGTTTGTTCTAATGTGGTAGGATATACATTAGTTGGCGGCGGACTGGGCCACGGAGTGGGCATGAGCCAGAACGGGGCAAAGCATATGGCTGCTGCCGGTTATAAAGCAGAAGAGATTTTAGGATATTTCTATAATGATTGTATTATATATGAGGGAGGCTGAAAATGAAGACATTCAGAAGTTTAAGAGAACAATATCCGGAGTTTGTGTATAAAGCATATCATATGGACAGAATGGGTGATATGTACAAGATTACCTATGATTTTGAGATTCCCGGACTTGCAGAGTTTCACCCTACATGGGAATTCCCTGTTTTCCGTGAAGTAAATGAAGGAATACTCAGCCAGCTTATTTTTCATTTGGGTATGGCAGAGAGCATCAGCTATTATAAATGTGTATGTCCCGAGCAGATCAGAGTGCTTTGCGGCGGACTGAACCAGGAGCAGATTGCCTGGTGGAAAAAGCTGTATCACTATGGACTGGGCGAATTTATGTACAAAAATAATATTAATGTATCCATGAATGATTTGATGGATATTGTATGTGAACAGGAGTATCCCGGAGTAATCCATGATGAGGCGTCTTATGAAGGTTGTCTGGTTCCCGTGGGCGGCGGTAAGGATTCCATCGTATCCCTTTGCCTTTTAAAGGATAAACAGTGGCCTGTTACTACATATCATATTAACTACGGAAGTGCCATTAAGGAAGTAATAGATGCATATGATTACAAGAAGGGCGACTATTATGCGAAGCGTACCCTTTGTGCTAATATGCTGAAGTTAAATGAAGAGGGATATTTAAACGGACATACACCCTTTTCTGCCATTGTTGCTTTTTCAGCAGTAGTGGCTGCATACCTTAGCGGTAATCAGTATATCACACTTTCAAATGAAACCAGTGCAAATGAGGCTACCGTGCGGGGCACCAATGTAAATCATCAGTACTCTAAGTCTATTGAGTTTGAAAATGATTTTATTTGGTATGTTCAGCAGATTACGGATTCAGACATCCATTATTTCAGTTTACTTCGTCCCTGGTCAGAAATTCAGATTGCCCGCCAGTTTGCTAAGTATACAGAATTCCATTCTATTTTCCGCAGCTGTAATGTAGGTAGTAAGGAAGGTGTATGGTGCGCTAATTGTTCCAAGTGTCTGTTTGTGTACATTATACTTTTGCCTTTCTTGGATGAAGGGGAGTTGGAAGAGATATTTGGCGAAAACCTGCTGAATAAGGAATCCTTTGATAAGGACTTCAGAGAGTTGACCGGTATTTTAGAGAATAAACCTTTTGAATGCGTAGGAACCAGAAGCGAAGTATTAGCATCCCTGCTGTATTATATTGAAATGGGTGGCAAGAGCCTGCTGACAGAGCGTTATGAGCAGGAGATTCTTTATATTGCATCACCTTTACCTCCTATGCTTAAAAACTATGTGGAGGCAAATAATTTGCCTGATGCATTTGCAGAGCTTTTGAAGGGAAGATAAGAAGTGGCTGATGTTGTTCAATTGTTAGAGAACAAAAAAATATTGATCTGGGGCTATGGCCGGGAAGGTAAGTCTACGGAGGCTTTTTTAAACCGACATTGTAAGTCGGTCTCTGTTGATGTATTTGAAGGAAAGCGAGAGGACTTTAATGAAGAGGATTATGACATCATCATCAAAAGTCCCGGTATAAAGATGGAAGAGGATCATCCTAAGTATTATTCTCAAACGGAGCTTTTTTTGGAGCAATACAGGGACAGGGTCATCGGTATCACCGGAACTAAGGGTAAGAGTACTGTTTCTTCTATGCTGTATAAGGTGTTAAAGGAAAATTCCGGTAAAAAGGTACTTTTGATGGGGAATATAGGATTGCCCTGTTTGGACTATTTTGATGAGGTGACACAGGATACACTGGTTGTTTTTGAAATGTCGTGCCATCAGCTTGCCCATACCAATGTATCCCCTCATGTGGCTGTGTTTTTGAATCTCTATGAGGAGCATTTGGATTATTACGGTACTTTGGATATATATTTTACTGCTAAAAGTCATATAGCCTGTTATCAGAAACAGGGGGACTATTTCTTTGTGGGAGAAAATGTGCCTGCCATCCCCTGTGAAGGCAGAGTAAAAGTAATGCCCTATGATTTCAGTCGCAGATATGAACTGCAGATATTGGGAGAGCAAAATCAATATAATGCAGGTATTGTATATGAAATTGCAACGGAAATATTTGGCTGTGATGAAGAGGGAGTTAGGGAAAGCCTGAGGACATTTACAGGTTTACCCCATCGTTTGCAACCTGTGGGGGTGTACGGAGGCGTCCGTTATTATGATGATTCTATCAGTACCATTCCCGAAGCGGCCATTAATGCTGTAAAGAGTATTCCGGATGTGGGAACTATTATTATAGGCGGTATGGATAGAGGGATTGATTATACGCTTCTTGAGGAATTTATCCGTACACGTGAAGATGTTAATTTTATATGCGCATATGATACCGGTAAACGTATTTATGATACGGTATCCGGATGCCGTAACGTATATTGGGTTGAGGATTTGAAAGATGCGGTTGCGATGGCGCACCGTTTGACTTTGTCCGGTAAGGCATGTGTATTGTCACCTGCAGCAGCATCCTATGGATATTTCAAGAACTTTGAAGAGCGCGGAGATGTATTCCGTGAATTTGTGGAAGCGCTTGAAATGTGCTGAATCTGCTGAATTTGAGCTTGATACATTCAAGCTTTTGGATGTTTTTTGTAAAATTGTTGATACTATAAAAAGGAGCTTGCAAAAAGTTCCTTTTTGTTTTTTAAAAGCTCATACTTGACATATTAAGAGCTGTTGTGTTATATTATAGTTCATAAAAGAACTTTTAAAAGAGGTGAGAGGCGTATGAGGATATACGGTGATGAAAATAATATATTTCTTTTAAACGAAATAGGAGAAAGAATTAAGGATATCAGGATATCCCGTAATATGACCCAGGAAGATGTGGCGGAAAATGCCGGAGTATCTTTGAGTACCGTAAAAAGAATAGAGTCCGGTAAAGGAAGTACTATGGATAATTTCCTTCGTATTCTGCGTCTTTTTGATCTCATCCAAAATTTGGAAATACTAATACCCGGGCAGCAACAAACTGCCGAAGAAATATACAGAAATATTCCGAAAAGACAACGTGCAAGTAGGGAAAAAGAAGAAAAAACAGCTTTTAAGTGGGGAGATGAATTATAATGCAGGGAACGGATGTATATTTATGGAAGACTAAGATAGGAACAGTTATTCAGCAGGAGCCAAATTCTCCGGCTGTTTTTTCCTATGACAGTAAATTTGTAAAAAGCGGTATAGAGATATCACCCGTTACCATGCCCCTGTCCGGACAGAACTATACTTTTCCTGCATTAAATGAGGAAAGTTTTCATAAGCTTCCTGGGCTACTTGCGGATTCCCTTCCGGATAAATACGGAACCAAAGTGTTTGAAAGCTATCTGGCTAAAAGCGGAAGGGCCAATCAGAAGCCGTCTGCCATTGAAAGATTGTGTTATACAGGTTCCAGAGGAATGGGGGCCCTTGAATATGTGCCCGCTACAGGACCGCAGATACCGGATAGTTCGCTGGATATAGATGAACTGGCAAAGCTTGCAGATACGATTCTGTCAGAAAGAAGTAATGTGAAAATTGCAGCGGATGAGGAAGCGGTTGCACAATTACTTAAGATAGGTACTTCAGCGGGAGGAGCAAGAGCAAAAGCGCTTATTGCCTGGAATGAAGCTACTAAAAGTATTCGATCGGGACAGATAGATGCAGGAGACGGTTATACTTATTGGCTTTTGAAATTCGGCAGTTTAAAAAATAATAAGGATAAGGATAGAGAAGCGGATTATTCTGATTATTCCAAAATAGAGTATGCGTATGCCTTGATGGCCCGTGATGCGGGTATAGATATGATGGACTGCAAGCTGATTAAAAGTAATGAAGGATATCATTTCATGACAAAACGTTTTGACAGAACGAATAACGGCGAGAAAATCCATATGCAGACATTGGGAGCACTGGCACATTATGATTATAATGAGGCAGGGGCACATTCCTATGAGCAGACAGCAATGATAATGCGTAGGATAGGACTGAAGCAAAAAGAAATTGAACAGCTTTATCTGAGAATGCTTTTTAATGAAATTGCAAAAAATTATGATGACCATGTAAAAAACATTTCCTTTTTAATGAACAGAAAAGGAGAGTGGAAGCTTTCGCCGGGGTATGATATTACTTTTGCTTACAATGCAGCCAGTATGTGGACGAGCAGTCATCAGATGAGAATTGACGGAAAGCGTGACGGAATTACCATGGATAATTTGCGTGAGTGCGGCAAAGTAATGGATATCAGTTGCCGTAAAATGGACCGTATGATTGAAAAAGTATCGACCGTTGTGGCTAATTGGAAAAGGTATGCAGAGTATGTGGGGCTGGATGAAGCGAGAATGGAATATATTAAAGGATTTCATTTAAAGCAGACAGAGGTCCGGGGGATGGTCGGACAGGATATTGTGTTGCCGTGTTTGGAAGCAAGTATTAAGAGAAGCCCCGTTGCTTATACCTGTTTATACTAAGTCAATATCACCGGGAAGGAGATATTTATGGAAAAAGAAAGAAAATTTGGGTTTACGTCCTTTACATTACATTTACTGGCTATGGTATGTATGTTGCTTGACCATCTCTGGGGAACCATTGTGCCAGGAAATGACTGGCTTACCTGCATAGGACGCATTGCTTTTCCTATTTATGCATTTATGATTGTGGAGGGATATTTTCATACAAGTAATCTAAAACGGTATGTGGGTAGATTGTTATTATTTGCGGTTCTTTCGGGAATCCCTTTTAATTTGGCTATGGGAAGCAGGCTGTTTTACCCCATCCATCAAAATGTATTATGGAGTTTTTTGATTTCTATTGGGCTCATTCACTGGAATGAGAAGGTGAAGCAGAAGGGTAAAATGTGGCTTAGGATACTTGTAGGAGTCACATCGGTATTGATTGGATTTATGGCAGGTCTGGTAACCATGGTGGACTTCTACCATGCCGGTGTGTTGACTGTGTTGGTATTTTATTTCTTTCGTCACGGAAAGTGGTGGTGCTATGCAGGGCAGTTACTTTGTCTGAATTATATTAATACTGAATTGCTGGGTGGATACGGTTATGAGTTTCAAATCGGAGAAGAGACGATCTTCTTTGCACGCCAGGGATTTGCGCTGTTGGCACTGATTCCTATCTGGTTATATGACGGGAAACAGGGATATCACAGCAAGTGGCTGCAGTTTGCATATTATGGATTTTATCCTCTGCATCTGCTGATTTTAGGGCTGATTAAGCTCTTGTAGAGGATATTTACAAATTATCCTTGACATTTTACACAAAAATATTTAATATAACTTTTAAGTGTAAAAGCTATGATGGTGCACAGTAGAGCGTATTTTCTTACAGAGAGAGGAAGCCACCGGCTGTAAGCTTCCTTAAGTTCAGATACCCACTCGAATTTCCCACCGGAGCTGCTTGGAGGAACGTATTACCAGTATTTCAAGCCGGTCAACGCACGTTAAGCGTTTCGAGTGTCTGGTGTTTTATCAGGAAACAGGGTGGTACCGCGGAGAATTTCGTCCCTTGTAGTCATTGACTACGAGGGATTTTTTATTTCTTGGGAATTTCCCGTGAAACAAGGCAGGCAGATACGCAATATTTGCTTTAGGTCCTGCACCGAATAGGGACCGACAAAGAAAGGAAGATGAATATGAATGCAAATCTGGAACAAATTAAGCAGGAAATAATCGTTGGAGCGGAAGAGTTAAATACTTCCAGGGAAGTTTATGAGTTCAAAAAGAAATTTTTGGATGGTAAAACCGGTAAAATCGGCCTGTTAATGAAAGAGATGAAAAATATACCGCCTGAGGAAAGGGCAGATTACGGTAAAGGTGTAAATGAACTGAAGGTCTGGGCGCTGGATTTCTTAGGTGAGCTTGATACCAAGATGAAGGCCAAGGAATTACAAAACAGATATGAGTCTGAAAAGATTGATATTTCCCTTCCTGCAGAAACTACAACAGAGGGTAATCTTCATCCCATTACATTAATCCGTAACCATCTGATAGATATCTTTGCAGGTATGGGTTTCGAGATTTTCGAAGGAACGGAAATTGAGACGGACTATTACAATTTTACTGCACTGAATACTCCTCAGGATCATCCTGCCAGAGATATGCAGGATACTTTTTATCTGTCTCCTGAGTTCCTTTTAAGAACACAGACCTCTGCAGGACAGATTCATGTTATGGAGAAGCAGCAACCTCCCATTAAGATTTTGTCTCCGGGTAAGGTGTTCCGTTCAGATGATGATGCCACCCATTCACCCATGTTTACCCAGATGGAAGGTCTGGTAGTGGATAAGGGCATTACTCTTTGCGATTTACAGGGTATGCTGGATGAGTTTGTAAAGAAGATTTACGGCGAAGACACAAAGACCAGACTCCGTCCTTCTTATTTCCCGTTCACAGAGCCTTCTGTAGAAGTAGACTGTAGCTGTTTTGAGTGTGGAGGTACCGGATGTAAGCTTTGTAAAGGTACCGGCTGGATCGAGATTCTGGGTGCAGGTGTGGTAAATAATAAGGTGCTTGAAAACTGCGGTATTGATTCCAATGTTTACAGCGGATTTGCTTTCGGTATCGGTATTGAGAGAACTGCCATGTTAAAGTACGGTATCAATAATATTAAGCTGTTGTTTGAATCTGATTTGGGCGTATTGCAGCAGTTAAATGATTAATTAAACGCAGAGAAAGGTAAGGTAAATTAATATGATTACACCCCTTAGTTGGTTAAAAGAGTATGTTGATATAGATGTTACACCTCAAGAATTACAGGATAAATTATTTTCCTGCGGTTTTGAGGTAGAAGAATTATATGAACTGGGCAAGGACATCAGTAAGGTAGTAGTAGGTAAGGTGCTTACCTGCGAAGCTATTCCGGATACTCATCTGCATGTATGTCAGGTGGACTGCGGCGAGCATGGTCAGTTCCAAATTTGTTGCGGTGCAGACAATGTGGCGGCAGGAGGTAAATTTCCTACGGCGCTGGTTGGTGCTACCGTGTATGCTACTGCCAAGGACCACAAGACCGTTGAAGGTGTTATGACTATCGGAAAAGGTAAGCTCAGAGGCTATGAGTCATTTGGTATGCTTTGCTCCGGTGTAGAATTGGGTGTCAGTGAAAATATGTATCCCGGCGCAGGCTATAATGGACTTTTGGTATTACCTGAGGATGCCCCTGTGGGAGCAGATGTAAAGCCCATACTGGGTCTTGATGACTGGATTTTTGATATTGCCATTACTGCAAACCGTCCTGACTGCCAGAGTATTTATGGTATTGCCAGAGAAGTGGCTGCGGTTTTGGAAAAAGAGATTAAAGTGCCTGCGTTGGATTATACCGAGTCCGGTGCTACCCTGGATGGTTTTACCGTAACAGTAGATTGTCCTGATTTATGCCCCAGATACAGCGCACATTATGTAACAGATGTTAAAATCGGTGAATCTCCCGCATGGATGAAGCGTAGACTTGCGCTTGTTGGCATTGAGGCAATTTCCAATGTAGTGGATATTACCAATTATGTTTTAAAAGAGTTGGGACAGCCCATGCATGCATTTGATTTGTCCACCTTGGAAGGAAATGCTATCAACGTAAGACGTGCAAAAAATGGTGAGCCTATTACCACCCTGGATGGCCAGGAACTGACTCTTACGGATGCCAACATGGTAATCTGTGACGGTGTGAAGCCGGTGGCACTTGCAGGTGTTATGGGAGGTTTGAATTCTGAAATCCGTGAAACTACGAGTAGTGTACTTTTCGAATCTGCAAAGTTTGCCCGTGATAATATCAGAAGAACGTCCAGGGCATTGGGTAAGCGTTCCGATTCCAGTGCACGTTATGAAAAGGGTGTGGATGAATACGCTACCGTTATGGCACTTAAGCGTGCCCTTCATCTCATTGAAGAGCTGGGTTGCGGTAAAGTAGGAGCTACCCATGCGGATATAAATACCGGAAACAGTGTAGAGCCCAGAGCATTGACCGTCAGCATTGACAGAGTAAATAAATGCCTTGGTATTCAGGTGCCTGATGAGGAGATTTTAAAAATCATGAATCATCTGACCTTTGCGCCTGCTATTGATGGCGACAACCTGACCGTACAGGTGCCGGCATATCGTGAGGATATTGAGACCTATCAGGACATTGCAGAAGAAGTAATACGTTTATATGGTTATGAACATGTAGTGCCTGCATTTATGCCTTCCGCACAGATTACGGTAGGTGGTCTGAATCTTATGCAGAAGCAGGAGTTGAGATTAAAGAAGGCACTTTGTGCAGTGGGTGCATATGAATGTATCCATTATTCCTTCTTCTCACCTTCCGATTTAGATATGTTAAAGCTTCCTGAGGATGCTATGGAGCGTAATGCAATCAGACTGATGAATCCCATTACAGAAGAACTGTCCCTGATGCGTACCACATTGGCTGCATCCATGATAAATGCCATTGCCCGTAATCAGAAGAGAGGTAATCTGGAGGGAAGACTCTTTGAAATCGGTAATGTATTTATCCCTTACGAACTGCCCCTTACCCGCTATCCTAATGAGAAAGCAAGACTTTGCGTGGGCGTTTTCGGTGATAAGGAATCTTTCTATACTATGAAGGGTATTGTAGAAAAGGTTGCTGATACCTTGCATGTGAAGTTTACTTATGAAAATACTGCTACTTCATATACTCATCCTTATCAGACTGCAAAGATCCTTTGCGATGGTGAAGAAATCGGTTATTTCGGCAAGCTGGCTTATGATATTGCGGACGAGCTGGATATGCGTACCCAGGCATATATCATGGAGATTGATTTAAAGACTGTTTCCAAATGGTATGGTAATAAGCCTGTATTTAAGCCGCTTCCTAAGTTCCCTGAAGAACAGAGAGATTTGGCACTGGTTGTAGCTAAAGAGGTTACCTGTGGCGAAATCGAAGCTGTTATGCAGGCAGCATGTAAGTATATTACCAAGATTACTTTATTTGATGTTTATGAGGGTGAACAGATTGCTTCCGATAAGAAAAGTATGGCATTCTCCCTGGTATTCACTCCCGGCGAAGAAGCATTTGCTGCTGATTCCGTGGATGCTTTTGTGAAAAAGATTTTGAAACAGTTAAATAAGAATCTGGGTGCAGAAATAAGAAGCTAATATAGGGTTTAATTTATTCGGCAGGACATTATGTAATGTTGTTAAGCAGGCGGTCCCTGGCTTAATGACATTGTGGACATAATGTCCTGCCGTTTTTGGGAATAAATCTTAAACAAACCTTGATTTTACGGGTTTTTCTTGCAGTGAATGTATACCTTTGGTATAATGTGAAATTATAGAAAACAGAACGTGGAAAGGAAGGAACCTGTATGGAAAAGAAGAATACATGGGAGACCTATAGCGCGAAGCAGATAAAGAGTTGTGATAAACTGGCTAAGGAGTATCGTCAGTTTCTGGATAATGGTAAAACAGAAAGAGAATGTAATGATACCATTGTAAATACCATAGAGAAAGAAGGATACAGACAGTTACAGGAGTGTATCGAAAAAGGAATAGCATTAAAGCAGGGAGACAAGGTATACAGTGTATGGATGAATAAATCTATCGTTATGTTCCAAATCGGCGAAGAGCCCATCTCTGAGGGTATGAATATTCTGGGTGCCCATATTGACAGCCCCAGACTGGATGTAAAGCAGAATCCCTTGTATGAAGACAATGGCTTTGCTTATTTTGATACCCATTATTATGGTGGTGTGAAAAAATATCAGTGGGTAACCATTCCTCTTGCAATCCATGGCGTGGTAGTGCGCAAGGATGGTACGACAGTGGAGATTAATATCGGAGAAAATGCAGATGATCCCGTATTCTTTATTTCAGATCTTTTGATTCATCTGGCGCAGGAGCAGCTGGAAAAGAAGGCTGTAAAGGTTATCGAGGGCGAAGCGTTAGACCTGATTGTTGGTAATAAGCCCCTTATTTTTAAGCCGGATAAGGACGGTGATAAAGATAGTAAAGCAAAGGATGCGGTAAAATCAGGTGTTCTGGATATCTTAAAAGAGCAGTATGAAATAGAAGAAGAGGATTTTATATCTGCAGAATTGGAAATCGTTCCTGCAGGATGTGCACGTGAGGCAGGTTTTGACAGAAGTATGATTCTTGCATACGGACAGGATGACAGAGTGTGTGCATTTACCTCTCTGCGTGCTATGCTTGATATCGGAGAGATTAAGCGTACAGCTTGCTGTATTCTGGTAGATAAGGAAGAAATCGGTAGTGTGGGCGCTACCGGTATGCAATCCCGTTTCTTTGAAAATACGGTGGCTGAAGTGATGAACCTCTGCGGAGAATATACTGAACTGAATTTAAGACGTGCACTTTCACGCAGTTGCATGCTCTCTTCTGATGTGAGCAGTGCATATGACCCTTCCTATGCAGGAAGCTTCGACAGAAAGAACGTTGCTTATTTAGGTTGCGGTATGGTGCTGAATAAATTCACCGGTTCCAGAGGTAAGTCCGGTTCCAATGATGCCAATGCAGAATATCTGGCTCATATCAGACAGATTTTTGATAAAAAGAAGATTAATTTCCAGACTGCAGAGCTTGGGAAGGTTGATTTGGGCGGTGGCGGCACCATTGCTTATATTCTTGCTCTTTACGGAATGAATGTCATTGACAGCGGTGTGGCTGTATTGAATATGCATGCACCCTGGGAGGCTACAAGTAAGGCTGATGTCTATGAAGTATATCGCGGCTATATGGCATTTATGGAGGAGGCATCCCTATAATGACTGATATACTGAAGAAATCGGATTTTTATTTTGATTTGCCCCAGGAGCTGATTGCACAGGATCCATTGGAAGATAGAAGTGCATCCAGACTCCTATGCCTGGATAAAAATACGGGTGAAGTGCAGCACAAAATATTCCGTAATATTGTAGATTATTTAAACCCCGGTGATTGCCTGGTGCTGAATAATACTAAAGTAATTCCTGCCAGGCTGCTTGGAGAACGTGAAGGCACCGGAGCCCATGTAGAAGTGCTTTTGTTAAAAAGACGGGAAGGGGATGTGTGGGAAACTCTTGTAAGACCCGGTAAGAAATGCAGGCCCGGTACCCGGCTGGTATTTGGTGGCGGTTTGTTAAAGGCAGAAGTGCTGGAAACTGTGGAAGAAGGTAACCGTCTCATTCATTTTGAATATGACGGTATTTTTGAAGAGGTATTGGATGCATTGGGTGAAATGCCCCTGCCTCCGTATATTACCCATAAATTGCAGGATAAGACTCGTTATCAGACCGTTTATGCCAAATATGAAGGTTCGGCAGCGGCTCCCACCGCAGGTTTACATTTTACCAATGATCTCTTAAAGCAGATTCGGGATATGGGTGTAAGCATTGCATACGTTACTCTTCACGTGGGTTTGGGGACTTTTAGACCTGTAAAAGAAGAAAATGTGCTTGAACATCATATGCATTCGGAGTATTATCAAATTAGTGAAGAAGCTGCTTTGCTTATAAACACTACGAAGAAAAAGGGCGGCAGAATCATATGCGTGGGCACTACCAGCTGCAGAACTGTTGAAAGTGCGGCGGATGAACAGGGAAAAGTTATTCCCGGTTGTGATAATACTGAAATATTTATTTATCCGGGATACCGTTTTAAAGTGCTTGACTGTTTGATAACCAATTTCCATTTACCGGAGTCTACATTGGTGATGTTGGTTTCTGCTTTGGCAGGACGCGAGAAGGTGCTTGCTGCGTATGAAACAGCGGTAGCGGAGCGCTACAGGTTTTTCAGTTTCGGAGATGCTATGTTTATAGCAGATTTTCATAAATAAATATTAGAAACGGATGTCTATGCACGTTAGGAAAAGGAGATAATTATGGAAGAAAGAAGACGCAGTATCAGAACAGAGCTGAATATCAGTGCAGTAATCAGCAGTATGGATGGCAGAAATCCCAAGGAATTGCAGGTGGATGTAAAGGACTTATCTAAGACCGGAATCGGATTTGAGTGTACTAATCTGCTTGGTATCGGAACCGTATATGATGCGGATATTACCATCTGGACCCAGGAGACCATTCATGTATTTCTTAAGATTGTCAGAATCGAATTGTTAAGAGACGGTTATGCATACGGTGCCACATTTATCGGTATGCCCCAGAATGATTCCCAGAGAATCGAAGTATATCAGGCGATTCAAAACGACGAGAATTAAATATGATGCGTGTAAAAAAATGGATACTGTCACTGCTGCTTATAGCAGTGATAGTATTTCTCTATGTTCTGATATTTATTTTTTCCGGACAGGATGGTGAAACCTCCGGTGGATTAAGTAAAAAGATTTCCAGACAGTGCGTTGAAATATTTGATAAGCTGGATAAGGGCAGCTGGTCAGATACTTTAAAACAGGAAATCGCTGAAAATATGGAGCATCCCATCCGCAAACTGGCCCATTTCACTGAATATGCATTGCTTGCGACAGCCATAGGTTGTTTGTGTATTCTATGGTTAAAGCCGGAGCGTCAAAAGTGGCAGTGGCATGGAATTATACTGTTGATTTTTATTTCTGCAGCGCTGGATGAATGGCATCAAAGTTTTGTGCCTGGCCGTTATTGCAGTTTTAAGGATGTATTTATAGATACCTGTGGCGGTATCTTCGGATTGTGTGTATTGTACCTGATATGCAGAAATCTTGAACGTAGCAGAATAATAACTAAAGAAGATGATTAAAAGAAGTGAATCCCCGGGTTCATTTCTTTTTTTGGTTTTGGGATTAGATGGCGCAAAGATTACTACAAATTATTGTAGTAAACAATGAGTCAGAAGCGATATATACAGATGATACTTGTAATTGTATACAATTTTCATGACTAATTATAAAATTAATGCAACAAAATGCAAACAATTACTTGTAAAAGGAGTGAATATTTAGTAAAATAGATGCATGGGATTCCTAATATCTAATTAATCATTGATTGGATGCCCAAATTGCTAAAAATCGGAGGACAGACTTATGAAGGTGTACACAACAGACAAGATTAGAAACGTAGTTTTACTGGGCCATGGTGGCAGCGGCAAGACCAGTCTGGCAGAAGCTATGGGTTATTTATCCGGTATTACTTCCCGTATGGGTAAGGTAACAGATGGAAATACAATCAGCGATTATAGCAAGGAAGAGCAGAAGAGACAGTTTTCCATTAATGCATCTGTAGTTCCTATTGAATGGGAAGGTTATAAGATTAATATTATTGATACTCCCGGTTATTTTGATTTTGTGGGTGAAGTAGAAGAGGCTGTAAGTGCTGCAGGAGCGGCAATTATCGTTGTTAACGGAAAGGCAGGTATCGAAGTAGGAACCATCAAGGCTTGGGAACTTTGCGAAAAATATAAACTGCCCCGTATCATATATGTAACCAATATGGACGTGGATAATGCTTCTTTCCGTCAGGTTGTTGAGGATATGACAGAGCTTTATGGTAAGAAGATGGCTCCCTTCCATTTACCCATCCGTGAAGATGAAAAGTTTGTCGGCTACATAAATGTTATTACCGAAACCGGTAACAGATGGCAGGGTAAAGAGGTTGTACCTTGTGATGTGCCTGAATACAATAAGGCGAATCTGCAGATTTGCCGTGATACTCTGATGGAATCTGTAGCTGAGACCAGTGAAGAGATGATGGAGCGGTATTTCGGCGGAGAGACATTCTCAGAGGCTGAAATCCGTGCTGCCCTTCGCATCAGTGTATGTGACGGAAGTATCGTTCCCATGACTATGGGTTCCAATACTTTGTGCCAGGGTATTTATACTCTGATGGATGATATTATTAAATATCTGCCCAGTCCCGAGAACCGTACCGTTGCAGGTATCAATATGAAAAACAATGAGATTTATAACTGCGATTATGACTTCTCAAAGGCTAAATCAGCATATATCTGGAAGACTATCGTGGATCCTTTCATTGGTAAATACTCCCTGATTAAGGTAAATTCCGGTGTACTTAAGACTGATGATATGATTTATAACGTAGACCGTGATATTGAAGAGAAAATCGGTAAATTGTATGTACTTCAGGGTAATAAGCCCATTGAAGTACCCGAGCTTCATGCAGGTGATATCGGTGCGCTTGCCAAGCTGACCGCAGCAAGAACCGGTAACAGTTTATCCACGAAGGCTACTACCATCAAGTTCGGTAAATTTGAGATTTCCACACCTTATACTTATATGAGATATAAGCCTAAGAATAAGGCTGACGTAGATAAGATATCCCAGGCACTTCAGAAGATTACTCATGAAGACCAGACCATCCGCGTGGTAAATGATTCTGATAACAGACAGTTGTTGCTCTACGGAATGGGTGACCAGCATCTGGATATTATTGTGAGCCGTCTGCTTAATGAATACAAGGTAGAGGTAGAACTGACGCAGCCTAAGATTGCATACAAGGAAACCATTAAAAAGACATCCGATGTGGAATACAAGTACAAAAAACAGTCCGGCGGACATGGACAGTATGGTCATGTAAAGATGCGTTTCTCACCTGCATCAGATCCTGAAGCGACTTATGAATTTGAACAGGAAGTTGTCGGCGGTGCAGTGCCCAAGAACTTCTTCCCTGCAGTAGAAAAGGGTATTCAGGATTCTGTTGTTAAGGGTCCTTTGGCGGCATATCCGGTTGTAGGTGTAAAGGCCGTATTGTATGATGGTTCCTATCATGCGGTAGACTCCTCTGAAATGGCATTTAAGACTGCTGCCGTACAGGCATTTAAGAAGGGCTTCATGGAAGCACATCCTGTATTGCTTGAGCCTATTATGTCCTTAAAGGTTACCGTGCCCGATTCCTATACCGGAGATATTATGGGTGACCTGAATAAGAGAAGAGGCCGTGTACTTGGTATGAACCCTATTGCCGGCGGCAAACAGGTCATCGAAGCCGACATTCCCATGAGCGGACTTTTCGGATATTGTACAGATCTTCGTTCCATGACCGGTGGACGCGGTGATTATTCCTATGAATTTGCAAGATATGAACAGACTCCTTCCGATGTACAGGAGAAGGAAGTTGCGGCAAGAGCAGCTAAGGTTGCAGAGAACAATGTAGAGGATTAATTTCCCGATACGATTGTTTACAAATAAAATGTATTATGAGAGGGCAGTCCATTAAGTCATATTTGGCTTGACGGTTGCCTTCTTTTTTATAAACGTGTTCTTGGATTGCAAACAACAGATTGATGATTGATATATTATGATTAATTTGCTATCCTTTATTTGTACCGCAGAGTTTAGCGGGCAGTTAATTTAAATTTTGGGGAAACAGTAAAAAGGAACGGAGGTAGAAAAATGTATCATTTTCCTAAAGATTTATATGCTGATGTGCGTATAGAAGAGTATTACAATTTAAATCTCCATATGAAAAACGATGTAATGGAAACTGATTCGTCCATGACAGAAAAGGGGGCTATTATTCGTGTGTTTGACGGAGAAATGTGGTATACCAGTACCACTAATAAGTTAGACGATATCCAAAAAGAACTGGATAATCTGGCTACATTGGCTAAGCCTGATCCGGCAATATATGAACATCCTTTTGTACAAAAATATCAGGTGCATGAAGCTACGGTATTAATGTATGAAGGTGATAAGGATGCCCGCAAAATCAGCCGCGGTGAATGGATGGAACTCCTGGATCACTATAAGGGGCTTTGTGTGGATGAATCCATTGAAGAGATCCCTCTGTGGATGGTAAATGTATCCTGCTCCCATCTAAAGAAAAGCTTTTATTCCAGTAAAGGTGCGGCGATTATTCAAGACAGACAGGAATGTAGTATCGGAGTAGTTTTTGGTATTACTGTGGACGGAATCACAACATTCGGCGGAAAGCGTTATGTAAAGGATTGTAAAGAAGATTTGTATGGATATGAGAATGAAATCAACAAAGAAAGGGATAAATATCTGGATTTTGCCCGTAATGCGGTTCAGGTAGAGCCCGGTGTATATACCTGTATACTATCACCCCTTGCGACATCTATGTTTGTGCATGAAAGTTTTGGTCACAAAAGTGAATCAGACCTTATGCTTAATGATAAGACACTTCAGGATGAATGGGTCATGGGAAAGAACGTGGGTAATGGTAAAGTGTCCATATGTGATGCGGGGGATATGCCAAACCACGGATATGTACCTTATGATGATGAAGGCACGCCTGCAGGTGTGAACTGGTTAATCAAAGAAGGAAAGCTGGTAGGTCGTTTGCATGATGCAAAATCAGCCGCTACACTTGGTGAAGAGTTAACGGGAAATGCCAGGGCCCAGAGCTATTATCATATGCCCATAGTACGTATGACCAATACATATATGGAGGGCGGAGAGGATGCCCCTCAGGATATGATTGCTGGCGTTAAAGACGGTATCTATGTATACAGTGTGGAACATGGATCCGGTATGGCTACCTTTACCATAAAACCTGCAATCTGTTATCGTATCAGGGATGGTAAGTTACAGGAGCCCCTTCGCGTAAATGTACTTACAGGTAGTGTTTTTGAGACCCTCTTTGATATTGATGCAGTGGGTAATGATTTTGAAATGATTGATAATTATATCTGCGGCAAAAACGGACAGTCGGTACCTGTGTCGGCAGGCGGTCCCAGTATCAGAGTAAAGAAGATGACATTTAATTAAGGGGGGAGACGGACATGAGAGAAAAAATGATATCTGATAATATAGTCTCTGAAGTGCAGTACGAGGAGAATAAACTGCTTTCTTTTCAAAAGATAAATTCTAAAACGGTTTCCTACCGTGTTTATGAAAACGGTATGGTGGGTATCCATTGTCAGATAGGTGAGATTACCGATGAGGAAGGTTTTCTGAAGGCGGAGGAGAATCTTCGGGAGCGTCCCAGACCGTATCCTTTTGAGTTAGAAAG
This sequence comes from Lachnospiraceae bacterium, assembly GCA_017513625.1. GTDB lineage: Bacteria > Bacillota > Clostridia > Lachnospirales > Lachnospiraceae > Acetatifactor. The sequence continues at coordinate 7,415 of JAFXEW010000035.1, read as the reverse complement.
TGGTAAGCGAAGCAGGAATCTTACAGAGAGAGAAGTGGCTGATAAGGAGCTGCTGGAGATTGCTGACGACTGTATGAAATACATATGCGGGAAATATCCGGATTTTGTTTTTAAAACCAGTTTTTCCCAAAATAAAAATACCCAGAGCAGGGTAAATGATAAGGGAATGGATTATTCCAACACAGACTGTTGTGTAAACGTTAGTATAAGTTTTAAACATGTATCCAGTAAGGACATCATGGACGGCTTCTTTAATTTCAGTCTCCGTGATTTTGAAATGGATGTATTTACAAAGATGGCAGATAATTATCTGGCTAACTATACGACTGAAGTAGAACTGCCTGAAGAAATCATTATGGATATGCAGTATTACGGACTCGTGGGTAAACTTGCAGACAGTCTGAATGGTGAGAATCTTGCACTTGGTACTTCACTGCTTTCCGGTAAGGTGGGAGAGAAGGTGTTTGCGGATGGTTTTACACTTACGGATGATGTAACTGATGAAGAATCCTGGTTTAACTGTTTCTGGGACGGCGATGGCTGCGTGCTTGAAAATGATAAGCAGACTTTTATCGAGAACGGAGTAGTGTTAACCGGATATGCGGATAAGAAGAATGCACAGAAATACGGCATTTCCCATACAGGCGACGCGTACTTCAACTTTTCAGATATTCCGGGTGCGGGTGTGCGTAATCTTCGAATCGGACGCAGTACGAAAACCGTAAAAGAACTTTTAAACGGAAGATATTGTGTGGTTCCTTTGAATTACGGTGGCGGCGGCTTTGCAGATAACGGGGATTATACCATGCCGGTACATTCGGCCATGCTTTGTGACGGGGAGAAGATATTAGGTAAGCTTCCTCCTTTCACCATAGTCAGCAATATGTTTGATATGTTTGGTAAGGACTTTATCGGTGTAGGTGCCGATAAGCCTATTTATAATGATAAGCAGATACTGTTCCGTGTAAAGAAAGGTAATATCCTATAAATTGCCTTGACAGAATCCTTATAAAAGGCTAAAATGAAGCCATATTTGATACAGATATGTTTTTATATCATCGTATAAGAGAAAAACTATGAAAAGGAAGAGTAGGATTCCCAAGCTTTCAGAGAGCCGCCGGTAGGTGTGAGGCGGTAGTGTAAGGATTTGAACTGGCCTTTGAGTTCCCGAGAGGAAAGCCTGTTGGCGGTAGTATAGTCATAAGGTGGGTATTTTCGGGCGGGAAGTCCCGTTACAGACCAAAGAGTGCCCCGGATAAACGGATGATTTCAGGAATGCATATACATTTTAGAATATTGTTCACGATGTTATCTAATGTTTAGGGGAACTAGAGTGGTACCACGGAATACAGCCCTTTCGTCTCTAGAATGCGAAAGGGCTTTTTATATTTACGGAAAGAGGTTTTTAGTATGGAAAAGATTTATAATCCGAAAGAGATTGAAAAGAAATGGCAGACTTACTGGTCTGAGAACGAAACCTTCAAGACCGATGTTTGGGACTTTAGTAAGCCCAAGTATTATGCGCTTGATATGTTTCCCTATCCCTCAGGTGTAGGCCTTCATGCAGGTCATCCCGAAGGATATACTGCAACTGATATTATGTCCCGTATGAAGAGAATGCAGGGCTATAATGTACTCCATCCCATGGGCTACGATTCCTTCGGTCTGCCTGCAGAGCAGTATGCTGTAAGTACCGGTAATCATCCAAACGGTTTTACTCAGGAGAATATTGAGACCTTCTCACAGCAGTTAAAAGAACTTGGCTTTGATTATGACTGGAGCAAGATGCTGGCAACCAGTGATCCTGAATTTTATAAGTGGACTCAGTGGATTTTTAAACAGCTCTATCTGGACGGATATGCTAAGTACGTGGATATGCCCGTAAACTGGTGTGAAGAGCTTGGTACCGTATTGTCCAATGACGAAGTAATTGACGGTAAGTCCGAGCGTGGCGGTTATCCCGTTATCCGTAAGAATATGAAGCAGTGGGTAATCAATCAGCCTGCTTTTGCAGAGAAGTTGCTTGAAGGTCTCGAAGAAATCGACTGGCCCGAATCCACTAAGGATATTCAGAGACATTGGATCGGAAAGTCCGAAGGTGTGGAGGTTGATTTTGAGATAGTGGGCGGAGGCAAGTTCTCCATTTATACTACATGTATTGAGACCATTTACGGTATTACATTTATGGTACTTGCGCCGGATGGACAGATTGTGAAGGATTTGATGCCCAGAGTGCAGAATCCTGAAGAAGTACAGGCATATATTGATGAGACCTTGAAGAAAAATGATATGGATCGTACCGAATTAAATAAGACCAAATCCGGTTGTCCTTTGAAGGGACTTTATGCGGTGAATCCTGTTAACGGTAAGGAAGTGCCTTTGTATATCGGTGATTTTGTATTGGCAAGCTATGGTACAGGTGCAGTTATGGCGGTGCCTTCCCATGACCAGCGTGACTTTGAATATGCCGTTGCACATAACATTCCCATGATTCAGGTAATTGACGGTGGCGATGTAAGTGAAAAGGCCTTTGAGAAGGGTGAGTACCTGGGTAAGGGCTGTAAATTAATGAACTCCGAAGAATTTACCGGTCTTACCGTGGAAGAAGCTAAGGAAGCTATTACTTGTAAGCTGGAGGCGCGGGGGGTTGCACGTAGAACGGTAAATTATCACTTCCGTGAGTGGATTTTTGCCCGTCAGCGTTATTGGGGTGAGCCAGTTCCTGTGGTTCATACCGAGGATGGTCTGATCCATGTTTTGTCTGATGAAGAACTTCCCCTTATTTTGCCTGAACTGGAAGATTATAAGGGCAAGAACGGCAAGGCTCCTTTGGAGAATGCTACTGAGTGGAAGCAGTATGATTATAATGGAGTAAAGGGTGTGCGTGAGACATCTACCATGCCCGGAAGTGCAGGCTCCAGTTGGTATTTTATGAGATATATTGATCCTCATAATGTTAAGGAATTTGCTAATCAGGAGCTTCTGAAGCACTGGCTTCCCGTTGACCTTTATATCGGTGGTCCTGAGCATGCGGTAGGCCATTTGATGTATTCCAGAATTTGGAACCGTTATCTCTATGACAAAGGCTTATCACCTGTGAAAGAGCCTTTCCAGAAGCTGGTTCACCAGGGTATGATTTTAGGAGCAAACGGTATTAAGATGGGTAAGCGTTTCCCTGAGTTTGTAGTAAATCCCAGTGATGTTGTAAATGAATTCGGAGCAGATACATTAAGACTTTATGAAATGTTTATGGGACCTTTGGAAGTGTCTAAGCCTTGGAATCCCCAGGGTGTGGAAGGTGCCAGAAGATTTATCAACCGTGTATGGACTTTCTTCACGGGAGATGACAGAATAACAACAGAGAATGACGGTACACTTACTAAGGTATATCATCAGACTGTGATAAAGGTTTCTTCTGATTTTGAACAGCTTGGATTCAATACTGCAATCAGTCAGATGATGATCTTTATGAATGCAGCATATAAGGCAGAGAAGTGTCCTAAGGAATATGCAGAGGGCTTTGTTAAAATGTTCTCCTGTATCTGTCCTCATGTAGGCGAAGAAATATGGCAGATTCTTGGTCATGATAAAACCATTGCATATGAGAAGTGGCCTACCTATGATGAAGCTGCACTGGTTGAGGATGTGATTGAAATCGGTATCCAGATCAACGGCAAGGTAAGAGGAACCGTTGAAATCGGTGTGGATGAAGAAGGAGCATCTGTTATTGCCAAGGCAAAGGCTGTGCCCGGCGTACAGGCTGCAATGGAAGGCAAGACTGTTGTGAAGGAAATCTATGTTCCCGGCAGAATTGTAAATATTGTGGTGAAATAAAAATATTTTTATCCCGGTATCTTCAAAAGGTACCGGGATTTTCTTTGATTTATCAGATGTTTGATTGTCCTTTTTTAAGGATAGCATCTATTTGTCTGTTACTTTCTGTATCGCCCTGTTTTTTGATTGCTGTTACGGCAATATTCAGTTCTTCCGGTGTAAATTGCAGACCGGCTTTTTTGGCCTCTCTGATCTTTAACCCCAGAAGAGGCATCAGTGATTTTTTGTCTTTTCCCTGTATGGCAGAGAAACAGTCCTCTAAAAAGTCCAGCTTTTCTTTGCTTATTTGTTTGACTGCAGGGTCTTTCATCCAATCGGGCGATTTGTTTTCGTTGATATGGTTTTGATTATTCATAATGGTCACCTCCATTATCATTACCGGTAGGAAAGAAAGCAGAGAAGAGACTAAACAGTTCTTCCGGATTATTTCCTAATCCACCTGTTAAATTGTTGATATTGTTGCTATTATTGCCGTCACTTGTGAATTCCTGCATCAATTCCATCATTTGCATCATTTCCTGCATGTTTGACATGCTTTCCAGAAGATTTAGGATCGTTGCAAGGAAATTTTGCTCAGATTCATTGCAAAAGGGCTGTATTTCCGTGCACATTTCTTTGATGTTGTCGCTACCTAACTGTTGTAATACATCAGGAATGGATTGATGAGGGCAGGAGCGGATCTTTTCAAGGGTGTATTTAACTTCCATTACTTTGATATATAAGGCAAGCAGGTTTAAGGGATAATTTTGAAATTTGGAAGAGATAACCTTTAGTTTATTTAAGTTCTTATCTGTGTACATAATATTAAATTTGCACACCGAACCCGGGGAACAGTTTTCCATATTAGCACCGCCTTTTCCTAACTTTATACTATGCTGTGGCATGCAAAGATATGTTTGGTATGAAGAAAGCCTCCGGCGGTTTGTAGTCCGCACAGAGGCTTGATGTGATACGGGCGTTATGACTGTCCGTATAAAGTGTGGGGTTAATTAGCAACCACAGCTGTTGTTGCCGCCGCAGAAGCATGAGATTAAAAGAATCCAAATCAATAACTCACAGCAGTTGTTGCTGCCGGAGCCGCCTAAGATTCCGTTGCCGCATCCGCAGCCACAGCCGTCATTGTTTGAGCCGATACCGCAACCATTGCCGTTACCGCAGAAGAGCAGTAAAAGGATGATCCAGATGGAGCTGCCGCCACATCCGCAACCACAATTATTATTTCTTACATTTGTACCACAACCACAGTTTGCTGCTGTTAAATCGCTCATAGTAATACCTCCATGGGGTTTTGTTTTATGGTTTATTCTATGCATGCCGGTTTGTCTATGTTTCTATAGGTTTCAAAATTATTTTAGTTACTAGATATTGAAAATAAACTTGCAATATTTACAACATATAGTAAAATATAAGTATGGTAAATTGAGATAATTGTAGGATGAAACCATTTTGATATTTGGTGATACATATGGAACAAAAGAGATTTGTAATAGACGACAGACAGTTTCGTACGGAACAGGATTACCGGCTGGGACTACGTGACAAAGAATTGATAGAACAATTGTCCCGTGAAATTAAGGCAGCAACGCCTGAGAAACGTCGGACCTTGTTGGAGGATATTAGGAATGATAAATACCGTTTCCATACCTTACTTGGTGAAGATTTTAAGGATGGTCTCGAAGAGAAATTTATGGAGAAGCAGGTTAAAAGAAGCCGTAGCAAAACTTCAAATAAAACGGATAATTCACGTTTTATAAATGACAGCGGTATGGAAGAATATGTAAAACAGGAATTGCAAAACAGAGAAAAACGCAGGAAACTGTTTTTAAGTATTAGTATGATACTTGGAATGGCCTTTTTGACGGTGTTCGGACTTTATGTATATACCGATTATCAAAATGAATCCATCAATCAGGGATACAAAGATGTTTTAAAGGAAGAGGTGGTTATGCCTCATTCCGGAGCAGAGGGAAGCATGGATGGCAGCATTATATCCGGTCCACAGTTTACGTTGGAAAGTATGAACCCGGACAAAAAAGTGCTGGATGAATATAAAAATTTATTAAATAAGTATGAAAACCTAATCGGATGGCTAAAAATTGACGATACAAATATTGATTACCCTGTCATGCAGACGGAGGACAATGTTTTTTATCTGGATCACAATCCGGATGGTAAGTATGACCGGAACGGAACCATATTCCTGGATAAGGATTGTGACGCCGTTAATGGCAGCACCAACATGATTTTATATGGCCATCATATGAAGAGCGGCAAGATGTTCGGACAGCTGAATAAATACAGTGATAAAAGTTTTTATGATAAACATCGTTATATTCAGTTTGATACCATATATGAAAAGGGTACGTATGAAGTAATGTACGTGTTCCGCTCCAGAGTTTATAAGGAAGATGAAGTGGTTTTTAAGTATTACCAGTTCATTGAAGTCAACGGAGAAAAAGAGTTTTTATCCAACATGGATGAAATGGCAGCAATGTCTTTGTACAGCACAGGTGTAACAGCATCCTACGGAGACAAATTACTGACCCTTTCTACATGTGATTATGAAGAAAAAGATGGTAGATTTGTAGTTGTTGCGAGAAAGATTACGACAAAGGAGTAGAGCAATGGCAAAACCTGTTGTAAAGAAAAAGAGAAGATTAAAGAGAACGGTCAGAAAGACTATAGGAAGTTTATTCCTGGCTTCCGCATTAGTGACAGCATCCATTCCCGTGGATAATATGGAAGCGGCCCTGCCTGCCGGTGTAGAGGTGGGTGTGGATATTGATGATTGCGAGATTCCTATTGTAAATGGTAATGAAACCATATATACCACCGGTGACGGTACTTATCAGTTTGCATATGTAAGTCCCAATAATATCAGCTCTAATAATAAAGTCGCAGTTATTCTCGGATATAACGGAGGCTATCTGAATAATGGTGCGCTTACCATTCCGGACACTTTGGATGCGTATCTGAAATATTCGGACAACCTGGGTACCTCCAGCGGTTATGCTGCAGTAGGTAAGAGCGGTAATACCTTGTTCTATTCCGTGGATGAACCTGTATTGGATAATATGGGTAATATAATTTATGATAAAGTGCCCGTTCTGGATGAAAATGAGGAGCCTGTTCTGGACGAGGAGGGCAATCCTGTTTATGAAGAGGTTATGCAGACCAAAGAGGTATTCTATCCCTGTTATTATGAAGACAGGGCTAATTGGGAGCGCCTTGAAGTGGATGAGTTTTATTATATTGCAAATCCGGATGCTGAAGGTAATGATAAGTATGCGTTGACCATTACTTCCAATACCCAGCGTATTATGGGCGCAGAAGTATGGTATATAGGAAACCAGTATTTGGAGTCCGGTACGGAACCCGGTACTTGGAAGGTAGGAGGTAAGGTTACCGAGAGCTCCAAGGGGATTTTTGCCGGTCAGGGTAATATCCGTACTCTTACCGTAGGACAGAAATTAAGCGGTATTGGTGACTATGCATTCTACGGATGCAGCGGTTTAAACAGTATTACACTGGGAAATGGTCTGGATACCATCGGCAACTCTGCTTTTGAAAATTGTATTAAC
>JAFXEW010000034.1 GCA_017513625.1 Lachnospiraceae bacterium | reverse complement strand
GAAGATAGAGGTTTAACTCTAGATTCCGTTCGGCCGCGAACAGGGCACTTAATTTTGTCCCAGCTCATAAAAACAGGGACTAATCATAAATTCCAAAGCCGCACATTTAGTAATTCCGCATTTGCTTACCACAATGCTTGGTGTACATCCCCTGCGGACAAAGCCGTGGCAGGTGTTCTTGCCTGAAAAGACACAAATCCCCTTGGAAAGGCTGCCTTCCGAGAAACGCTCACATTTGCCACAATGTTTTCCCGGGGGCTGTGGCTTTGCTGTAAGGTAGGGGCAAGGCAGAGTCAGCAGCCTAATGACATTGGGATAACTAGTGCTCCCTGCCGCCCTCTGCAATCATGCTCTCCAGATAACCTCTGTCCCAAAGTAATATTTTCAAACGTTTGGCAGCCTCCACCGCCGGTGCGGTAAAATATTGGTTGGTCAGCACCGCACCTACCATGCGGTCATAATAATCCCTGCCCGCATAGGCCTCCTGCACCGCCTTCACACCCACCGGCTGATTATAACATTTACACTGGATGGCATAGGTCACGCCATCCTTTTCAGCCAGGATATCCACGCCATAGTCACCGCTGCCCTTGGTGATTTCCACATCTAAAAAGCCCCTGTGCTTTAAAAGCAGGGCACAGTATTTTTCAAAATCATGACCGTCCATCAAATCTATTTCAGCAGGCCTTCTGCTGCGCCGACAAAGCCAAACTATTATCAGCAGTACTAAGATACATCCCACCGCAATACCGATACCGGGTATATACTCCCTTATGCCCATAGCAATTCCTTCCTTTGTACTGTTTTCTTTTATTATTAAAATACATTTTTTCCACATTTGCAATATGCGATACGCAATTGTTGCCTGCAAATCCGTACATGCATCGCACAAATTGATTGATTTTTCTAAAAAGCATGATATAATACTGTTGTTAACACGGATATGCTGGAAGTATTATGACATCATAAAGGAAAAATCCGCTCACTATGACCGCAATATATGCCGAGTCGTTTTTAACATCACACAAGGAGTGTTCTGATGAATCCCCGAGAATTGTACACATTAACCGCAGAAGAAAAAGAAAAATATGAAATGCAGCCGGATATGATTCCGGACTACGAACCCTTTCTGGAAGGCAATATGGAGTTTGCCAAATACATCAAGGGCTCTACCATGCGTTTCTGGTACAATACACAAACCAGAGTTCACCGGCCGCACTGGCACACCGCTCTGGAGATCATCATGCCTCTGGAAAATAACTTTACCGTTGTTTATCAGGGACAAGATATTGTTTTGGACGAAGGAGACATTTACATAATTCCCGCAGGTACCATCCATGGCATCACGCCGCCGGCCACAGGCTCCCGTTTTGTTTTCATCTTTGAACTGGATTTCTTTTCCCAGATAACAGGCTTTAACTTTGTTTTATCACTGTTATCCCAGCCCATTCACATCACCTATGACAAGGATCCTGAATTATATGCTGCGGAAGCCCGTCTGATGATGGAAATCGCCAACCACTACTGGAGCGCCGGAATCTCACGTGAGATGAATATCTATGCCTGCCTGATTCAGTTCTTTTCCAAAATCGGTGAACATGCCATGAATAACACTGCACCGGACATGAATACTTCTACCAAGACCAGTTCTCTGGTAAACCGGCTGTCCATGGTGTTGGATTATATCGACGAACACTATTCCGAAAATATTACCCTGGAAGAAGCTGCGGCCATTGCCTGCTTCTCCAAGTTTTATTTCACCAGACTGTTTAAGCAATACACCAATCAGACCTTTTATGATTATCTCAGTGCCAAGCGTATCAAGGCAGCGGAGCAAATGCTTATTATACCCAATCTCCCCATTACGGAGATTTCCCTGAAGTCCGGCTTTACCAGCCTGTCCTCCTTTAACCGCACCTTTAAGCGACTGAAAGACTGCTCTCCCTCTGAATACAGGGCTTTGTATACCGTGGGAAGCCAGGAAAAGGTAGAAGAAACCTTGGACTTATAAAATATGGCATAAAACAAACCGCCGGGACGTACCCTTTCCGTACGCCTCGGCTTTTTACTGCTCTTATACCATTGCTCCCGCAAACAAAATACTGCATACCGTGCCCACCAGCGTGGCCAGCAG
>JAFXEW010000033.1 GCA_017513625.1 Lachnospiraceae bacterium | reverse complement strand
CAGGGAGACTTGTTGGAAACTACCTTGGTGTATACCATCTTGGAGATATGTCTGTTGATGGTATTGAAAGTCAGGGTAGGAGAATTTTCATTCTGTCCCAGAATCTCACCATTAGGCACCAGTCCCAGCTTAATCAGCGCCTGGAAACCGTTACAGATACCCAGTGCCAGACCGTCACGCTCATTTAAGAGCTTCATAACAGCTTCCTTCATCTTCGCATTCTGGAAAGCAGTTGCAAAGAACTTTGCACTACCGTCAGGCTCGTCACCTGCGGAGAAACCGCCGGGGAACATAATAATCTGTGCCTGACCGATTGCCTTTTCAAAAGCATCCACTGAATCACGGATATCTTCTGCAGTCAGGTTCTTAAATACCTTGGTGATTACATTTGCACCTGCACGCTCAAATGCCTTGGTACTGTCGTATTCACAGTTGGTTCCGGGGAATACGGGTATAAATACGGTGGGTTTAGCCACCTTGTTCTTGCATACATAAATGCTGTCAGCCTTGTATACATCGCTGTTTACTGCGTCTGTAGCCTTTACAGCCTTGGTGGGGAATACCTTCTCCAGCTTGGAAGTCCATGCATTTAATGCCTCTTCCATGGTAATACGTACATCACCATATACGAAAGCAGCTTCCTCATTCACGGTACCGATTACAGCATACTCAGCACCCTTAGCATCTACTGCTGCCATCTTATCTGCTGCTACTTCTACCAGGATATCTCCCAGTCCGTTTGCAAATAAATCATCTGTGGTAACTTCCGCGTCAATGGTTACACCCAGCTTGTTACCGAATGCCATCTTGGAAAGTGCTGCAGCCACACCCTTGGAATCCAATGCATATGCGGATACAATAGCGCCCTCCTGCATCAGCTCATGAATCTGAGTGTAAAGCTCTGCTACAGCATCATACATGGGCATGTCATATTCATCTTTATCAATTTCAAAGCAAATGAGCTTATTGCCTGCTGCCTTTAATTCAGGAGTCACGATATCACCGTGCTTTGCAATATCTACTGCAAAGGATACCAGTGTGGGAGGTACGTCGATATCATTGAAGGTACCGGACATACTGTCCTTACCGCCGATACTGGGCAGACCAAAACCAATCTGTGCATCATATGCACCTAAAAGTGCTGCAAAAGGCTGGCTCCAACGGGAAGGATCCTCAGTCATTCTGCGGAAATATTCCTGGAAAGTGAAACGAATCTTGCTGTAATCACCGCCGCCTGCCACGATCTTCGCCATGGATTCAACCACTGCATAAACTGCACCGTGATAAGGGCTCCAGCTGGACAGATAAGGATCAAAGCCATAGCTCATCATGGTCACGGTATCTGTCTTGCCCTGAAGTACGGGAAGCTTTGCTACCATGCACTGGGTCTCGGTAAGCTGGTGCTGTCCGCCGTAAGGCATCAGTACACTTCCTGCACCGATGGAGGAGTCAAACATCTCCACCAGACCCTTCTGGGAGCATACGTTCAGGTCGTTAAGCATGGTCAGCCATGCTGCCTTTACATCGCCCTCCTCCAGCTTTTCGCCCACTGCAGGGATGGCCCATTTATCTAAGTAATTATCTGCTTCAACAGGGATATCTACCTTTACGGTAGTCTCCTGATGTGCACCGTTGGTATCAAGGAATGCACGTTTTAAGTTTACAATAGTCTGACCTCTCCAGTTCAATACCAGTCTGGGCTCTTCGGTAACAACTGCTACTTCTACAGCTTCCAGATTTTCCTCGGTAGCATAGCCCAGGAATTCTGCCACATCCTTAGGATCTACTACTACTGCCATACGCTCCTGGGATTCGGAAATAGCCAGTTCCGTACCGTCCAGACCTGCGTACTTCTTGGGCACCTTGTCCAGATCTACGGTCAGACCGTCTGCCAATTCACCGATGGCCACGGATACACCGCCTGCACCAAAGTCGTTACACTTCTTAATCAGCTTACTTACTTCAGCCCTGCGGAACAATCTCTGAATCTTACGCTCTGTAGGCGCATTACCCTTCTGTACTTCTGCACCACAGGTCTCGATGGAGCTCTCTGTATGCACCTTGGAAGAACCGGTAGCACCGCCGCAACCGTCACGGCCGGTACGTCCGCCCAGCAGGATGATGATATCACCGGGATCAGAGGTCTCACGGATAACGTTCTTTCTGGGTGCTGCACCCATAACGGCACCGATTTCCATTCTCTTAGCCACATAATTGGGATGATATATTTCTTTTACAAATCCGGTAGCCAGACCTATCTGGTTACCATAGGAAGAATATCCGCTTGCTGCGCCGCGCACCAGCTTCTTCTGGGACAGCTTACCCTTCATGGTATCTGCCACGGGTACGGTAGGATCTGCCGCACCGGTTACACGCATTGCCTGATATACATAACCACGTCCGGAAAGGGGATCACGGATTGCTCCGCCCAAACAGGTAGCCGCACCACCGAAGGGCTCGATTTCCGTAGGATGGTTGTGGGTTTCATTCTTGAAGAATACCAGCCATTCCTCAGTCTCCACATGGTCGCCGTAATCCATTTCCACGGGAACCACTACTGAGCAGGCATTGATTTCATCGGACTGCTCCATATCTTCTAACTTGCCGTCTTTTTTCAGCTTTCTCATAGCCATCAGAGCCAGATCCATGAGACAAACAAACTTGTCGTCACGTCCTGCAAAAATCTCTTCTCTGGTGTCCAGATAGCTGCGATAAGTGGTCTCCATGGGGAGACGGTAATAGCCCTCACCGAATTCCACATCCTTCAGTTCAGTAGAGAAAGTGGTATGACGACAGTGGTCGGACCAATAAGTATCCAGCACACGGATCTCCGTCATGGATGGATTGCGCTTTTCATCGTTCTTAAAATAATTCTGGATATGCAGGAAATCCTTGAAGGTCATAGCCAGTCCAAGGGAATCATACAGTTCCTTCAGCTGTGCTTCTGCCATATCTGCAAAACCGTCAAAAATAATAACATCTGCAGGATCATCAAATACGGTAATCAGTGTATCGGGCTTTACCATATCTGTTTCTCTGGAATCCACAGGGTTAATACAATATGCCTTAATCTTGGAGAACTCTTCATCTGTAATACTGCCGATAATCATATAAGTCACTGCAGTCTTAATAACAGGCTCTTCGTTTTCATCCAGGAATTTCACGCACTGTACTGCGGAATCAGCTCTCTGGTCAAACTGGCCCGGTAAATATTCCACGGAAAATACTCTTGCATTTGCGGGAATCTCTACAGTCTCCTCATACAGATAATCCACGGGGGGCTCTGAGAATACTGTCTTACATGCCTTTGCAAATACCGCATCGGAAATGTTTTCCACATCATAACGGATGAATTCCCTTACGGCATCTACATTGATACCCAGGTAATTTTTCAGTTCTTCATGAAGCTCTTTTGCCTTTACGGCGAAGTCTTCTTTCTTTTCTACATAGATACGTCTTACGTTGCCCATGTCGTCCTCCAAACTTGATTTTAATCACATGCTATAAATATACAACATAACCTTCTTTTCAACAATAGTACATTGCACTAATTTTGTAGAAAAAAAGGTGTTTTTCACATACATAATGCTCCAAAGACCATCATCCCTGGAGCACAAACTTACCAATGTGTAATTAATCAGTGCCGATACCCAGACCTCTAAGCACAAACAAAAGCTCTTTGTCCACCCCGTCAGAGGTAATGCCGATAGTCTGTGCGGATATCTTCAGTCCTTCCAGCACATACATAATATTGCGTGCGGCTCCCGCACAATCATCACATACAAATTCTCCGTTTTCCACACCGGCTTCTATCAGTTTCTCCACGATGAGAACGGATGCATCAAATTGCTTTTTCAAAGGATTGGACTTACGGGGAGGATGATTATCAAAGAAATACTCATAAACAGCCTTGGTCAATGAGTTCTTCTTGCGAAGCAATTCTTTTTTCTGCTCCTTTAAGAAAAGAAGTAATATTTCGGCTGCAGTTGCATCCTCCGGGATGCTGTCAGAGAAAGAATCCTCTCCCTCTTCGTTTTCCATCTTCAATACTTCCAGGAATATCTGCTCGGTACTTTCGAAGTAAAGGTACAATCCGCCCCGGCTAATATCACAGGCTTCCACAATGTCCTTCATGGTAACATTCTTGAATCCTTTTTCCGTGAATACATCCTTGGCAGTCTTCAATATATACTTTTTCTTCTGTATTGATTTCTCGCCCATTACTCCATCCTTCCGGCCACCACGGGCCGATCCCAGTATTCTATAATCTCTTTCATCTTCTGCAGAATCAGACAAAAAATCTGCTCTTCCACAGCTTCATTCCACAACATACCCTTTGACATGCCTCCCAGGACATAATAGGACAAAATGCCCCGCAAAATATCCCATTCCTGCCACGTAGCCTGCTGAATCAGTCTGCGTTCGTCATCATGGGATTGAATACGGTTCCTTGTATACAAATATCTGTAATTCTTGTCCATCAGATTCGTCCGGGACGCTTCTTTTACAAAATTAATCACCATGCTGTTATACACGGGAAATGCCATAGAATGTTCCGATATGGCTTCGTCCCTGTACTGGGATGTGGCCGTCTGTGTCCCATTTTTCTCAAACCACGGAAGATAACGCAGGACAAGTGGCATAACCGTCTCTTTGTATCCCAACACGATCTGTTTTCTGTACTGATAATCATGTTCCATGGCAGCACCTCCTGCTAAAAGTGACACATATGTATTTTTATTTTAACATAATTCTGTCAAAAGTACAGACCTAATTTTGGAAATTCTGCGGTAAATTGCCACTTTTCGACTTTTCATGACACAACTATCATTTTTCCACCAATGTACCTAAAGTATTATAGCCAAATCTTCCTATATTGTATATAATAAAAGGTAAGTCAGCAGTAAAGAAGGTATCATATGGCAGCGTCAGTTATCAAAAAAGGTACTTATATCCATAAGCGTGGTCAATCATTTACTTCACTGCATCTGATTACAGCCGGTCAGGTCATTGCCGCCTATCCCGGCGGCAGCTACATTCTGAAAAAGGGTGATGTAATCGGCATCAGTGAATTATGTTCTGAAATCCATCTGCTGGATTATATAGCCGCAGAAAATACCACGGTGGTAGTCTATCCCCTGTCCCACGAGAACGCATTATCGGATTTACTGAAAAGTTATCCGGATGTTTCACGTTTCTTTATGCTGTCCGCATTTAGACAAATCCACATTCTGATGCAGCAATCCCTGGTATCTGAGATGAAATGCAGCAGCATCTACCAGGCACTATCCGATGATTTAGATTACTGTGCCATGTTGCACAACCGTTACCGCCTGGGTCCCGTAACGGAGATTATTTCAGAGGATGACCCGGTGGCATACCTGAGCGATGAATCTGCCGACTTTTGGCTCAGCAGTTATTACCTGGAGCTTTATCACATTTATGCAGGTAAGGACTACAAACCTTATCTGGAAAAGACCGCCGTGTCTGTAGGTTCCCTGAAAAAATGCAGTCTGGACTACCGCAAGACCTATTTCAGTCTGGAGGAACAGCACCAGTATCGGCTCCAGACCCTGCAGTACTTTATTAACGAAAATCACACTGATCTTTTCGAACAGTTATATAAAATATTAAACAAGATCGGCAGTGGCTCCCCGGATGCTCCCGGTGTCATACAGCGTATGGACGATATTATTGCCTTGTACCGGGATATGACCTCCGATTCCAATACTATTATTGAAGAGCGTATCATCCGCTATCAGTCCGTCAAGGAAATGATGCAGGACCGCCAGACTGTTTTAGAACAGAAGCTGGCCGAAAACAGTCTCCCTGAGGAATTACGTGGTTCCATGGATACTATATTAAATTACGCAAGTATTTCCGACGAATTTGTATCCGGCATCCGCGCCAATATCCGCAAATTTAAGCAATTACCGGATATCAATGCTTCTGATGATGTAACCTATGCCCTGCGCAAAAAGCTGGCGGCGGACTTCCTTACTTTATACGAAACTACTTTCATGATTTCTCTGGAAGATACTTCTCCCCTGCCCATGGCGGTAAAAATGTTCCTGCTCTTTGGATATATCGACGAAGAGATGGCGGGTACAGAATACAGCATCATGCTGTACAAGCTGGCGCACAACCTGCAAAGCCACGTGGAAGTGGGTATTTATACCCTTTATGACTGGCTGCTTGCCATATACAGGGGTGAGAAGGAGCCCTGCCGCAACGAATTCGACCAGGATTATACAGATGTAATCCACAAGAAAAAAATAAGCGGTCAATTTATCGACCTTGAGCTGAACGAAATGCTAAATGATCCTCTGTCAAAGGTAGTATACGAGCTACAGAATATGTTCCCTTCCGTAAATAAGATGACCTTCGGACGTATTACCACATACTTCCCCTTCTTTACCCGGGACAATGTACTGCGTAATCCCGAAGACTCCCTGGTTACCGTGGAAAAAATTTCCCATGCCCTGGATGTAATCCGCAGCGTGGACTACTCTGCTTTCTATCGTGAAAGTCTGGACTACGACCACATGGATACCATGGGCAAGGAATTAATACATCTGGAATTCCTGCCTGATATCATCCTCATGCCAAATGTGGGCATACACGGGGTTATGTGGCAGGAGATTGAAGGCAAAAAGCGTAACAGCCACAGCCGTATGATGTTCTCCATCTTCCACATGGAAGATGTCACCACCACTCTGATTCACCTCACAGGTGAATTCCGTTGGGAAATGTGTAAGCGCATACAGGGTGCTCGCTGGAATGACATTACGGAAAATTCCTTAACCAGCGAATACTTTGACTATATACAGTTTTACCGTAAAAATCACGAGCTCAGCGCAGAGGCCAAGGACAAGGTACGTATCGCTCTGAAACGTGCCAAAAACAGCTTTAAGGAAATGTTTATCCGTGACTACATCCTATGGATTCTCTTTGAAGCAAGCGGTTCTCCCCGCTTAAACAAGGTGGCTCGCCGGATTTTCTTTACCCACTGTCCCTTCCCGGCAGACATTGATGAAAATCTTTCCGGGAATCCTTTGTATACTGAGTTGGTAAACCGTAAGCAAATAAAAAAAGCTGCCCGGTTACAACACCTGAGAAATCTGGCAAAGAAGCTGGCCGCAGGCAAGGGTGTACCCGATTCTTTGCAAAGTGAGTTGTTTTTTGTCGAGTTTGGTAAAAAATCGTAAAAAATAGTTTAAACAAATTTGCATAAACCCCTAGACAAAAACATATATATGAGCTATACTTTATTCATCCGGTACATACCGGTCGTGAAATTGGCAAAATTTCCGAAAAATTCCCCTTTACGCAAAACATCCGTAATCCCTGCGGATGTTTTGTATTTTCCGAATTTTTTTGAAATTATGCTTGCGCTCCTCACATCCCTATGCTATAATAACATTCGTTGCGGATGACATACAGGAAGCGACAAATATTCCATAGGGGAATAGTACAGCGGTAGTGCGGCGGTCTCCAAAACCGTTAACGGGGGTTCGATTCCCTCTTCCCCTGCTAAAAGAAACCCGGTAATTTCAGCAAATGCCTGATTTTACCGGGTTTTTCGTTGTTTTGATATTTAACTAAGATTAAACCGCTCTGGCCAAAGTATGACACATTTAACTGCAAGTATGACACGAATCTAGTCTTCCGCCTCTCTGCTTCCTGCCTCCACTCTTTTGCGCAGATTGTCCATCTTTTCGTCAAGTTCCGCACTTTGCTTGGCACACTCAAACAATTCCT
>JAFXEW010000032.1 GCA_017513625.1 Lachnospiraceae bacterium | reverse complement strand
TGATTACGCATATACATTTTATCCTGAAAAATGGTTTAATATTCCCCATCCCAATCTTGTGTGGCAGGGAACAGATAGCGAGGGCAATTTTGGAAGAATGATATTGTATAATAATACCTATGATACAGAGACTGGTATTGCAAAATGCATTCGTAGATTTGAGATGACCCTTGCTGATGGAAGTACTCTTGTTGAGGAGATACCTACCGAAAAACATTTTGTGACTATCGAGCAGGTTCATGAGTGGTTAGAACGATATGGATTTGTCATTGAAAGCGAATGGGGAGATTACAGCGGTAATCCCATTAGTGAAGATACAAACAGAGCAATTATCTGGGCAAAGAAAAAGTAATGTAGCTCAGTTGAAACTTTCAGGTTTCGGCTGCTTTCATAATCAAATATAGAGGAATCAATATAGAGATAAAGCCGGTACATCCCGGCCTTCACAAGCCAAGCCATCCCGGCCTTTACAAGCCAGGCCATCCCGATGCCGCTTTGCGGCATCGGGATGTACGGCTGGCGCCATATACAAAAACACCCATTCAGCTCTAAGTGTGAGCAAGCTCCCACTTAGGGCTGAGCGGGTGTTTTTTTGCATGGCTTGTAGCTAAACAAAAAGTACCCACATGACGGTATGGGTACTTTGAAAAGTCAATATATATTGATAAAAAATTAAGCCATCTCGTTTACAGCTTTGCTGATACGGGAAACTTTTCTGGCAGCATTGTTCTTGTGGTAAACACCCTTGCTTGCAGCCATCTCGATAGTTTTGGTAGCAGCAGCGAGTTCAGCCTTAGCAGCTTCCTTGTCGCCGGTAGCGATTACTGCGTATACTTTCTTAATAGCAGTCTTAACACCGGATTTGATAGCTTTATTTCTGTCAGCTTTAACGCGTGTTACTAAAATTCTCTTCTTTGCAGATTTAATGTTAGCCAAGTCGTACACCTCCATTTGATATAGAATAAGTTATCAACTGTTAACTTTAGTCAGACACGGAAGACTAACGCAAACATACTACTGTAGTTTAGACAAAAAATATCGTTTTGTCAATACATATTTTTCTTTTATTTGTAAAAAATAGTGGTTAAAGTGAGGATGACAGGGGGATGAACCATGGAAAGTTGTCAGGTAAGAACGGACTTGGCTTTAGAAGCCAGTGAAGGAGTACCCGGAGAACAGACAAAGGTAAGCGGAGTAAGGGTAAATGAGTATAAAAAACAGGGAGATATTTTGGTGACCAAGGTGTGCATTGAAACCAAAAATGCGGCCAAAATGCTGGGAAAACCCATGGGATGTTATGTGACCATTGAGGCACCTACCATGGCAGAGCCGGACGAAGGATATCACAGAGAGGTATCTAAATGTTTGAAAAAGGAATTGTGTAAGCTTTTGCCTGAGAAGAGTGGGAAGAAACAATCCTATCTGATTGTGGGACTGGGGAACCGGGCTGTGACGGCAGATGCCCTGGGCCCGTTTGTGATTGATAATCTGTACATCAATCGTCATTTGATTAAGGAATACGGCAAAGCGGTACTTGAAGGCGGGGACTGTAATCAGGTGAGCAGTATAGAACCGGGTGTGATGGCTAAAACAGGTATGGAGACTGCAGAGATTATCAAAGGAATTATCAGGGAAACAAAGCCGGACTGTGTGATTGCCATAGATGCCCTGGCCGCAAGAAGTATTAAAAGGCTCAGCAGAACCATTCAGATATGCAATACCGGTATCTGGCCGGGCTCCGGAGTGGGGAATCACAGAAATGCTTTGACGGAGGAGACTTTGGGCGTGCCGGTCATAGCCATAGGTGTACCCATGGTGGTGGATGCGGCTACCATCGTGGGAGATGCATTGGATAAGCTTTTAAGTGAAAATAAGGAGCTGGAGACGCTTCGTTACGGCGGTCACAGACAGAAGTTTGCTGAATTAAACAATATGTATATGACAGGAAAAGATGTGGACGACATAGTAAAACGGGTTAGTTACACGGTTTCGGAAGGTCTTAACATGGCCCTGCAGGGGTAGGTACAAGGTATCAGGTAGAGGAAGTGTGCATATAATGAATCAGTAAGCGAGAGGAGTGTAGATTCATTATAGAGCGGAAATATAGATTTAAATGGATATTTTGGGCCGGTATATTTCTATCCGGCCTGATAATCGGCATATGGCTTTCAAAAGAAGACGAAACTGTGGCAGAGCCGGGAGCGGACGAGGTGGGAATTGAGATTCTGCGTCTGGAAGATTTTCCGGCACGGCAGGTGGCTGAACGGGAAGAAAAAGAGCCTGTCCGGTCTGAGGATAGGGTGGAATTGCAGGAATTGCACGGAGACGGTAGTGAAACAGAATATGTGGCTCAGGGGATTGGGACGCAGGGAAGCGGTTTTATACCCAGAACCATACAAAATCATTTGGATATGGCATCCTACGGAAGCTATGACGCCCTTGTAAAGAATTTTTACACCATCGACGGGGGGACAATGGCAGGAAGTGATTTGCTGAACACGGAAAAGCTCACGTCCTATAATTGTACTATGCAAAAATCCGATGCCCCCCAGATACTTATCTATCATACCCATTCCAGGGAGGCATTTGTGGATTCCGTACCCGGGGATGAAAGCACCACCATAGTAGGAATGGGAGCTTTACTGGCAGATAAGCTTTGTAATGAATACGGTTATCATGTGGTACATTGCAAGGAGGCTTTTGATGCGGATGGGAGAAATGATGCTTATACCAATGCCCTGCCTTTGGTGTCACGGATTTTAGAAAAATACCCTTCCATAGAAATGGTTATTGACCTACATAGGGATGAGATGCCGGAAGGAACACGTCTGGTTACGGAGGTGGACGGTATACCCATGGCCCGTTTTATGCTGTTTAACGGTATCAGCAGAACCCGTCAGACGGGTAAAATATCCTATCTGGAGAATCCGAATCTGGATGCGAACCTTAGTTTTTCTTTTCAGGTGCAGAGGAAGGCAATGGAGTACTATCCCGGGTTGACCCGTAAGATATATCTGAAGGGCTACAGATACAATATGCACTTAAAAGAGAAGTACCTTCTCATTGAGCTGGGAGCCCAGAATAATACCGTTGCGGAGGTGCAAAACACCTGCGGACCCATTGCGCACATATTGGACATGGTATTAACTGGACAATAAGCGGAATATTTGTTACAATAATTCTGTTTCTCTTATTACAGATACAGTAAGAAAAGCAGATAGAGAGGTTTATGGATGGAAAGGAATTACCAAAGTAAAATCCGCAATTTTTGTATTGTAGCACATATAGATCACGGAAAGTCCACCCTGGCTGACCGTATTATTGAAAAGACCGGTCTTCTTACCAGCAGGGAAATGCAGGCACAGGTGCTGGATAATATGGAGCTGGAGCGTGAAAGAGGTATTACCATTAAGGCGCAGTCCGTCCGTACGGTATATAAGGCACAGGATGGGGAGGAGTATATTTTTAATCTGATTGATACCCCCGGTCATGTGGACTTTAATTATGAAGTGAGCCGCTCCCTTGCAGCCTGTGACGGTGCTATTCTGGTAGTGGATGCAGCCCAGGGAATTGAAGCCCAGACTCTGGCTAATGTATATCTGGCACTGGATCATGATTTGGATGTATTTCCTGTTATTAACAAAATCGACCTGCCCAGTGCGGACCCGGACAGAGTGAAGGATGAGATAGAGGATGTTATCGGCCTGGAGGCGCAGGATGCGCCCTTGATTTCCGCTAAAAACGGAATTGGTATCGAAGATGTATTGGAGCAGATTGTACAGAAGATTCCTGCACCTGAGGGTAATCCTGAGAATCCTTTGCAGGCACTTATTTTTGACTCTATTTATGATTCATATAAGGGTGTAATTATCTTTTGCCGTATCATGGAGGGAACCGTTAAAAAGGGTACCACCATTAAGATGATGGCTACTGGTGCTAAGCAGGAAGTCGTAGAAGTGGGATATTTCGGCGCAGGACAGTTTATTCCCTGTGAAGAGCTCAGTGCCGGAATGGTTGGATATATTACAGCCTCCATTAAAAATGTAAAAGATACTGCGGTAGGTGATACGGTAACTGATGCCAATCGCCCCTGCAGTGAACCGTTGCCCGGATATAAAAAAGTGCAGTCCATGGTTTATTGCGGTATGTATCCAGCGGATGGTGCCAAGTATCCTGACCTGAGGGACGCTCTGGAGAAATTGCAGTTAAATGATGCGTCCCTGCAGTATGAGCCGGAGACATCCATAGCACTTGGATTTGGTTTCCGCTGTGGGTTCCTGGGATTATTACATCTGGAGATTATTCAGGAACGTCTGGAAAGAGAGTACAATCTGGACCTGGTAACTACAGCCCCCGGTGTTATTTATAAGGTGTTTAAAACAAACGGTGAAGTCATTGAACTGACAAATCCTTCCAACTTACCGGATCCTTCCGAGATAGAGCATATGGAGGAGCCCATTGTCAGTGCAGAGATTATGGTCACCAGTGAGTTCATCGGTTCCATTATGGAACTGTGCCAGGAGCGCAGAGGCCGTTATCTGGGAATGGAATACATCGAGGGCAGCAGAGCATTAATTAAATACGAGCTTCCTTTAAATGAGATTATTTATGACTTCTTTGATGCCCTGAAATCACGTTCCAGAGGATATGCATCCTTTGACTACGATATCAAGGGATATGAGACATCCAGTTTGGTGAAACTGGATATATTGATTAACCGCGAAGAGGTGGATGCTCTGTCCTTTATCGTACACGCGGATTCTGCCTATGAGCGCGGCAGAAAGATGTGTGAGAAATTAAAGGATGAAATTCCCAGGCATTTATTTGAAATCCCTATCCAGGCGGCGGTAGGAGGCAAAATCATTGCCAGAGAGACTGTAAAGGCCATGCGTAAGGATGTACTTGCCAAGTGTTACGGTGGTGATATTACCCGTAAGAAAAAGCTGCTGGAAAAGCAGAAAGAGGGTAAGAAACGAATGAGACAGGTGGGAAATGTGGAAATCCCCCAGAAAGCATTTATGAGTGTATTAAAGCTGGATGATGGAAGATAAGAAAGCATTGGAATTATATTTTCATATACCCTTTTGTGTGAGAAAGTGTCTTTATTGTGACTTTCTGTCCGGTCCTTACGGGGATGCGGACAGAGAGGCCTATATGAAGGCACTTTTCGTTGAAGCAAGAGAAAGAGCGGCTGATTGCAGTGATTATAGAATTACCAGTATATTTATCGGCGGAGGTACACCTTCGGTGGCAGAAGAAAGTGCCATTTCCAAGCTGATGGATATCATACGGGAATGCTATTATACAGATTCTGATATGGAAGTGACCATCGAGGTCAATCCCGGAACGGTTAATGCAGATAAACTGAGGGCTTACCGGGCGGCAGGTATCAACAGGCTGAGTATCGGTCTGCAATCGGCTAATAACCGGGAATTGCAGACCCTTGGGCGTATTCATACCTATGATGATTTTTTGGAAACCTATTCCATGGCCAGGGAGGAAGGGTTTACCAATATAAATGTGGATATAATGAGTGCCCTGCCGGGACAGACCATGGAATCTTATACCGATACGTTGGAGAAAGTATTAGAACTTTCTCCCGAACATATTTCTGCCTATTCTTTGATTGTAGAGGAAGGAACGCCCTTTTTCGGTCAATACGGACAGGGAAGCGATTTGCTTCCTGATGAGGATACGGAGCGGGAGATGTATAAGCAGACGGCGGAAATACTGGCATCCAAGGGCTATAAACGGTATGAAATATCCAATTATGCAACGGAAGGCATGGAATGCAGACATAATACAGGATATTGGAACAGGACGGCGTATCTGGGGCTGGGTATCGGAGCTGCGTCCATGATGAATAACTGTAGATTCACTAACGGACCGGATTTTCGGGCATATATCAGCAATCCTTTGGGACAAAGGGGAGAGGTGACAGAACTTAGTCTCCAAGAACAGATGGAGGAGACCATGTATCTGGGACTTCGGATGACGGCAGGTGTGCCGGCAGAGGATTTTCGACGTATTTTTGGCCGGGACATGGAGCAGGTGTACGGTGAAGTGATCCGGTGGGGAATCGGTGAAGGGCTTTTGCAGTATAAAGAAATATCCGGCATGGTCGGACGGAGCCTTGCATTAACCGACAGAGGCCTTGATGTAAGTAATTACGTGATGGCACGTTTTTTGTTTTGAGAGAATCTGAAAACCTTGGAGGATGACAGGCACGGGAACGGGATTCGGCACATACATTATTGTTAAGTGCAATCCTGGAGGTACTTTTGAAAACTTTTCAAAAACCCTTGACTTCAAGTGAAGAATCAGAGTACATCCGTCTGTTGCAGGAGGGGACAGTACAGGAAGCCGAATTGGCCAAACAGATATTGATAGAGCGTAATCTGAGACTGGTGGCACATATAGCCAAGAAATACCAAAACGGGGATGAAGACCCGGAGGATCTGATTTCCATTGGCTGTATCGGCCTGATAAAGGCAATAGATACCTTTGATGCCGGAAAAGGTAAATTAGCCACCTATGCCTGCAGATGTATAGATAATGAACTTTTGATGATGATGCGTGCCCGCAAAAAGAGTGCACGGGAAGTGTCCCTGTATGAACCCATTGGCCAGGATAAGGAAGGCAAAGAAATCTATCTGATGGATATCATAGAGCAATCCCAGCCGGATGTGGTGGACAATATGGAACTGCGGGAAAATATTGCCAGGATGTACACTTTTATAGAGGGGGCACTAAGCGAGAGGGAGAAGCAGATACTGATGTTGCGCTACGGACTGATGGGACATAAGGAAATGACACAGCATGAAATAGGCAAATGCATGGGTATATCACGGAGCTATGTATCCCGCATTGAGAAAAAAGCATTGAAGAAATTATATGACAAATTCAACAATACAGGTAAATAAGTTTCTCGCCCCTGCCGCATCTTTTTGTCTTGCCAAAAGGATGCGGTAAGTTTATACTGGACAAAAGAGGACCGGGCGAATCCCGGGTCAGCATAGAATCTGAATCCATTCAAACGATTATTCAATCGGACAAATCCAAGAATCATTGATTTAATAAGAAATATGGAGGTGCGTGATGTATAGTGAGATTACATCAGGGGCCGTACTTGGTGTGTCAGCTTATATTGTCAGGGTAGAAGTGGACGTGGCTACGGGTCTGCCCTGTTTTAATATGGTGGGATTACTGAGTAACGAGACAAGGGAGTCACGGGAAAGAGTGACGGTGGCCCTTAAGAATGCGGGTCTGGATATTCCGCCCGGGCATATTACGGTGAATTTGTCACCGGCTGATGTGAAGAAGGAAGGGACGGCATTTGATTTACCCATAGCAATCGGTATGCTGGAGGCTTTGGGGTATTTTGAAGAGCGTATGACAAAGAATACATTGTTTTTGGGAGAATTGGGCCTTAGCGGTGAGATAAAGCCGGTGAGAGGTGTTTTACCCATTGTCAGGGCGGCGAAGGATAAGGGAATAAAGAGATTTGTATTGCCACGGGAAAATGTGGCTGAGGGCGCTGTGATTCCGGATATAACCATCATCGGTGTGGGGGACGTTAGGGAGCTTTTAGACTTTTTGCAGAATCCGGAGCATTCCTATGTAGAACCTGTAATTACCGATGGAGTCTGTTTTGCAGAACAAAACAGGGAAGATGGTACGGATTTTGTGCAGGTAAAGGGACAGGAAACGGCGAAACGGGCAGCGGAAATTGCTGCGGCAGGCTTTCATAATCTGCTGATGCTGGGACCGCCGGGAGCTGGTAAGTCTATGATTGCAAAAAGGATTCCCGGGATTTTGCCACCGCTTACGGTGGAGGAAAGCCTGGAGGTGACATCCATTTACAGTGTGGCTGGACTTTTAAAAGGAGAAGCGCAGCTGGTTACTGACAGACCCTTTCAGGCGCCCCATCATTCTATTTCCCAGGCGGCTCTTTTAGGTGGGGGAAGCAGAATAAGGCCGGGAATGATATCCCTGGCACACAGGGGCGTACTTTTTCTGGACGAGTTACCGGAATTTCAAAGATATATACTGGATGGCCTGCGTCAGCCCCTTGAGGAACATTATATAGTGATTGCACGGGCGGCAGGCAATGTGAGCTATCCTGCGGATTTCATGCTGGTCTGCGCATTAAATCCCTGTCCTTGCGGATATTTTCCGGACAGGAACAGGTGCAGATGCACGGAGCAGGAAATACATAGATATCTGGGAAAAATATCCGGGCCCATACTGGACAGAATTGACTTGTGTGTGGAACTGCAGCCGGTAGAATTACCGAAGCTTCAAAGTAAGAACAAAGGAGAGCGGTCTGCAGATATCAGAAAGCGTGTGGAGAGTGCCAGACAGCTGCAAAAGGAGCGTTTTAAAAATACAGGGTACCGGTTTAACGGGGAGATGGACTCTTCCGATACGGAGAAATATTGCAGGTTGGGACCTGAGGAGGAAGCGTATATGGAGCATATATATCATTCATTGCAACTCAGTGCAAGAGCTTATCACAGGGTACTGAAGGTGGCACGTACCATAGCAGATTTGGACGGTAAAGAAGAGATTTCTAAAGAGCATTTGCTGGAGGCTGTGTGTTACAGACCACCGGCTACATATTTCAGATGAGGGAAGGAAGGGATGTAATGGAAGAAAGGGCATATGCCTATTGGTTGTCCGCTATGCCGGGACTGGGATGTAACAGAATAGCCCAACTGATGCAAAGATGCGGAAGTGCCAGGGAGGTATACATGGGCAGTGAAAAGATTTGGCAAGGGATCGTAACGGAGAAACACAGGCTCTGTATTGAAGAGGCAAAAAAAGGCTGGGATGTAAAGAGGGCATACGAAAACATGCAAAGGCAGGGAATCAGTATGACGATATTGGGAGAAAAGGAATACCCGGTGAGGCTCAGTCATATTCCGGACCCGCCGTTTGCTGTGTTTTACAAGGGGGTTCTGCCACAGGAACAGGGTGTTTCAGTGGCGGTCATCGGTGCCAGGGCCTGCTCGGATTACGGCAGATTCGTGGCGAAGCAATTAGGTGAAACACTGGGAGCAGCCGGGATACAGGTCATCAGCGGTCTGGCAAGAGGAATAGACGGTATCAGTCAGGGAGCAGCCCTGGGAGCGGGCGGAAAAAGCTTTGGCATCCTGGGGAGCGGTGTGGATGTATGTTATCCGGAGCAGAATAGAAAATTATATGAAAATATATTGGGGCAGGGTGGAATCATTTCTGAGTTTGTACCGGGTACGCAGCCCAGATCACAGAATTTTCCCATGCGGAACCGTATTGTCAGCGGGCTTTGTGATGTGCTTGTGGTAGTAGAGGCCAGGGAAAAAAGCGGTACATTAATAACGGTGGATATGGCACTGGAACAGGGGAAGGAAGTCTATGTGGTGCCGGGCAGAATCACGGACAGACTCAGTGACGGCTGTAACAGACTGCTTCGTCAGGGGGCATCGGTTTTGCTCAGTCCCCTTGAACTTCTCCGGGATATCAGGGAAATGCGGGGCGAGATACAGGAAAGCAGCAGTGAAGAATTGCCGGCAGTGCCGGAAGGTTGTTCGGAACAGGAGAAATATCTGTATCGGTTATTGGATTATACACCCCGTTCTTTGGAGGAAATACGCTGTCAATTGGTGAAAAGTAACAAGAAGTGTGACAGCAGTACATTACATATGACGCTCATGGAAATGTGTATCAAAGGGCATGTGCGGCAAAACAGTCCCGGATACTTCAGCCTGCCCATTTAGCACTTTTGCTAATTGCATATTTCAGGCAAAAAACGTACAATAGAAGATGCACGGGCGCATAATTCTGCCCGCGATTACAGAGTATCGGAAGAGATAAAGGGAGGTCCTTGGTATGTATAGAAATCGCACAAAAGTAATTACCATAGGTGACAGGAAAATCGGTGGCGGCAATCCCATATTGATACAGTCCATGACCAATACCAGGACGGAGGATGTGGAAAGCACGGTGGCCCAGATTCTGAGGCTGGAGAAAGCAGGCTGTGAAATTGTACGGTCTACGGTACCTACCATGGAAGCAGCACTGGCTATCAGGGAGATTAAGAAACAGATTCATATCCCGCTGGTGGCAGATATTCATTTTGATTACAAAATGGCCATTGCAGCCATGGAAAACGGAGCTGATAAGATCCGTATCAATCCCGGTAATATCGGCGACAGGGACCGTGTAAAGGCGGTGACCGATGTGGCTAAGGAGCGGAATATTCCTATTCGTGTAGGGGTAAACAGCGGTTCCCTGGAAAAGGAAATCGTAGCCAGATACGGCGGTGTTACCGCAGAAGGTATTGTGGAGAGTGCACTGGATAAAGTACGCATGATAGAAGAGCTGGGATATGACAATTTGGTAATCAGTATCAAATCCTCAGATGTGTTAATGTGTGTAAAAGCCCATGAGCTTCTGGCAGATAAGACCACTTACCCTCTTCACGTGGGCATCACTGAATCGGGAACCGTTGCCAGCGGTAATATCAAATCAGCCATTGGTTTGGGACTGATTCTGCATCAGGGTATCGGTGATACCATCCGTGTTTCCCTGACAGGGGATCCGGTGGAAGAGATTAAGTCAGCCAAGCTGATTTTACGTACATTGGACTTGCGTAAAGGCGGTATAGAGGTGGTGTCCTGTCCGACCTGCGGACGCACCAGAATTGACCTGATTGGTCTGGCTAATCAGGTGGAAAAAATGGTGGAGGATTATCCTCTGGACATCAAGGTGGCCGTAATGGGCTGCGTGGTAAACGGTCCCGGAGAAGCCAGGGAGGCAGACCTTGGCATTGCAGGGGGTCAGGGCGAGGGCCTGCTTTTTAAGCACTGCGAAATCATTAAGAAAATACCGGAAGAGCAGCTTCTTTCCGCTTTAAAGGAAGAGCTGGATAACTGGAAGGAATAAAGGTTGCGTTAAAGCAGCGGAAGGTTTGAGACAGATGGAAAAAGGTTTTTTTGAGGTGTTTCCCACACTGGAATTAAAAAAACAATTGCATGATATTATGGAACAGACGGTGGTGCAGAGAGTATCCACTACCAAAAACAGGGATTTTTTACGTATTTATATTTTCAGTAAGAGGCTGATTCAGAAGGCTGACATATATAAAGCAGAGCAGGAAATCCGCAGACAGTTATTTCCAAATGTCAATATAACCGTAAAGATTTATGAAAGATTTGAACTGTCCGGGCAGTACACGCCGGAAAAATTGATGGACTTGTATGGTGAGAGTATTCTGGAAGAATTGAAGGAATACAGCCGGATTCAGTATACGGCCCTGCGGACTGCTGATATTACCTATGAGGAAGACGGCAGTATGCACCTTGTGCTGGAAGATAATGTGCTGGTCAGGGAAATGGAAGAGGATTTTATCCGGGTATTGGAAAAGGTTATCGTGGAGCGCTGTGGTCTGTCCTGCAGGATTACTGTTGATTACAGGGAAGGCGGCGACAGCAAGTTTGCTCAGGATGATGAAAGGATGCTGCAGGAAAAGGTGCAGGCGATCCAGAGCAGAATACGCAACAGCTCACAGGAGGCTTCGGGAGAAGCAGAAAACGGTATCGCTGAGGAAAAAAGCGCAGCCAAACCGGCGGCAGCTAAGTCTGCGGGTAAAGGTATGGGTAAAGCGGGTGAACGCAGTAAGGAAGATTGGAAGGGCGGCGCACGCAAAAGCGGAGATTTCTCCAAAAATATCAAACGGTCGGATAATCCCGATGTTATCTTCGGAAGAGACTTTGAAGAAGAGGCCATGCGGATCGAAGATATCGTAGGCGACATGGGTGAAGTAGTCATCCGCGGTAAGATACTCTCCATAGATAAGCGTGAACTGAAAACAGAGAAATGTATCGTTATTGCAGCGGTGACCGACTTTACGGATACCATATCCGTGAAGCTGTTCTGTCCCAAGGAAAAAACGGATGAGCTTTTGAAGGACATGGGCAAGGGAGCCTTTTTGAAAATAAAGGGAATCGCCCAGATGGATATGTATGATAAAGAGATGACCATAGCATCGGTTAACGGTATCAAAAAGATTCCGGATTTTACTACGGTGCGCATGGATAATGCTCCTCATAAGCGTGTGGAGCTTCATTGTCATACCAAAATGAGTGATATGGACGGTGTTTCCGAGACCAAGGACATAGTAAAGAGGGCCTTTAAATGGGGACACAGAGCCATTGCCATAACGGACCATGGTGTGGTACAGGGATTTACGGATGCTAACCATACCTGGGAAGATTTGTTTAAGGAAACCAATAAGAAACGCAAGGAAGCAGAAGAGAAGTCCATACCCAAAGAGGACTTTTTCAAGGTTATATATGGTGTAGAGGCTTATCTGGTAGATGATTTACAGGAAATCGTAACCGGAAGTGAGGATAGGAGTCTGCAGGACGGTTACGTGGTGTTTGATATAGAAACCACAGGGTTTTCGCCTGTAAAAAACAGTATCATCGAAATCGGCGGTGTGAAGGTTAGGGACGGTGTGATTGTGGATCGTTTTTCGGCTTTTGTGAATCCTAAGGTGCCCATTCCTTTTGAGATTGAGAAGCTTACGGGAATCAATGATGATATGGTGCTGGATGCACCGCCCATAGAACAGGTGTTGCCGGAGTTTTTGGTCTTTTGTGAAGACTGTGTGCTGGTAGCACATAATGCAGGTTTCGATGTGGGATTTATCAAAGAAAAAGCTTCCGGGCTGGGGATTGGGGCTGATTTTACTTATCTGGATACACTGGCTCTGGCCAGAACCCTTTTACCGGAGCAGTCCAAACATACTTTGGATGCAGTGGCAAAGACACTGGGAGTGTCCCTGGAAAATCATCACCGTGCAGTGGATGATGCGGAGTGTACCGCAGAGATATTCCTGCATTTTGTGCGGATGCTGGAAGAAAAGGGTATAGACAGACTTTCACGTATTAATGAACTGGGTGATATGGGAACAGAGGCTGTGAGTAAGCTCAGACAGCATCATGCCATTATTCTGGCTAAGAATGATTTGGGACGTATTAATCTGTACCGTTTGGTGTCCCAGTCACATTTGCAGTATTTTAACCGTTTTCCCAAGATACCGAAGAGTTTGGTGAATAAATACAGGGATGGTCTGATACTGGGAAGTGCCTGCGAGGCAGGAGAACTGTACAGGGCCATACTGGATGAAAAGAGTGATGAGCAGATTGCCCGGCTGGTAAACTTTTATGATTATCTGGAAGTGCAGCCGGTGGGGAATAATCAGTTTATGATTCATTCCGAAAAGGTGCGGAACGTGAATTCTGTGGATGATATACAGGAGATAAACCGCCGGATTGTAGCATTGGGAGAGCAGTTCCATAAGCCGGTGGTGGCAACCTGTGACGTGCATTTCCTTGACCCCGAGGATGAGGTCTACAGACGTATTATTATGGCAGGAAAGGGTTTTGCGGATGCTGACGACCAGGCACCGCTTTATCTGCATACGACGGAGGAAATGCTGGAAGAATTTGCTTATCTTGGCAGTGATAAGGCTTATGAAATCGTGGTCACCAATACCAACATGATTGCAGACATGATAGAAACCATTGCACCGGTGCGTCCGGATAAGTGCGCGCCCGTCATTCCTGATTCAGACAAAACCCTGCGTGAAATATGTGAAAACCGTGCACATGAGATTTACGGTCCGGTGCTTCCTCCCCAGGTAGAGGAGCGTTTGGAAAGAGAGCTTAAGTCTATTATCGGTAACGGATTTGCGGTTATGTACATCATTGCCCAAAAGCTTGTGTGGAAGTCTGTGGAAGACGGTTATCTGGTGGGCTCCCGTGGTTCCGTAGGAAGCTCCTTTGTGGCTACCATGTCCGGAATTACGGAAGTAAATCCCTTGAGTCCGCACTATTACTGCAGTGAGTGTCATTATGTGGATTTTGACAGCGAAGAGGTAAAGAGCTATTCGGGATGTGCAGGTATCGACATGCCTGACAGAGAGTGCCCTGTTTGCGGTAAGCTGCTGAATAAGGACGGGTACGATATACCATTTGAGACTTTCCTTGGGTTTTACGGTGATAAGGAGCCCGATATTGACCTTAATTTCTCCGGTGAATATCAGTCCAAGGCGCATAAGTATACAGAAGTTATTTTCGGTGCGGGACAGACCTTCCGTGCAGGTACCATCGGTACACTGGCGGACAAAACAGCCTACGGTCTGGTAAAACATTATTTTGAGGATAAGGGTATCCAGAAGCGTACTGCGGAGATTACCAGAATTGCAGACGGTTGTACAGGTATCAGACGAAGTACGGGACAGCATCCCGGCGGTATGATTGTACTTCCTCTGGGACAGGATATTAATTCCTTTACACCGGTACAGCATCCTGCCAATGATATGACCACGGATACCATTACCACACATTTCGATTATCACTCCATTGACCATAATCTGCTGAAACTGGATATTCTGGGACATGATGATCCCACCATGATTCGTATGCTTCAGGATTTGACCGGAAAGGACCCGACGACCATTCCCTTGGATGACAAAAAGGTAATGAGTTTGTTCCAGAGTACGGAGGCATTGGGAGTTACTCCTGCAGACCTGGGTGGTTGTCAGCTGGGCGCTTTGGGTATTCCGGAGTTTGGTACGGATTTTGCTATGCAGATGCTTATTGATACCAAGCCCCAGTCCTTCTCGGATTTAGCACGTATTTCAGGGCTTTCCCACGGTACGGATGTATGGCTGGGTAATGCCCAGACATTGATTCAAAGCGGAACGGCTAGTATTTCTACAGCTATCTGTACCCGAGACGATATCATGGTTTACCTGATCCACAAAGGTGTGGAGAGTGGTACCGCATTTAAAATCATGGAAAGTGTCCGTAAAGGAAAGGGACTTAATCCCGATTGGGAAGCTACCATGACCGAGCATGATATTCCTGACTGGTATATCTGGTCCTGTAAAAAAATCAAGTACATGTTCCCTAAAGCGCATGCGGTGGCATACGTTATGATGGCATGGAGAATCGCGTACTGTAAAATATACTATCCTTTGGCATATTATGCGGCTTTTTTCAGTATCAGAGCCAAGGCATTTTCCTATGAAATCATGTGCCAGGGAAGGGAACATCTGGAAGAGGTAATGGCCTATTACAAAAAGAATATGGACAGCTTATCCAACAAGGAAAAGGATACCTACGCAGATATGCGTATCGTACAGGAGATGTACGCAAGAGGCTTTGAGTTCATGCCTATTGATATTTTCCGTGTTCATGCCCGCAACTTCCAGATTATTGACGGCAAGCTGATGCCTTCCTTAAGCAGTATTGACGGTATGGGAGAAAAAGCGGCGGATGGTGTGGTAGAGGCTGCCAAGGACGGCCCTTTCCTTTCCAGAGAAGATTTCAAGAACCGTTGTAAGGTATCCCAGTCAGTGGTGGATACCATGGCAGAACTGGGACTTTTAGGGGATTTGCCTGCCTCTAACCAGATCAGTTTATTTGATTTACAGTTCTGATTTAAGGGCTTTTGAAAAAAGTTGTATAAATTTTCAAAATAATGCTTGCAATTTCTAAAGAGATGTATTATTATAAGCAGGTACCAAGGGGGAGACCTAAGGTACCTACTTATATGGCTCGTTGGTCAAGCGGTTAAGACGCCGCCCTCTCACGGCGGAAACAGGGGTTCGATTCCCCTACGAGCTGTTGACTATTTTTGAATAGCCCAACCCTTTAAAACCTTGAAATATGGCATGTGCCGGTTTCAAGGATTTTTTTTTTGTATTTTTCACGCTATGATGCAGAACGGGTATTGACGGGGCATTTACATCCCGGAGCGGCACCACGATTCTGTGTATTAAAACATATTGAAAGAATATATGATAAAATGGCGTATATAATATTTTAGAAATTTTTGCTTGCGTTCACTACAAATATAGTGTATAGTGTTTCACGATTGCAGGCTGACGATTTATAGTCATGTATAACACTTATAATAGAAGAAATACGTTTAGATATAGTCGAAAATTCAGGGGAAAGGATTGGATAGTACATTGGCAAAATATTTGGTAATAGTGGAATCTCCGGCAAAGGTAAAGACCATAAAGAAGTTTTTGGGCGCCAATTATGAAGTGGCTGCCAGCAACGGACATGTAAGGGATTTGCCTAAGAGCCAGCTGGGATTTGATGTAAATAATGATTACGAACCGAAATATATTACGATTCGCGGAAAGGGAGATGTGTTGGCTAATTTACGTAAGGCGGTAAAGAAAGCTGACAAAATATATCTGGCAACTGACCCGGACCGTGAAGGAGAAGCAATTTCATGGCATTTACTTTATGCACTGAAGCTTGAAAATAAGAAGGTTTACAGAATAACCTTTAATGAAATTACCAAAAATGCGGTAAAGGAATCCCTGAAAAACGCCAGGGAAATCGATATGAATCTGGTAGATGCCCAGCAGGCAAGACGTATTCTGGACAGAATGGTCGGATATTTGATTTCACCTCTGCTTTGGGCAAAGATTAAGCGTGGTCTGTCAGCAGGTCGTGTACAGTCCGTGGCACTGCGTATTATTTGCGACAGGGAGGCGGAGATTGATGCATTTATTCCCGAAGAATACTGGTCCCTGGATGTGGATTTGAAGGCTAAGGGCCAGAAAACACCTGTGACAGCAAAGTATTACGGCACAGTGGACGGTAAGGTAAATCTTACCCGTAAAGAGCAGGTGGATGATATTCTTAAAGATATCAAGAAGGCTTCTTTTGTTGTGACAGAAGAAAAGCACGGCGAGCGTATGAAAAAGGCACCGCTACCCTTTACTACATCTACTTTGCAGCAGGAAGCCAGTAAAGTGCTGAATTTTTCTACGCAAAAGACAATGCGCCTGGCACAGCAGCTATATGAAGGCGTGGATATCAAAGGTGAAGGAACCGTGGGTTTGATTACTTATCTGCGTACGGACTCCACCAGAGTATCGGAAGAAGCGGAAGCTGTGGCACGGTCTTATATCGTGAATAAGCTGGGTGAGGAGTACGCAGCGGAAGCTGCGGCTGAAAAAAAGAATTCCAAAAAGATACAGGATGCCCATGAAGCCATCCGACCTACGGATATCAACAGAGAACCCTTGAAAATCAAGGATGAATTACCCAGAGACCTGTTCAGACTCTACCAGCTGATTTGGAAGAGATTTGCTGCAAGCAGAATGGCGCCTGCCAAATATGAAACCTCTTCCGTAAAGATTCAGGCGGATAAGCATTTTTTCTCTATGGCAGCATCCAAGCTGGTATTTGAGGGTTATATGAATGTGTATATGCAGGAAGAGGACCGTGAAGAGAAGACAACGGCGGGGCTGACTCTGCATAAGGGAGATGTGCTTGGTTTTGAGCAGGAGAACGCACAGCAACATTTTACGACACCTCCTGCCCATTACACGGAAGCCTCTCTTGTAAAGGCGCTGGAAGAACTGGGAATCGGTCGTCCCAGTACCTATGCACCAACCATTACAACGATTTTGGCAAGACATTATATTGTAAAAGAAAATAAGAATATATATGTAACTGAGCTTGGAGAAGTGGTTAACCGCATGATGGTGGAAGCATTCCCCAGTATTGTGGATGTGAATTTTACGGCCAATATGGAAGCACTTCTTGACGGTGTGGAAGAGGGAACCGTAAAGTGGAAAACCATTATATCTAATTTTTATCCGGATCTGGAAGAAGCAGTGGAGATTGCGCGGAAGGATCTGGCTGAGGTGAAAATCGCAGATGAAGTTTCAGATGAAATCTGCGAAGAGTGCGGACGCAATATGGTTATTAAATACGGACCTCACGGCAGATTCCTGGCTTGTCCCGGATTCCCTGATTGCAGAAACACCAAGCCTTATTTTGAAAAAATCGGGGTGGCCTGCCCTAAGTGCGGCAAGGATATCGTACTTCGCAAGAGTAAAAAGGGCAGAAAATATTACGGTTGTATTGACAATCCGGATTGTGATTTTATGGTTTGGCAGAAGCCTTCAGACAAGAAGTGCCCTCAGTGCGGCGAGCTTATGGTTTGCAGAGGGAGCAAGTTAGTATGCACAGATGAGAAGTGCGGATATGTAACATTGTCTGAATTTTCAAATAAATTATAAAAAACACAAATAAATTGACAAAATCAACGTTGAAATCTGAATTCTTTTGTGTTATGATACAGATATGATATCAATTAGCGATATTGCGAAAATTGTTGCATGAGCATTGGTTTTGGTAACGCACACTAAAGAACAGGTTGGAGGAATGGGTTATGAGCAGTGTACAATTATTAGACAAGACACGTAAAATCGGCAAGCTTTTACACAACAACAGCTCCAGTAAGGTAGTGTTCAATGATATCTGCAAGGTGCTTAAAGACATTTTAAATTCTAATGTAATGGTTATCAGCCGTAAAGGCAAGGTACTGGGTGTGGCAAAATCAGACGGTGTTGATGATATTACTGAGCTGATCGATGAAAACGTAGGCGGTTTCATTGATTCCATGTTAAATGAAAGATTTTTAGGAGTATTGTCCACTAAGGAAAATGTAAACCTGCAGACATTGGGCTTTGAGAGCGAGGATATTCGTAAATTCCAGGCAATTATTGCACCGATTGAGATTGCAGCAGAGCGTCTTGGTACATTATTTATTTATAAATGTGATGTACAGTATGAAATTGATGATATTATTCTTTGTGAGTACGGAACCACGGTTGTAGGACTGGAAATGCTCCGTGCGGTAAATGAAGAGAGTGCGGAAGAGAGCCGTAAGGTTGCAGTGGTTAAATCTGCTATCAGTACATTGTCCTTCTCGGAGATGGAGGCAATTACCCACATCTTTGATGAACTGAACGGTATGGAAGGTATTCTGGTAGCATCCAAGATTGCTGACAGAGTAGGAATTACCCGTTCCGTGATTGTAAATGCTTTACGTAAGTTTGAAAGTGCCGGCGTAATCGAATCACGTTCCTCAGGTATGAAGGGAACCTACATCAAAGTACTGAATGATGTAGTGTTTGATGAAATTGAAGAATTGAAACGTCAAAATCAAAGAAATTAATACAGAAATGGATTTGATTCTAGCAAAAGGATTTATTGCATGCAATAAATCCTTTTTTGCTTTCCGGGGATAATGTGCCAAGTGGCTTGAAACGATACGAGTCCACCATATTTATTCCTTTTTTTGTAAAAAAATACTATATCATGTGTTTTTTTGTAAAAATCAGTCAAAAATAGGTTGAGTTTTTCACAGAATAAATTATAATAGAATAGAGTGGGCGTGTCCTACTCGGAACGGAGGTCAGGATGATTAATACAAATGCGTTTTCATACATTAATGCACTTGATAAAGCGGCTGATGCCAGTTGGCTTCGGAATGAGGCCATCGCTAACAATATAGCCAATGCCACCACGCCCGGTTATAAGCGTCAGGATGTGGCTTTTGAGACGGAACTGGCCAAGGCTTTGGGGCATCGCAGATATGTCAGTACGGATGAGAAGGTAAATGCACTGACTTCCAGGGATTTAAAGCCCAAGGTATATACCGATTATGCCAATTATTCTTATCGCTTGGATAAAAATAATGTGGATATTGAAAATGAGAATGTATATCTGGCTGAAAACCAGTTAAAATATCAGGGTCTGCTCAGCAGTATCCAGTCTGAATTCGCAAACCTGCAGTCTGTAATGAAGTAAGGAGGTAGATGTATATGAGTATGTTTTCTTCTTTTGATATCAATGCATCCGGAATGACGGCCCAGAGGCTTCGTATGGATGTAATCAGTGAAAATGTGGCAAATGCAAATACCACCCGTACGGCAGACGGCAGTCCTTACCGCCGTAAGGTAGTGACATTTGCAGAGAAGGGAGAAGGTGCTCCTGATTTCAGAAGAGTTTTTTCGGATGCTACCTCCCATTTTAATATCGGTAACGGTGTAAAGGTGACCACCATCTCCGAAGATTATAAAACGGAGATGAATATGGTGTATGACCCCTCCCATCCCGATGCGGACGAAAACGGTTATGTTACATACCCCAATGTAAATATTGTTACGGAAATGACTAATCTGATAGATGCAAGCAGGGCTTATGAGGCTAATGCCACGGCGTTCAGCGCCAGCAAAAATATTGCCTTAAAGGGTCTGGAAATGAAGTAATGTGAGTGTCAGGATTTGTTTGGATGAAAGGTGATAAATTATGGATTTGGCGGCAATCAGCGCACTTAGCGGCCTCACGGCTCAACAAAATATATCAGCTTTAAACAATGGCAACAACACACTGTTAGGAGGTACATCTCTGTCGGCTTTGTCCGGTTTGACAGGTACTCTGACGGACAATGTGCAAAAAGCGGATGGCACCATGTTTGAGGCTCTGTTAAATACGGCCATTGACAATATCAAGACCACGAATTCTTATTTGTCCGATGCTGAGGATGAAGAGATTAAGTTTGCTCTGGGAGAATCCGAGAGTACCCATGATCTGACCATAGCATTACAAAAGGCATCTACGGCATTACAGTATACAGTGGCAATCAGGGATAAAGTAATGGAAGCATACAGGGAACTGATGCAGATACAGATTTAATGAACGAAGGATTAATGCATTATCTAAGGCTTATGACTGAGGAGAAGAACCATGCCGGATAAAGTGAAAGAGATAATAGACAAAGTACAGGAATGGTGGAAGCATTTCACCTCCAGACAAAGAACCATCATCATAAGTATAGTGGCCGTCACCATATTTGCGTTGGCCATTGTGGTATATACCACCAGCAGGCCCCAGTATGTGGAACTGATTTCCTGTGCCAATTCGGAAGAAGCATCAGAAGTAGTGGGGGTTCTGGACGGTGCAGGAATTTTATACAAGGCATCTGCAGACGGTTTGGATATTTCTGTAGAGTCCAGTCAGGAGGCATCTGCTAATTGGGCACTGGGTGCGGCCGGATATGTACCGGATTCCTATACCATTGATGATGCTCTGGGCGGCGGTATGACCACCACGGCAGCGGATAGGGAGAAACGTTACACCGTATATCTGGAGAAGCAGCTGGAAAGCGATATCAAGGCTATGTACAGTGTAAAGGATGTTAATGTCCGTTTCCATATTCCGGACAGAAACGGTACGTTGGGAGCATCCCAGCAGGAAGCATCCGCATTCATCCAGTTGGAGCTGGACGGTACCTTTACTTCTGCCAATGCAGCGAATATGGCAAAGGCTGTGGCTTCTTTTTTAGGCAATAAGACTACGGCGAATATTACCATTATTGATTTTGACTCCAATATGCTTTTCTCCGGCGGAGATGATTATTCCACCGCAGGAATTGCAAACTCCATGCAGGAACTGCAGAATCAGGCAGAGTCCATGGTGGCAAATCAGGTAAAAAAGGTACTTTACGGTACCAATCAGTACAGTAATATTGAAGTGACCAGTCATCTGGCGATGGATTACGCCAGCTATGAAAAGACTGTTAAAGAATATTATGCCAATGAGGGCAGAACAGAAGGTATGAAGGTTCATGAGGAGAACTATGAGTACGAGGCTTCCGGCGGTGTAGCAGGTGTGCCCGGTACGGATTCCAACGGTGAAGCGGACGGAATCACTTATGTGAGTCCCGATTACGGCAACAGTTCTTCCACGGAGAACGAAAATCTGGTGGATTACATACCCAATGAAAAGAGTGAATATTCCGTTACTCCCGCAGGGGGTATTAAATACGGTGATTCCTCTATTTCCATTGCAGCAATAAAATACAAGGAAATCTATGAAAAGGATGCAAAGCTCAGCGGACTTTTGGAAGGAACTACATGGGAAGAGTATAAACTTGCCAACAGTGCAGATGTAAAGCAGGCAGTGGATGAGGAATTCTATACCATGGTGGCCAATGCCACAGGTATTCCCGTGGATAAGATTACCATTGTATCGTACGAGTCACCCGTGTTCTATGACAAGGAAGGCATAAGCTTTTCCTGGCGTGATACCGGAAGCTTTATAGTACTGTTCTTAATCATTGGCTTGCTGGCCTTTGTAGTGCTGCGCAGCATGAGAGGTACCATGGAGGTTACCGGAGAAGAGGAACTGTCGGTTGAAAATCTGTTGCAATCCACACCTGAAGAAAGTGTTGATGATATCGATTTAGAGACAAAGTCTGCTACCAGACTGATGATAGAGAAGTTTGTGGACGAGAATCCGGAGGCTGCAGCCAGCCTGCTGAGAAACTGGTTAAACGAGGACTGGAATTAGAAAGGCGGTATAAGTTATGGCAAGAGGCAGAGACAGTGGTATGGTTACCGGCCTGCAGAAGGCAGCGATTCTGTTGATTTCCTTAGGACCGGAGCGTTCCGCAGGTATTTTTAAGCATTTAAAAGAAGATGAAATAGAAGAACTCACACTGGAAATTGCAAATACCAGAAGTGTTACCCCTCAGCTGAAAGAGGACATCATCAATGAGTTTTATGATGTGTGTCTGGCACAGCAGTATATTGCAGAGGGTGGTATCGCTTATGCAAAAGAACTGTTGGAAAAAGCAATGGGCGAAGAAAAGGCCATGGAGGTTATCAGCAAACTGACCGCTTCTTTGCAGGTAAAGCCTTTCGAGTTCGTGAGAAAGACGGATGCGTCCCAGTTAATCAACTTTATCCAGGACGAGCATCCTCAGACTATCGCGCTTATTTTGTCCTATTTGTCACCCAGTCAGGCTGCGATGATTATTTCATCCCTGCCGCCTGACAGTCAGGCAGATGTAGCGAGACGTATTGCGGTAATGGACAGAACCAGTCCGGATGTCATCAAAGAAGTGGAAAAGGTACTGGAATCCAAGCTGGCAAGTTTGGTAAATCAGGATTACACCATTATCGGTGGAGTGGATGCAGTAGTAGAGATTCTGAATACCGTAGACCGCGGTACGGAAAAACATATTATGGAAACCCTGGAAATCGAAGAGCCCGAGCTTGCTGATGAAATCCGTAAGAAGATGTTTGTATTTGAAGACATTCTGCTTCTGGATGACAGAGCAATTCAGCGTGTGCTCCGTGAAGTGGATAATAACGACATGGCAATTGCCATGAAGGGATCTAACGAACAGGTACAGAATGCAATCTTTAACAACATGTCCAAGCGTCTGGCTGTAATGATTAAGGAAGATATGGAATTTATGGGTCCTGTACGTATGAAGGATGTTGAAGAGGCACAGCAGAAGATTGTTAATATTATCCGTAAGCTGGAAGATGCCGGTGAAATAGTAATTTCAAGAGGCGGAGGTGACGAGATCGTTGTCTAGTCTGTTGAAGTGCAGAAATATGAATCTGCAGCAGGAAGATAAAAGAATCATTGATACCAATGCATTAGTATCAAAGCGTATAGAAGAGATAATGGCACGTATGCAGGAGGAAAACGCCGGCGGATTCATGTCCGGATTACAGGCGGAGGAAGTGGAAGCATTAACTGCCATTGGCGACGACTCGCTGCCCGGGGATATGCAGGGACAGATTCCAAGTGATGAAGCGCTTTTGTCCCAGGCAAGGGAACAGGCTGACCAGATTTTGGGCGAGGCTGACAAAGAAGTTAAGAGAATCATTGCTGAAGCCGAACAGGAGGCTCTGGCATCTAAAAAACAGATGGTAGCGGATGCTAAGTCTGCCAGGGAAAAAGCCTACGCGGAAGGCAAGCAGGCGGCCCAGCAGGAATTGCAGAAGGAAATGGCCAGGCTCAAAGAAAAGGAAAGGGCTCTGGAAGCTGAATACAAGACCTTTATGGAAGAGGCGGAGACCAAGCTGGTTGATGTGATTTCAAGTATTTATGAGCATGTTTTTAATGTGGAATTGTCAGCTAAAAAGGATATTGTGTTTAATTTGATTCAAAGTACTTTGAGTCGTATAGAAGGCGGCAGAAGTATTCTGGTGCATGTATCCAAGGAGGATTTTCCCTATGTCAGCATGCAAAAGAAACAGATTACGGCCTCGGTGACTTCGCCGGATTGTTCCGTGGAAGTAGTAGAGGATTTTACACTGACTGCCAATCAGTGCCTGATAGAGACAGAAAACGGTATTTATGACTGCAGTCTGGGGACACAGCTGGAGGAACTTCGCCAGAAGCTCCTGCTTTTGTCATATGAAAAAAAGTGATTTGAAGATAAATGCGGAACGGGTGGTCTGTTTTGAAAGAGAATGTAATTGATTATGATAAATACAATAAATTGATAAACAGAACTTATTTTCGCAAGATGGGGAAGGTAGTGAATGTGGTGGGCCTCACCATTGAATCTGCGGGCCCGGATGCGAAGCTGGGAGACGTGTGCCGTATTTTACCCGGCAATGAATCGGAGTTGCCACCTATTATGGCCGAGGTAGTAGGCTTTAAGGATAAGAAAACCCTGCTGATGCCCTACGGGGCGGTGGACGGCATCGGGCTTGGAAGTATTGTTGAAAATACGGATTATCCGCTGGGAATACAGGTGAGCGAAGCTCTGCTTGGAAAGACCCTGGATGGTTTGGGACGACCTACGGACGGTATTGCTATACAGGGAGAGACCTATCCTGTGGAAGCGCCGCCGCCGGATCCCATGCAGAGGCAGATTATTGACGAAGTACTGCCCCTTGGTGTAAAAGCGGTAGATGGTCTGATAACTGTAGGAAAAGGTCAGAGAATCGGTATTT
Organism: Lachnospiraceae bacterium; assembly: GCA_017513625.1. Classification (GTDB taxonomy): domain Bacteria; phylum Bacillota; class Clostridia; order Lachnospirales; family Lachnospiraceae; genus Acetatifactor. The sequence goes on along the minus strand of JAFXEW010000032.1, from coordinate 30,715 downwards.
TTGCAGGTTCAGGTGTGGGTAAATCCACCCTGATGGGTATGTTTGCCAGAAATACCAAGGCGGATATTAATGTCATCGCCCTGATCGGCGAGCGAGGACGTGAAGTCCGGGAATTTATTGAGCGGGATCTGGGTGAGGAAGGCATGAAACGTTCGGTGGTAGTAGTGGCTACTTCCGACCGTCCTGCTTTGGAAAGAAATAAAGCAGCCAAAACAGCTACTTCCATTGCGGAGTATTTCAGAAATCAGGGTAAGGATGTGCTCCTTATGATGGACTCCCTGACACGTTTTTCCATGGCGCAGAGAGAAATCGGTCTGGCCAGCGGCGAACCGCCAGTGAGCAGAGGGTATCCCCCCAGTGTATATTCGGAAATGCCCAAGCTTTTGGAGCGTGCGGGACGTGCTGATAAGGGTTCTATTACCGGTTTATATACGGTTCTGGTAGATGGTGATGATTTCAACGAACCCATTACGGATACGGCCAGAAGTATTCTGGACGGACATATTATGCTCAGTCGTAAGCTGGGACATAAAAATCATTATCCCGCTATTGATGTATTGCAGAGTATTTCCAGGTGTATGAGCCAGATTACTACCAAGGAACATAAACAACTTGCAGGTAAGCTGAAAAACACTCTGGCGACCTATAACGAAGCAGAAGATTTGATTAATATCGGTGCTTACAAAAAGGGAAGTAATCCTTCCATTGACCAGGCAATTGCCAAGATAGATGCGGTGAATGAATTCCTGCGACAGGATGTGAATGATAAATATACTTTTGAGGAAAGTCTGGAATTACTGAAGGCACTGTTTTAACAGGAGGTATGTAAGGTGGCCGTTTTTCGCTATTCCCTGCAGAGTATTCTGGATATTAAGATTAAAATGGAGAACCAGGCAAAGCAGGAGTTTGGTGCGGCCCGGAGTGCTCTTTCTATGGAACAGGAAATATTAGAGGAGTTCTGTCACCGGAAAGAGTTTTATGAACAAAATGCGGCGCAGCTTCTTACGGGAGCATTGCGCGTAAGGGAAATCGAGGAAAATCAGAATGCCATCCTGCACATGGAGCAGAATATCCGTATGCAAAGGGAAAGGGTCCGCGCAGCAGAGGAAAAGGTAGAAGCAGCCAGGGAACATCTGGCAGAGATTGCCCGAGATATTAAGACACATGAAGCCTTGAAGGAAAAGGCTTTTGAGGAATATATACTGGAAGAGAACCGGGCTGAGAGCAAAGCAGTGGACGAGTTGACCAGTTATACCTACGGCAAGAGAAAGGCAGGCGAGTAGAGTGGCAAAGGAGAAAAGTCCGGAAGAATTGGCGGCAAAGGCTGAAAAGGACCGGTTAAAGGCGGAAAGAAAGTCCTTGCAGCAGGAAGAGAAGATGAGGAAAAAGGAAGCCAGAAAGCGTGCCCGTGAAATTGCCAGAAGAGAAGATGATCTGGCTGAGGAAGAGGAGGGCAACGGTCTGGCTGCTTTTGGTGCCACACTGCTTATTATTGCACTGTGGCTTGCTGTTATATGTATTGTTGTGAAGCTGGATATCGGAGGTTTCGGCAGTACGGTGCTTAAGCCTATATTGAAGGATGTGCCGGTGATTAATCTGATTTTACCGGGGGACAGTCAAACGGAAACCACGGATAAGGAAAGTTTTGGCGGCTATACCAGTCTACAGGATGCGGTAAAACAGATTAAAGAACTGGAATTACAGCTTGAACGTGCACAGAATGAAGTGGCGGTAAACGAAGAGGAAATCAAGGTTCTGAAGGCGGAAGTGCTCAGACTGCAGGAGTTTGAAAAAAAACAGGTGGAATTCCAGCGTATTCGTACGGAATTTTATGAGGAGGTTATCTATGCCTCCAAAGGGCCCGGGGCTGAAGCCTATCAAAAGTATTATGAGGCTATGGACCCTACCACTGCTGAGTATATCTATAAGCAGGTCATCATGCAGTTGGAAGAAACCAAAGAGATTCAGGAGTTTGCCCAGACATATGCAGAGATGAAGCCCAAGCAGGCGGCCGGTATCTTTGAAGAGATGACCACGAGCCTGGATTTGGTGGCCCGTATTCTCAGGGTTATGAGTGCGGAAGACCGGGGAGATATACTGGGAGTTATGGACCCTGAAGTAGCTGCGAAATTAACAAAAATATTGGATCCGGAGGCTTAAGATTTCTCCCTTTCCTGCCGACATATAATTTGATAGCCCATGCTGTAAGTAAACGTGGCTAATCATAAGGGAAAGGAGGAACATATGACCAGGATATCAGCAAACGATATTAGATTGCCGCAGAATTTACCCGTACCTGCGCCCGGCAGGAACGGAGGAAGTGATTTTAAGGCTGTTTTAGAAGAGCAGACAGATATCACCAAAGCGGACAAGGTACAGGATGCAGATAATGAACCTGTATCAAAAAAACAGGACAGACCGGAAACGGAGAATGTTCCGGAGCGTGAAGAAACAGCTAAGGTTTCTGATGAACGCAGAGAAGTCAGTGCCGAAAACGACACACAAAAGGAAGATACAGGCAGACGGGAAGAAATGCCGGACGAAGAGGTTATGGAAGCGGTAGCCCGGATATTGGCTGAGTTACAGCAGCAGATACAAGAAGTGCTGCAGATTTCGGATGAGGCTTTTTCGGATACGCTGACGCAAATGGAACTGACACAGACGGACCTGTTGGATTCGGGTAAACTCAGTGATTTCGTGCTGGGACTTACCGGGGCGGAGGATTCGCTGGCATTGCTGACCGATGAGGGACTTTTGCGGGATTACCGTGAAATCATGAGCGGGTTACAGGATTTGCTGGGAGAGTTAAAAGAAGTTACCGGTATGGAACTTGTGGAAGTGTCACAGGTAATCGGCAGGGAACAGATGCAGATGCCGGAGATGAATTTGGAGGTACAAACCGGTGATGGCGGTGACGAAAGCGTAACGGCTGGCCCCTTTATTGAAGTGACGGCTACTGCGGAAGGTTTATCAACCGGAAGCGATGCGGAAGGTGCAAAGCAGGGCGCAGAAGACGGAATGCAGAGCCGGGACGGTGCGCTACGGCATGAACCCGAACCGATTTGGACAGATAACCAGAGTGTGAATGATTTTCAGAGCAGAATCATGGAAGCATCCGCTGCAAGAACATCCGAAAGTACACTTGCATTCAGTGAAAGTACCAGACAGATTATGGACCAGGTGCTGGATTATATGAAGATACAGCTTCAGCCGGAGGTAAGTAATTTGGAAATGCAGTTACACCCCGCAAGCCTGGGAACTCTAAAGGTGCAGGTGGAAATCAGAGGAGAGGCAGTAACAGCACATTTCATCACAGAAAATGAAACGGTAAAAAACGTTCTGGAAACCCAGATGATTGAATTGAAGGAGCAGTTCCAGCAACAGGGGATGAAGGTGGATGCAGTAGAAGTTTCTGTACAGACCCAGACCTTTGAACAAAGCTTCGAACAGGGCAGACAGGCACAGCAGGCCGGACAGGAGAATTCCAGGAACCGTATCAGACGGATTAATCTGGGAACTGAAGAAGACGGAGCGGAGGTTCTACAGCCTGCAGATGAAGCAGAGCGGATAGCAGTTGAAATGATGACTGCAAACGGTAATACGGTAGACTACATGGCATAAGCAGGAAGGAGCAGACATGTCCAATATAGCATCAATCGAAAACGGAAAAGTAGTGGAGAGTGCATCACAGAACTCGCTGTCATCATCCAAAACAAACCGGGCGGGAGATATGGATAAGGATTCCTTTCTTCAGCTTCTGGTGGCACAGATGAAATATCAGGATCCTCTGCAACCCACATCCAATACTGAGTACATAGCACAATATGCACAGTTTTCACAGGTTGAACAGATGCAGAATATGGCATCCAGCATGGATTTACAGAGAGCCAGCTCCCTGGTAGGCAAGGAAGTTTCCATCAAAACTACTTCGGCATCAGGAGAGATTTCGGTGGTGGAAGGTAAAGTGGATTATGTGGTATATGAAAATACCAAAGCATATTTGTCCATTGGCGGCAAGCTTTATTCCATGGATGATTTGGATGCAGTGGCTGATTCGGCATATCTGGTTGCAAGCGATCTGGCTAAGGCGTTTACGGAAGGCATGGATTCATTGCCTGTACCCGGAGCAATTGATTTATCCCATGAAGATGTGATAACCACACTTGCCAATACCTACAACAGTATGAACGAATATCAGAGAGAATTTATCACGGATGAACAGGTGAATGCACTGGGAGAATACGTGAACAGGCTGAATGAACTGCTGGAAGCGGCAGGTAAGACGGAAGAAGCGGATAGCCCCGAAGGCGGGGATGACAGTGCGGAGCCGGTAGAAGGAGAATAGGAGCCGGAAAGAATATGGATATTCAAAAAAGCAGTTTTTCTTCCATAGAGCAGATGTCAGACCTTTATTTAAGCAAGGTCAAGCAGGAAGAGAGTGGCGGTGTCCGGGGCAGTTCCTTTGAAGATATTCTGGCGCAGAAAGCACTGGAACGAACGATACAAAAACCGGAAGCGTTAAAGTTTTCCAAGCACGCAGCCCTGCGGTTGGCAGACAGAAATATTGATTTGAGCAGGGAACAGATGGAGCGGCTGAATGACGGAGCATGGAAGGCAAAGCAAAAGGGAATCAAGGATTCATTGGTTATTGTGGATGACCTGGCATTTATCGTGAATGTGCCGAATAATACAGTCATTACCGCAATGGACCGCACGGATACAAATGAAAACGTTTTCACAAATATTAACGGAGCCGTAATCATGTAAATGAGATGACCGGACCTTAACAGGAGGTTATTTTCCCCGACTGACAGAAGGGAAAGACGGGTTCCGGATAAGGAGGAACAAAGTTATGATGAGATCATTATATTCTGGTGTTGCAGGTTTGAAAACACACCAGACCAAGATGGATGTAATCGGTAATAATATTGCAAACGTTAACACAACGGCATTTAAAGCAAGTACCATTACTTTTAGTGAACTGATGAGCCAGACCACACAGAAGGCCAGTGGACCTAATTCTACTACAGGTACCGGCGGTACCAATGCAAGACAGATTGGTCTGGGTGTAAAGGCGGGAGCAATCAATGTAAATATGACTACCCAGGGTGCAAGTCAGTCCACAGGTAATCCTTTTGATATTATGATTACCGGAGATGCGTTCTTCATAGTCAGCAACGGTAGTGAAAATTTCTTTACCAGAGAAGGTTCCTTCTACGTGGATGGAGCAGGTAATCTGGCGATGACAAGTATAGGTTATAATGTAATGGGCTGGGAAGTGGACTTTGCCCAAGGGCTTGACAGCGCTACCATTAAGCAGGATACGGTTAAGCCTTTGCGTATTATGAGTGCGGCTAATATGACCTATCCTCCCGAGGCAACCACCAAGGGTTATGTGTCAGGTATTTTGGACAGAAATGACAGTGATGTTACCGGTGCACACGGTAAAGTGATAAATCTGAATTTCTTTGATAATCTGGGCTACAGTTACACTGCCAGATTTAATATCAAGCAGTCGGCAGATGTAAACCAGTACAGTCTGGAACTGGCTGCATTGCTTGACTCTAACGGAGAAAAAGTAGACATATCAGAAGTGGCCTTTGGCGCCAGAAATAATACCCAGGAACGTGAAACAAAAGTAGGTTTCCAAGCTTCCGGATACACCTGGGATAAAACAGCAAAGGTGCTGCGCAGTGCAGACGGAACAGAAGCATATGCAGATGTGAACGCATTGTTTGAGGGTGGCAATTTAAAGGCGCTTGATGAAGAAATTACAGTTGATGGTAATACCATGACTGTGGGCGAGGCATTGGATAATATTGCCAAGGCATACGGTTATGAAGGCTCCACGGATGAATTTTTGAATCTGTATGTAAATACCGACGGTGGTCCTGTATCTGTAGAGCAGATGCTTGGAATTCTTGCGCAGGGTAATGCTGATACCGATAATGCTTTCCCTATGTTTGATAATACTGACAGTCAGACTACCTTTACTGCGGATGGAAGATTCTATGACGGTTCCACCATTGATTTTGATCCGAATACGGGTAAATTCGCAGGTATAGGCGGTTCGCCCACCACCAAGACCCTTACAGCATATTTTGCGGCTCTTGGCGGCAATTTCTCCGATATAGAAATTGATTTTTCTGAATGTTCCATGTTTGATAATAAGGGTACTTCCACTGTGGCAGCAACCAGCGGTGATGCAGATGGTATGGGAGCAGGCAGAAGACTTGGTGATATGATCGGTGTTTCCATCCAGAATAACGGTATGATTTATGCAAGCTATGACAACGGTATGACCAAATTGCTGGGTCAGATTGCTACTGCTGAATTTGCTAATGTATCCGGTCTGGAAAAGAAGGGCGACAATCTGTATTCTGCAACCATGAATTCCGGAGAGTTTGATGGTGTGGGTACGGATATTACTGCCAACGGCGGATATATGTCCACCGGTCAGCTGGAAATGAGTAATGTGGACTTGTCTGCGGAGTTTACGGAGATGATTACCACCCAGAGAGGTTTCCAGGCAAACAGCCGTATTATTACGGTGTCTGATACCCTGCTGGAAGAGTTGACGAATCTGAAGAGATAATGATTTTTATATATAAGGGGCGGAAGGATTTTCCGTCCCTTGTATGCCATATAAGCCATGTCTGAATTTGCCATGGGAATTTCTTCCCAGACAATTGGGAAAGGGGGCCGGAAATGATAGAAGTAACCAAGATAAATCAGGTAAAAATACTGATAAATCCGCACTTGATTGAGATTGTGGAGGAAACGCCGGATACGGTCATAACACTTACTACAGGTAGAAAAATTATTGTAAAAGAAAGTAGACAAGAGGTCAAAAATTTAGTAAAATTGTATAGAAAGGATATTTTTGCAGAATAATTCTAAAAATTGCAGAATGTTAGGTGATTTTTGTGGATATAGCATCTTTACTCGGACTGGTTCTTGGTATGATATTGCTTATATATGGTATCATCGATAATGCAACTGTAGCCGGCTTTGTCAGATATCTGGATTTCCCTTCTGCCATTATTACTTTCGGCGGGGCATTTACCAGTGTTCTGACCAGTTATTCCCTGCAGGACTACATAGCGGGATTAAAGAGTTTTACACTCATATTTCATTCTCCGGTTGTAAATACCAAGGATATGATTAAAAAAATTATAGATTTATCCAATATGGCACGAAAAGAGGGTCTATTGTCTCTGGAAGAGGCGGTTGCAGAGCTTGATGAGCCTTTCCTTAAAAAGGGAATTTTGCTCATAGTTGACGGAACAGACCCTGATTTGGTGCGTGCAATTATGGAAACGGAGCTTGTCAGCATTGAAGCACGTCACAAGAAGTTGATCGGCTTCTGGGACAATCTGGCTACCATGGGTCCTGCCTGGGGTATGATTGGTACCTTGGTTGGTTTGGTTAACATGTTGTACAACATGGAGGATCCCAACAGTATAGGTCCTTCCATGGCAGTTGCGCTGATCACTACATTGTACGGTTCCCTGCTTGCCAACTGGATATGTTCGCCGGTGTCCGGTAAGCTTAAGTTTGATAATGCGATAGAGATGACACAGAAGGAAGTTATGATAGAAGGCCTTTTGTCCATACAGGCGGGTGAAAACCCCAGAGTTATTGAAGAAAAGCTGAAGTCCTTCCTGTCTCCCAAGGATAGAGAGCATGCCCCGGATGAAGATGCGGGAGGTGAGTTCTAAGGATGGCTAAAAGAAGACAAGAAGATCCGCCTGCCGGCTCACCGGCGTGGATGTCAACCTTCAGTGATCTTATGAACCTCTTGCTGTGTTTCTTTGTTCTTTTGTTTTCCATGTCTACTGTGGATGAGGCCAAATACAATGCCCTTGTGGCAGCTATGAACAATACGTTCAGTATATTTGAGTCCGGTGCCACGGCAATCGGAGAAGGCATCCTGATCAGTAACGGTGTCAGCCAGCTTCATGAACTGGACAAATACATCAATAGTACCGGTAAGCTGGATGATGGTGAGACCAATGAAGATAAGCTGGATAAGTTCCAGGGAACCTTGGAAGAACAGTTGGAAGAATACGAGGAACAGTTGGAGGAAATAAAGCTGCAGGAAAATGAAAATCTGGCAGAACTTATTGAAGAAGCCGTGGCGGAAAGCAATATGAGCGACCAGATTGAAGTGAGTTTTACCGCACAGTATGTGCAGTTGACCATGAAAGGTGCATTGCTGTTTGACTCAGGAAGTGCACAGATAAAAGCTGAGTCGGAAAGAGTACTGGATAAGGTATCCGTTATATTGGAACGTTATGCAGAGAGTGAGATAGAAATTGCCGGTCACACGGACAATGTACCCATAAGCAGTTCGCGATATGCGGATAATGAAGAGTTGAGCAGTGATCGTGCATTGTCGGTTTTTTATTATCTGATGGAGCATTGTAAAGTTGATCCCGTAAGGTTTAAGCATTCCGGTATGGGCGAGAGACTTCCTGTTGCTGATAATGCGACGGAAGAAGGAAGAACCCGGAACAGAAGAGTTGAAATCAGAATTTTGAGTCCGGCTTAATACATGGGTTGAAGGGAATCGACCCTGTAGGAAAGGTATACAGATGAAGAAAAACATATTAAGTGTACTGATTTTGGCATTGCTGGTTGTAAATATTGCATTGACCGGCATTATGCTCTTCAGTGTCAGCAGTACCAACAAGAAAACTGCTGCGCTGGTAAACAATATTGCTACGGTAATGAATCTGGAACTGATGGTTCCGGGTGAAGAAGAGAAGCCGGCTGTTTCACTGGCAGACACCCAGAATCACGATATGGCAGGTTCCATGACCATTCCTCTCAGTATCAGTGATGATGGCAGACAGGCATATATCATGTTTGATGTATCCCTGGCTATGAATATCAAACATAAGGATTACAAGACCTACGGCACTGTAATCTCTGAGCGGGAAAGTATGATAAAGGATGTTATTACTTCTGTAGTGGGTAAATATACCATGGAAGAATGTTCCAATAATTTTGAGTCCATTAAGCAGGAGATTTTAGCAGAAATACAGGAACTGTTCCAGTCTGACTTTATTTATAAAGTGGCCATTACAAACATTAAGTACGGTTGATGAACGGCTGAAACGTTTTGGTTACGGGAGGTGAGCTTTTGTGGGCGAAGTTCTTTCGCAAAGCGAAATAGATAATCTGTTGTCTCAATTATCTTCCGGTGAATTGGATGTTGAGCAAATAAGTCAAAATAACGAAAAACAGGTCAAGAATTACGACTTTAACCGCCCTACAAAGTTCTCTAAAGAGCATTTAAGAACCCTTGAGATTATATTCGAGCACTACAGCAGATTGGTGTCTACGAATTTGTCGGTACAGTTAAGACGTAATGTGCAGGTGGCCGTAATGAGTTCCGAAACGGTGGCCTTCAGTGAATTTTCCAATGCATTGTCCAATCCGGTTATCCTCGGAATTGTAAACTTTGCACCCCTTAACGGTTCTATTATCATTGATGTATCCACGAATCTGGCATATGCCATGTTGGACCGTATGCTTGGGGGGTATGGTTCGCCCCTTGATAAGACCCGTGAGTTTTCGGAAATAGAGCTGACCATTATGGAAAAGGTATTGGTTATGCTTACACAGCTTCTGCGTGATCCCTGGAAGAATGTAATAGACAGTTCACCACTGCTTACCAGGGTGGAAACCAATCCCCAGTTTGCCCAGATAATCGCTCCTAACGATATGATAGCGATTGTTACTTTGAACATCAAAGTGGGTGAAGTAGAAGGATTGGTGAATATTTGTCTTCCTTTTGTGACACTGGAAGATGTAATGGACAAGCTGAGCACGAAATACTGGTTCTCCACCATGCAGGAGAATCATGATGAGAATTATGAAGACTACATTGAAGCCCTGATACGTAAGGTGGATGTACCTGTAAAAGCAGTACTGGGCAAGACTCATATAACGGTAAGTGATTTTGTAACATTGCAGGTTGGTGATTGTATCCGTCTGAATGCCAAAGTGGATGGGGATATGAGTGTATATGTGGGAAATATCAAAAAATTTACTGCGTTACCCGGCGCAAATGACGATTCCTATGCAGTCCGGATTACTTCAGTAATCAGAGAGGAGGAGTAAACAATGGATGGTATGCTTTCCCAAGAAGAGATTAATGCCCTGTTAAACGGCATGGATCTTTCAGCAGAAGGAAGTACAGACATGCCGGAGATGCCAGATATACCGGATATGGATTTGAATAATCTTGAGATATTTCAAGGCGATTATTTGTCCGGTACCGAAGCGACTTCAGGAGGAGCGGAATTATTATCCGATGTAGAGAAGGATGCAATCGGCGAGGTGGCCAATATCAGTATGGGCTCATCGGCGACAACCCTTTATTCCCTGGTAAACAGAAAAGTAAATATTACAACACCGGTGGTTACACTTGCTACATGGGACAGTTTGTTGGAAGAATACGAAAAGCCCTGTGTGTTTATTCAAATCAGATATACAAAAGGACTTGACGGTTCCAATATCCTGGTATTAAAGGAACAGGATGTTAAAATCATCACGGATTTGATGATGGGTGGTGACGGCAGTGATATTAATGTGGATTTGGGAGAAATGCATTTAAGTGCTATTTCAGAAGCTATGAACCAGATGATGGGTGCTGCAGCAACCTCTCTTTCCACTATGTTAAAAACGGTAATTGATATCAGTCCGCCGGATTCTTCGCTTTTAGACCTGTCACAGTTCCAGAGCGGAGCAGAGGTGGCACCTTTCCTTGGTGGTACATTTGTAAAGATTGCATTCCGTATGCAGATTGATGAACTGGTGGACAGTACAATCATGCAGTTATATCCTATAGAGTTTGCGAAAAAACTGGTTGAAACATTTATCAGTAACCAGCTGGGAATGGCAACGGAAGAGCCGGTTAAGGAGATTAAACAACCCACTCCCGCACCGGAGATTCAGCAACAGCCTGTAGATATGACGCAGGGAATGAATATGAATGGCGGAATGAATCCTATGGGGATGATGCCCGGATTCGGAATGGGAATGAATCCCATGCAGAATTTTGGCATGCCGCCCATGCAAAATTTCGGAATGGCACAGCAGCCTCAGCAGAATGTAAATGTGCAACAGGCAATGTTCCAGAATTTTGCAGCAGATTTAAGTGCACTTACAGGCCAGGAAAATATCAATCTGATTATGGATGTGCCTTTGGAAGTGACGGTAGAGCTTGGCAGAACTGCCAAATCAATTTCAGAAATATTGAACTTTGCCCCCGGTACGATTATTGAACTGGATCGTATCGCAGGTGAACCGATAGATGTACTTGTAAACGGTAAATTTGTTGCTAAGGGCGAAGTGGTGGTAATTGAAGAAAATTACGGCATTCGTGTAACGGAGATACTTAAATAGGAGGATTATTATATGGCAAAAAGTATTTTGATTTGTGATGATGCGGCTTTTATGAGAATGATGATTAAGGATATTTTGACCAAAAACGGATACATTGTTGCCGGCGAGGCTGAAAACGGATTGAAGGCTGTAGAAAAATATAAAGAATTAAATCCCGATTTAGTATTGATGGATATTACCATGCCTGAGATGGATGGTATTCAGGCGCTGAAAGAGATTAAAAAAGTTGATGGCAGTGCTATGGTAATTATGTGTTCTGCAATGGGTCAGCAGGCAATGGTTATTGAGTCTATTCAGGCCGGTGCTAAGGATTTCATCGTTAAGCCTTTCCAGGCAGAACGTGTAATCGAAGCAGTGAAGAAGGTTGTCGGTTAATGGTAGTGTTATTAACCGGGATGGACGGATATCTGCAGCTGATAGCCAGTTTGCTGGTTTTTGTGGTAGTACTTGCGGCGGCGCTTTTTTCTACGAAATGGCTTGCTAATTATCAGAAGGGCGTACGTGCCAATGGTAATATAGAGGTGATGGAAAGTACGCAGCTGACTACTAACAAATATATCCAGATTGTCAGAATAGGAGAAAAGTATTTGGCAATTGCCGTGTGTAAGGATACTGTTACGGTGCTTTGCGAGATACCTGCGGAGGATTTGAAGTTAGGAAACAAGCCGGAGTATACGGGCCCGGATTTCAAGTCTTTACTTAGTAAGTTTAAAAATAAGCTGGAACAATCCGAAGTTGACGGTAGCGTTGACGGAACCAAGGAACAGACAGATGAACAAGAGATTTCAGATTATTAAAAAAATAATGACGATAATATGCCTGCTGGTTACGGTAGGCATATTGTGTATTCATGATTCTGTTACGGTAAAAGCGACAGAAAACCATCTTACCGGTGAAACAGATATTTCTACTATTATAAACCCGCCGGGAACGGCTGACACACCGGAGGAGTTAAAGGAGCCCAATACCGCTAACAGGGTTATTATTACGTATAATGAAGGCAATGGTGAGGTAAACGGTGCGCTGAGGATTCTGCTTACGCTTACGCTGATTGCATTGGCGCCTACGCTCATTATTATGATGACGTCTTTTACCCGGATATTGATTGTGCTTCATTTTACCAGATCGGCACTGAATACGCAGACGGCACCGCCCAATCAGGTATTAATCGGATTGGCGCTGATACTTACGTTTTTCATTATGCAACCTACTATTACCAGGGTGTATGAAGAGGCATTGGTTCCTTTTGAAAACGGGGAGGTTACACAGGAAGAGGCGTTGGAGCTGGGAATGCAGCCCCTCCGTGAGTTCATGTATCCCCAAACCCAGGTAAAGGATGTGGAAATGTTTATGGAAATTGCCGCATTGGAATGGGACGGTGAAAGTCTTGAACAGATTCCTAATTCGGTACTTCTTCCCAGTTTTATGATAAGTGAACTCAGAACGGCATTCTGGATCGGTTTTCTGATATATATTCCGTTCCTGATTATTGATATGGTAGTGGCGTCCACACTGATGAGCATGGGTATGATGATGTTACCGCCAACCACCATTTCCATGCCGTTTAAAATACTTTTATTTGTACTTGCCGACGGCTGGAACCTGGTAATCGGCAATTTAGTTAAAACATTCTACTGACGCAGGATAGGAGGTGCAGGGTATGACCGTAGATGTTGTTATGGATATAGCGCGGGAAGCATTATTCCTGATTATTAAGATTTCCCTGCCCGTGTTACTGGTGTCTCTGGCAATCGGTTTGATTGTAAGTATATTCCAGACCATTACCTCCATACAGGAACAGACATTGACCTTTGTGCCCAAGCTTATAGGTATTTTTCTGGCACTTATGTTGCTGGGCGACTGGATGATGACGCAGTTGGTGGAATATGTGGATGTTTTGTGGGGCAGTTTCAGTATGTATATCCGTCGGTAGGTAGGGACATATGATAGATTTTTCATTTTCGCTGTATGATTTGGAATTTTTTCTTTTGATATTTACGCGTATATCCTGTTTTGTGTTCATTGCCCCCTTTTTCAGTATGAGCAATACGCCTGCCCGTATCCGTGTGGGCATCAGTTTCTTTACATCATTGCTTGTTTATGAAGTGATTACGCCTGTGGAAACATTGGCTTACGATACGGTTATGGAGTATGCGCTGATTGTGATAAGAGAGGCTGTTGCAGGACTTTTAATCGGGTTTGCAGCCAATATGTGCACTTATATCATCAGTTTTGCAGGTTCCATAGCGGATATGATGACAGGTATGGCCATGGCCACTATGTTTGATCCCACCACCAGACAGCAGACCAGTATTACAGGAGCATATTATCAGTACATTTTTATGATGCTGCTGATTGCCTCCGGAATGTACAGATATCTCTTTGGAGCACTGGCTGATACATTTGTATTGATTCCTGTGGGCGGGGCAGTTTTTCATGCAGATATGTTATTGGAAAGTACCCTGCAGTTTTTAGGGGATTATGTCATTATCGGCTTCCGGATTGTGCTTCCCATATTTGCGGTGGTACTTTTGATGGATGCAGTGCTGGGTATTATAGCCAGACTTACACCTCAGCTGAACATGTTTGCGGTAGGTATCCAGTTAAAAATAATTGCAGGTTTACTGGTGCTGTTTCTGACAGTTGGAATGCTTGGTAATGCAGCGGATTATGTATTCCAGGAAATGAAACAGATGATTGTGGCTTATGTGGAGGGTATGCGATGACTTTGAAATATAATCTCCAGTTCTTCGCAGACGGACCCGGAGGTGAAAAAACAGAAGAGCCTACAGCCAAAAAGCTTTCAGATGCCAGAAAAGAAGGTCAGGTTGCCAAAAGTAAGGAGATTGCCACCGGAGTGGGACTTATTGCTTTTTTCCTGATATTGAAGGTCTGGGTGGGCAGGATGGGCAGCCAGTTTCTGGAGGCATTTACGGATATTTACAACCGGATTCCGGATGTGGTGACTTTCTGGCACGGATTTATGCCGGTGAATGATACAAGGATTATATTTCAAAATATGATTTTGAAATGTCTGGTAATTATGGCCCCCATGTTACTGATTGGTATGGTGATTGCATTTATCTGCGATGTGGCGCAGGTGAAATGGCAACCCACAGGGAAACTTTTAAAGCCCAAGCTTAACAGATTAAATCCCGTTTCCGGGTTTAAACGTATTATTTCAGTTAATTCACTGGTGGAATTGATTAAATCCATTGCAAAGCTTTTTGTAATCGGATATATCTGTTATTCCAATCTGAAAGATAAATTGTATTATCTGGAAAATATGTATGAGCTGTCACTGTTGGAAGGGCTTCAGTTGATGGCGGATGTGATTACGGATCTGGGTATTCAGATTTCGGCAGTTTTTATGATTGTAGCCTTGGCAGACCTCATATACCAGAGAAGAAAGTTCCATAAAGATATGATGATGACCAAACAGGAAGTCAAGGAAGAGTATAAGCAGCAGGAAGGAGACCCGCAGATAAAAGGTAAAATTCGTCAAAGAATGCGTGAGGTATCCCAGAGACGTATGATGCAGAACCTTCCCCAGGCAGATGTGGTTATCACAAACCCTACCCATTATGCGGTGGCGGTAAAATATGACCCTGAAGTGGCAGATGCCCCTTTAGTGCTTGCCAAGGGCGCTGATTATCTGGCAGCCAAGATTAAAGAAGTTGCCAAAGACAATAATATTGAGATTGTAGAAAACAAACCCCTTGCCCGTATGCTGTACGCAAATGTGGAAGTGGGACAGGCTGTACCGCCGGAGCTTTATCAGGCGGTGGCAGAGGTTCTTGCTTTTGTATATCATATGCAGGGCAGGGTATAGACATAAATTTTAGCAGAAGGGAAGTGAGAACATGAAAATGAAAAAAGCAGATTTGGGTGTGGCGATGTATCTCATGGCTGCAGTTTTGATGTTGATTGTTCCCATTCCCGCTGCGTTACTGGATATACTTTTAGCGATTAATATCTCAGTGGCACTTGTTATTGTATTTGGTACCATGTTTAGTAAGGAAGTATTGGATATGTCCTTCTTCCCTACCATATTACTGTTTACCACTATTTTCCGAATTGCATTGAACGTTTCCTCCACCAAATTGATTCTAAAAAATGGTGATGCGGGAAATGTAGTTGCTACCTTCGGTGAATTCGTAGGCGGAGGCGATCTGGTAATCGGTATCATTGTATTCCTGATTCTGATATTAATCCAGTTTATGGTTATCAATAAAGGTTCCGAACGTGTTTCCGAAGTAACGGCGCGTTTTACATTGGATGCAATGCCCGGTAAACAGATGGCAATTGATGCGGACTTAAATACCGGTGCCATAACAGACGCAGAAGCAAAAAGAAGACGTGAAAAAATTCAGGAAGAAGCTACTTTCTTTGGTTCTATGGATGGTGCGGTAAAGTACGTAAAAGGAGATGCTACGGCAGGGCTTTTGATTACCGGCATTAATATCGTAGGCGGTATCATCATGGGTGTGACCAGACAGGGACTTGATATCGGTGCGGCAGTGGACAAGTATACCATATTAACCATCGGTGACGGTCTGGTAAGCCAGATTCCTTCCCTGTTAATATCATTGGCTACCGGTATTCTGGTAACTAAAGGAAGTAAGGATGCAGATTTTGGTTCTACTTTAATCAGTCAGCTCTTTGGTATTCCCAAGGTGTTGTATCTGGTAGGCGGCATGCTGGCCATGCTGGGATTTTTGACTGAGTTAAATACCATATTGTTTGTAGGTATGGGTGTTATATTTGTGATTGTAGGCAGAAGTATAGCTGGCACCATTGAAACTGCCAATATAGCAAGTGAGATAGACAGTGAAGAGGCTGCGGCGGAAGAAATCAGACAGCCTGAAAACGTGAACAGTCTGTTGCAGGTGGATCCTATTGAATTGGAATTCGGTTACGGTATTATTCCTCTGGCAGATGTCAACCAGGGCGGCGACCTGTTAGACCGTGTAGTAATGATCCGAAGACAGATTGCTTTGGAACTGGGTACTGTAGTTCCCATTATCCGTTTAAGGGATAATATTCAGTTAAATCCCAATCAGTACATTATAAAGATTAAAGGTATCCAGGTATCTGAGGGAGAGATTCTTTTTGACCATTATATGGCTATGAATCCCGGTTATGTAGAAGAAGAGATAACAGGTATTCCTACCTTTGAACCCTCATTCCATCTGCCGGCTACATGGATTACGGAAGGCCAGAGAGAACGTGCGGAGAGTTTGGGGTATACGGTTGTTGATCCTCCGTCCATTATTGCGACCCATTTGACAGAGATTATCAGAAATTATATATCAGAGATGCTTACAAGGCAGGATGTACAGAACCTTATCAACAATATGAAAGAGACCAATCCTTCCCTGGTGGAAGAACTGGTACCCAAGCTGCTTGGACTTGGTGAGATACAGAAAGTTTTGCAGAATCTGTTAAAAGAAGGTATTTCCATCAGGGATTTACTTACGATTATGGAAACTCTTGCAGACTATGCTCCTACCACAAGGGATACGGATATCCTTACCGAATATGTAAGGCAGAGCCTGAAAAGGGCTATTTCCACAAAATATTTTCCTGCCCATGATACTACCAGTGTGGTGACTCTTGATCCGAAAATCGAGCAGGAGATTATGGCAGGGGTGAAACAGACCGAGACAGGAGCATTTATCAATCTGGATCCGGCCAGAGCCAGACTTATTGTGGATGCTTTGGGACGGGAAGTGCAAAAGTTGGAAAACATGGGTAAGATGCCGATTATCATTACGTCCCCCATTGTCAGAATGTATTTTAAGAGAATGGTAGAGGATTATTATAAGGACCTGGTGGTGGTGTCCTATAATGAAATAGAGTCCAATGTGGAATTACAGTCAGTAGGGATGGTGACAGCTTAATGATTATTAAGAAGTTTCAGGGAAAAACAGAAGAGGAAGCTATAGAAGCTGCAAAAAAGGAACTGGGCGAGAGCCTGGTTATCATGAATGTAAAGGAAGTGCGCCCCAAGGGCCTTCGTATGCTTTGGACCGGGAAATATATGGAAGTGACCGCAGCGCTTGAATCAGAAAGGGAAATGGTGAGGTCTGCGACCGGCACGGGAGAAACGATCCGTCCCCGAAGCGATGAACCGGCTGAACACAGTTCTATGATGAAACCTGTTTTGGAGAGCTCCCAGAATATTGAAAAGAAGCTGGATAGTCTTCAGACATTTTTGCAGACCCAGATGCAGGGGGCGGAGCAGTCCGCTACGGATGAGGTAAAGGAAAAAAGGCCGGTTGAGGAAGGTGCTTTAACTGAGAAAGCCGATAAAAAAGAAAAAACAGGCGATAACGGAGAACGGGATAAAGCAGCAGAAGAACAGCAGAAGTTTATACGTCTGATATATAATACCATGCTGGATAATGAGGTGGATGAAAAGTATGCCAATGCTATTTTGGAAGATGTGGAAAAAACCAAAAATCCAAACCTTCCAATTGATGCCATTTTAGCTAATGTATATCAGAAGATGATACTGAAGTTTGGTAAGGCAGAGGGAATAAGACCCTCAGGTGAGGGGGCTTCAGTGGTACTTTTTGTGGGGCCAACCGGTGTGGGCAAGACTACCACCATAGCTAAGATTGCCAGTACTTTTTCCATAGAACAAAAGAAAAAGGTGGCGCTGCTTACGGCGGATACCTATCGTATTGCTGCGACGGAGCAGTTACGTACCTATGCTAATATTATGGAAGTACCCTTCAGGATTATATACTCCGGAGAGGAACTAAAAAACGCAATTGCGGATTTTAAGGATTTTGATTATATATTTGTGGATACAACGGGTCATTCCCATCAGAACGGAGAACAGATGGATAATACCAGGGAATTACTGGAAACCGTAAAAGAATTCGGTGATTATCAGGCGTTCCTGGTACTTAGTGCAACCACAAAATATAGGGATTTGTTAAATATAGTAAAACGATACAGTGAATTAACCAAATTCCAGCTGATTTTTACCAAGCTGGATGAAACTACTACATTTGGCAATTTACTGAATGTAAAATTATTCTGTGAGTCTCCTATTGCCTTTGTTACAAACGGACAGAATGTTCCGGACGACATTGAGCAGTTTGATGCACAAAAGACGGTGAAATTGCTATTGGGCGGTAAACAGACCCATGAGTAAGGAAGGGCAACAGTAGTATGGACCAGGCACAACAGTTAAGAATTATTAAAGCAAACAGGCAGACCCGGCCGCTTGCCAGAGTGATTACGGTCACCAGCGGTAAAGGCGGTGTGGGCAAATCTAATACTGCCATCAATCTTGCCATACAATTCAAAAAAATGGGCAAGCGGGTGATTATTCTGGATGCAGATTTCGGTCTGGCCAATATAGAGATTATGTTTGGCGCAGTACCTAAGTTTAATTTATGTGATTTAATTTATCAGGGAAAAAATATAAAAGAGATTATTACCTGGGGACCCATGGATGTGGGATTTATATCCGGAGGCTCAGGTATAGCCGGCATGGCTAATCTGGGTAGGGATTATCTGGGATATATTATACAGAATCTTGCAGAATTGGACGCACTGGCTGATATAATTATTGTGGATACGGGAGCCGGTATTGCTGAGGCAGTATTGGAATTTCTGGTGGCCAGCGGAGAAATTTTGCTGGTAACCACGCCGGAGCCCACATCCATTACGGATTCATACTCTCTTTTGAAGGCGTTATACAGACACCCGCGTTTTAACGAAGCTACTACCAAGGTGAAAATGATTGCCAACAGAGTAGAAAAAGAGGAAAGCGGGCAGATGCTGTATAACAAGCTGAATGCCGTAGTGTCCCGCTATCTTAAGATACCCATGACTTTCCTGGGCAGTGTGCCCCAGGATATTCAGTTAAGCAGGGCTGTAATGCAACAGGTACCGGTGTCTATGCAGCATCCGGAGGCAAAGTCCAGCAGGGCATATGAAGAAATAGCAGGAAAGCTTTTAGGCAGGGAAGAAACAGAAAAGCAACCGAAGCGTGGAATGGCAGCCTTTTTTTCACATATGATAAACGGCAGGTAGAGATATAAAAGAAATGAGGACCCTATATGACGGGACAGATGTTATCCAATTTTCTGACCGAAGGGGATAAGGTGGAAATACAACCCCTGGAACAGAAGATTAAAGGTGAGAAAAGTAAATATTATATCAGCAGTCTGCAGGAAATTTTGTCCAATGACACAGTGGAGATATTAATGCCCATGGAACAGAATAAGCCGGTGTTGCTTTCGCTTGGAGCCAAATACGAACTGGTATTTTATAATAAGACCGGTTTGTATCAGTGTGTAGCAAAGGTAATTGACAGGTACAGGGATAATAAGCTGGTGTTGATTCGCCTGGAGTTTGAAACGAATTTGCGTAAGTATCAGCGCCGTGAATATTACAGATATTCCTGTGCATTTGAAATGCAGGTGCGTAACTTGGATGAAGAGGAAGAGAAGAGTGTTACAAATAATCAAAGACCGGAGTTTAAAGAAGACCTTCTTACGATACCGGCAGTGATCGTTGATATCAGTGGAGGCGGACTTCGTTTCATGTCTTCGGAGACGTTTGCAGTAGGCAGTCTGATTTATTGTACATTTAGATTAAAGATTTCTGAGCGCATTAAGGAACTGGAAGTGGTCGGTGAGATATTGAGTTCGGGAAGGTTGGATAACAGACCTGAATTGTGCGAGCATCGCGTTCAATTCCGTAATATTGAAGCCAGGGCTCGTGAAGATATCATTAAATTCATTTTTGAAGAAGAAAGAAAAAGTCGAAAAATTGATTAAAAAATGACTTTTGTTGTTTTGTGATGATTTGTTGTATAAATTTTCAGATTATACACAAGAATAGAGGTAAAATATGAAAAAAATTCTGGTTGTAGATGATTCTGCACTTATGAGAAGAGTGCTCTGTGATATAATTGATAGTGATGAGAGGTTCCGTGTAGTCGCAAGAGCTACCAATGGTCTGGAAGCCTTTGATTTGTTGAGCAGAAACCAATATGATGCAGTGGTTTTGGATGTAAACATGCCCAAGATGAACGGTCTGGAATTGTTAAAAGAACTGCAGAAATATAAGATTCCTGCAAAGGTAATGATGGCCAGTACCGACACCAGAGAAGGTGCCAAGACTACGTTGGATGCATTGGAACTTG
Source organism: Lachnospiraceae bacterium (assembly GCA_017513625.1). Taxonomy (GTDB): domain Bacteria; phylum Bacillota; class Clostridia; order Lachnospirales; family Lachnospiraceae; genus Acetatifactor. The sequence goes on along the minus strand of JAFXEW010000032.1, from coordinate 10,125 downwards.
GAGCCCTGGATTTCATACATAAACCGGATAATGCTTTGGACTGCAGAGTGGAAACATTCAGGACCGAACTGTTACGGATTCTGGAGGGAGTAGCGTCCGGTAAGATGCCCGTCTTTAAGGATGCTGCAACACAGCACCTTGAACAGAAAATGAATATCCGTCTTGCGGATATGATTCAGAAAACACCTTTAAAGGTGCCGGGCAAAAAGGTGGTGGCTATTGCAAGCTCCACAGGAGGTCCCAAGTCCCTTCAGACGCTTATATCCGGTCTGCCTGCCACATTGGATGCCCCTGTATTGGTGGTGCAGCATATGCCCAAAGGATTTACGGCTTCTCTTGCCGAAAGACTGGATGCCAATTGCAAAATCAAGGTGGTAGAAGCTCAGGACGGACAGGAATTATCAGAGGGTTGTGTGTACATTGCCATGGGAGGACGTCATATGAAGATCAGAACCTCCTCCATGGGCAGATACTATGTGCAGTATACCGATGAACCGCCCAGAGAAGGCGTAAGACCCTGTGCCAATTATATGTATGAATCCCTGAAAAGCAGCCTTTTTGATAAAGTAGTCTGCGCGGTAATGACCGGTATGGGAGCGGACGGAACGGAAGGCATCAGAAACCTGAAAGATAGTAAAAAGGTGCATGTGATTGCGCAGGACCGTGAGAGTTGTGTAGTATACGGAATGCCTAAGAGCATTGTGGAAGCAGGTCTTGCAGACCAGGTAATTTCCCTGGAACAGCTTGCACAGGAAATTGTTTTACAGGTTGGTATAGCTGTACAATAATTTTGGGCCACTGATAAAGGTGGCGGGACGGAGGATAAAATGGACGTTAGCCAGTATCTTGAGATTTTCCTTGATGAAACAAAGGAGCATTTGCAGAATTTGAACACCCAGATTTTGATTCTGGAGTCGGATCCCGAGAATGAAAACACCATTAATGAGATTTTTCGTGCGGCGCATTCCCTGAAGGGTATGGCCGGAACCATGGGTTATGAAAGGATGAAGAATCTGACCCATGATATGGAAAATGTTTTTTCCGAAGTCAGAAACGGCAAATTGAAAGTTATGCCTGAAATGATTGATGTATTGTTCCAGTGTCTGGATGCATTGGAGGAGTACACTGATAATATTCAGAGCTCAGCATCTGAAGGAACCAATGATAATCAGGCTATTATAGATCGTCTCAATGCGATTTTAAACGGTGGAAGTGTGCCCCAACCTAAAAAGGAAAGTGCACCTACCGGTGAAGCTGCATCTTCCGGAGCAGGCGCAGACGAAGAAGAAAAGTGGAATTCCATTAATCTGGAAGAGACCCAGATCCGTGTTATTAAAGAAGCCCAGAAGATGGGTAAAAATGTATACGGTATCAATGTAGTGGTACAGGACAGTTGTATACTGAAGGCTGCAAGAGCATTCCTTGTATTCAAAGCTTTGGAAGAAAAGGGCGAAATAATTGTTTCCGTACCCAGTGCCCAGGATGTGGAAGACGAGAAATTTGATAAGGATTTTACACTTGTAGTCATTTCAGAGCAGCCCCTTGAAGATGTAATGAATGCGGCTGCAAATGTATCTGAAATCGCAAAAGTAACCGGTGATTCGATTGCACTGGAAAAGAACAAGAGCTACGAAGCAGTAGCAGTTTCCATGCAGACGGAAGCACCCAAGCCGCAAAGCGCAGCAGCAGTTCCGGCCGGCGATAATAACAAGAAAGCCGCGCCTAAGCCTGCGGCAGAGAAGAAGCAGACTCCCGGTAAGCCTGTGGTGAACAGAACCGTGCGTGTAGATATTGAAAAGTTGGATGTTTTGATGAATCTGGTAAGTGAATTGATTATTGCTAAGAATTCACTAGTGGCTGCCAGCACCCAGGAGCAGAATGCCGGGGTGGAAGAACATATTGAATATCTGGAGAGTGTAACTACCAATCTGCATGAGTCCGTTATGAAAGTGCGAATGGTTCCCATTGAGAGCGTAGTGAATAAATTCCCCAGAATGGTTCGTGACTTATCTAAAACTTTAAATAAAAAGATGGAATTGTACATGACAGGTGAGGAAACAGAACTTGACCGTACCGTGGTAGATGAAATCGGTGATCCGCTGATGCACTTATTACGTAATTCTGCCGATCATGGTTTGGAATCCGCTGAAGTACGTAAAAAGCGTGGTAAGCCTGAGGTGGGTTCTATTTTCCTGGATGCATACCAGGATGGTAATAATGTCATCATTGAGGTAAGGGATGACGGTAACGGTATCGATGTGGAAGCAGTTAAGAGCAAAGCAATCGAGCGTGGTGCTATAACACCTGAGCAGGCAGACAATATGACTGATAAGGAAATCATTAACCTGCTGTTCCTTCCCAGCTTTTCTACTGCAAAGAAGGTTACAGATGTATCCGGACGCGGTGTGGGACTGGATGTTGTTAAATCCAAGATAGAATCACTCAGCGGTGAAGTGGAAGTGAAGTCTGAATTAGGAGTAGGAAGTACCTGGACTATCAGACTTCCTCTGACACTTGCAATTATTCAGGCTCTGATGGTAGTAGTGGGCGGCGAGAAGTATGCAATTGCCCTTGGTTCCATCCAGACTATAGAGGATATTGCACCGGAAGATATTAAACTGGTACAGAATGAAGAAGTGATTAATCTGAGAGGAACGGTAATTCCTATTATCAGATTATCCGAGATTCTGGAAGTGGAAAGTACGACAGCACCCGAAGACAATATGGCAGTGGTAATCGTGAAGAAGGGCGATAAGATGGCCGGTCTTGTAATCGATGAATTAATCGGACAGCAGGAAATCGTTATTAAGTCCTTAGGTAAATATATCAAGCAGACGAAGTTTATCAGTGGCGCAACTATTTTAGGTGACGGTGAAGTGGCACTTATTCTGGATGCCAATGCGTTAATGTAGGAAGGAGTGGAGATTTATGGATCAGTTAATGGTAAATAATCAAATTGTAAGCAGTGAGAAATCCGACCTTCTGAATTTAACCCAGTACATAGTCATCAACATGGGTGAGGAACAGTTTGGTATAGATATTAAATATATTGATAATATTGTGAGAATGCAGAGAGTGACCCGTGTACCCAAGGTGCCTGCATATCTGAAGGGTGTAATTAACTTACGTGGTGAAGTGGTCCCTGTAATGAGTCTGCGTCTAAAAATGGGTTTGGAAGAGGATGTAATAACCAAAGCCACCCGTATTATTATTCTGAAACTTGAGCAGGAAGGTAATGTGGGGATCATAGTGGATGAGGTGAAGGAAGTAATTGCCCTTCCCGAAGAATCCATTGAAAAACTGGCTCATAACAGAAATGGTAAAGTAAGTTACATCAATGCGGTAGGTAAACATGGCGAAGAATTGATTTCCTTGCTTGATTTAAATACTATTACATTGGAAGATACCGAATAAGTGAAAATGTTAGCCTGCCCGGTTTTGCGGGCAGGCTACAAGTCCGGATAGAAGATGGACCCGCAGCGGAACCGCAGCAGTTATTTTCTACATAGTATATATGCAGATTGGAGAAAAATATGGGCAATCTTAGTTTAGAGCAGGTTTCTGAAGTGTATTATGATGTTTTAAAAGAAATCGGCAACATCGGTGCAGGTAATGCCATGACTGCATTATCACAGATGTTGCAATGTAAGGTGGATATGAAGGTGCCGCAGGTTAAATTGCTGGACATTGAAGAGGTAGGTGCTTTGATGGGCGGCGAAGAACAGATAATGGTAGCGGTGTATCTGGGAGTAGAAGGCGATATTACCGGAAGCATGATGTTTTTGGTAGAAAAAGAAAGTGCACAGCATCTTCTGGATAAAATTATGATGGGTATGGCGGGCAAAGACTTTGGTGAAATGGAGAGGTCGGCTATGCAGGAAGTAGGGAATATTATTACCGGAGCATACTTGAATTCCTTGTCTTCCCTTACTAATATGACCATTTATCCCACGCCTCCTGAGGTGACCATTGATATGGCAGGAGCTATTTTAAGTGTTCCGGCAGCGTATTTTGGTATTATGGGAGATAAGATATTGTTAATTCAGTCTCAGTTTTATGATGAAGTGGCTATTGACGGTTACTTCATACTGATTCCCGATTTGGACTCATATGCTAAAATATTAGCGTCACTGGGGATTGTGATATAAGCTTATTAATTCTGAAAATAGGAAGGTACGTCAATGGGCGAGATTATAAAAGTAGGGATGGCAGATTTGAAAACCTGCGTCGCACCGGACGGGGTGATTACCTTAGGACTTGGGTCTTGTGTAGGTATAGCCATAAGAGATCCAATCAGTAAGGTAGGAGGCCTGGCGCATATTATGCTACCGGATAGTACGGCAATACGGAATGCACAACAGAATATTGCGAAGTTTGCAGACACCGGAATACCGGAACTGGTGAAACAGATGGAAAAGCGCGGAGCCAAAAGAGACAGAATGGTAGCCAAAATAGCCGGTGGTGCTACTATGTTTAAATTTGCAGGAACATCCGATACCATGCAGGTAGGAGAAAGAAATATACAGGCCAGTAAGCAGACATTGGTTAAGCTAAACATTCCTTTACTGGCTGAGGATACGGGTAAGAACTATGGCCGTACCGTTACTTTTTTTCCTGAAACCGGTGAGTTCCATATAAAAGCGGTAGGAAAGACTATATTAATTATATAAAGTTGAGGACAAGATATGCAGAGAAATAATCTTCCCCTGTTCTTTATGCTGATAGCGGGAACAGTTGTAAGTGTGATTATGGTTATTTACCGGTATCCGTTGTTTGAGATGCTGGTGCGTCTGCTTATTACGCTGATCATTTTCGGCTGTCTGGGTTTCTGGCTCAAATGGTGCCTGAATCATTTTGAAAAGCAGAACCGCAAGGCCCAGGAAGCAGAGAGACTTGCAAAGGAAGAAAAGGCAAAGCAGGCGCTGGAAGAAGCAGAAAAAGAAAATGCCGAACCGGAGCAGGCATAAAACAAATAATTTTTACAAAGGAGGTGCAGAGGTTCCATGGATGAAAACGGAAAGAAGAAGTTGCTGGAAGATTACGCTAAAAGCAAAACAGCAGAATTACGTGAAAAAATAATTCTGGAATATGCACCGCTTGTTAAGGTAGTGGCAGGCAGACTCAGTATGTATCTGGGCTATAATGTAGAGTATGAGGACTTAGTCAGCTACGGTATTTTCGGACTGATAGATGCAATTGACAAGTTTGACTACATGAAAGAAGTTAAATTTGAAACTTATGCAAGTCTCCGTATCAGAGGTGCTATACTGGACCAGATACGTAAGATGGACTGGATTCCCAGAACAATCCGCCAAAAGCAGAAAAAAATCGATACTGTTATCCGCGAAATAGAGCAGACTACAGGGCGTATGGCTACGGATGAAGAAATTGCAGAGAAGTTAGGAATTACTGATGATGAATATCTGGATTGGCAGTCCCAGATGAAGATTACCGGCGTGGTATCCCTGAATGAATTTATGGACCAGGGAAGTGATATTTCCCAGGACTACAGCAGACAGACCACAGCACGGTTTGACAGTCCGGAAGAAAGCTACGAGAAACAGGAGTTGACCAAGGTGCTTGGAGAGGCACTTGAACTTTTGACGGAGAAGGAGCAAAAGGTCATCACACTTTACTATTACGAAGAATTGACACTGAAGGAAATCAGCAATATTCTGGAAGTTTCCGAGTCCAGAATATCGCAGCTTCATACAAGGGCGCTTCAGAAAATGAAGGATAAAATGGGTAAGTATATGGGAATTCTTGCAGTTTAAGAAATCCGGAAATGGGGCAGATAGTTATGAAAAACGGATATTTTCAGTTAGTAAAAATACCCGGTGGATTTGGATTGAAGATATATGATGCAGAGGCCGGCGGCAAAGAGGTTACGCTGGAGGATATATTGCTGTATTTGGATCATGCAGGGATAGTATATGATGCAGTTAGTGTGAAAAAGCTGATGATGCAGCCGGGGCAGGATGTTATCATGCTGGGAATCGGTGAATGCCCTGTAGTGCATGAAAAATATATTTTAAGAACCAGTGAAGATAGTATGCTTGTAACCGCCCGTTTTTATCCGCCGTCTGAGAATGGTAGCCGTATGCCCATGGAAGAATTTGTCAGGGATTTAGCAAGCGCTAATATTGTTTACGGAATACAAATGCAGATACTTCAGGCGCATTTTCGATCTGTAGGAGTTTATTGTACCGATTTGCCTGTAGCACAAGGTAAGCCGCCCAGACACGGCAGGGATGCTGAAATAGTATATTATTTTAATACGGATTTACATATACAACCTACGGAACGTGAAGACGGCAGTGTGGATTTCTTTAACCTGAATATGATAAATCATTGCCGAAAGGGGGATGTTCTGGCCAGAATCATTCCGGAAGATGTGGGTGAACCCGGAATCAATGTTAACGGTGCCCATATTAAACCCCGTGATGTGAAAAGGGCTGTATTAAAGTTTGCCAATTATATTGAATTGTCCGAGGATAAGCTTTTGATTACCTCTAAGGTAGACGGACATGTAATGCTGGTGGATGATAAAGTATTTGTGTCCAATGTTTATGAAGTAGAAAATGTGGATATGTCTACCGGTAATATTGATTTTGAAGGAAGTGTTCAGGTAAACGGCAATGTTGCGTCGAATTTCATTATTAACGCCCTGGGTAATGTAATTATTAACGGTGTGGTGGAAGGCGCCCATATTAAAGCCGGTGGCAATATAATCATAGCCCGCGGCATGAATGGTATGACCAAAGGAACCTTGGAGGCCGGTGGTGATATCGTTGCTAAATTTATTGAAAATGCAAATGTTAAAGCCGGCGGTTATGTGCGTACCGAAGCGATTTTGCACAGTCAGGTTTCCGCAGGTGTGGAGCTGGAGGTTAACGGCAGAAAGGGATTTATTACAGGAGGCCATGTACAGGCCGGTAACTGTATTAAAGTAAAGACACTTGGTGCTGCCATGGGAACATCTACCATTGTGGAAGTAGGCGTGGACCAGGATGTAAAGAATGAATATATTAATCTGCAGAAAGATATGACCGAAATCGTCAAGATTATCAAGAATACACAACCTGTTATTGCAAACTTTATGGAGAAAAAAGCAAAGGGTGCACGTTTTACGGAAGAACAGATAAAGTATATTAAGAGTGCTGCACAGCTTTTGGAGATGAAGAAAAAGGAATTGGCTGAAAAGAACGAACATGCCAATGCATTACAGGAACAGATAGAGATACAAAGAAAAGCAGAAGTGGTGGTACAAGATATCGTATATCCCGGTACAACCATCATCATCGGTGATGTGTCTACGATATTAAAGTCGGAGCATCATTATTGTAAATTTGAACGTATCGGCGGTGAAGTAAAGAGTGTGCCGATGTAACGGAAAGGCGGTGGAAGTATGGCTTGGGGTTCCATTGAATTGACAACCATATCCAGATCCCAGGACCTTACCATGCTGAAGCAGAATGCAGACAACAAAGGGATGATTGACCAAAGTAATCTGGGGCAGCAGATGCAGAAGGAGGTAGAGCAACGAACCAAAGAGGTGCGTAGCGGGGATAATACCCAGTGGCATTCCGAAAAATTTGATGCCAAGGAAAAGGGTAAAAATGAATATGCCGGAGACGGCGGAAGACGGCGTCGTAAGCAGAACGAGGATAAGGTTGTGGTAAAAGGACGCAGTAGTTTTGATATGAAAGTTTAACATGCGAAAGGTTAAGGCATAATGGGTGCATTAGAGATTATTCTGCTGATTGCAGGAGCCATAATACTTATATTGGGATATGTGCTCCCTGCAAAGCAGGAAGATAAAGGTGCGGGAACGGAAAAAATAGCCCGTGAGGAGATAAAGGCACTTGTATCTGAGGAGATGCAGGATGCAAAGTTGCAGGTCAGTGATATGGTGGATGAGACTGTTACCTATGCACTGGAAAAAACAGAGCGTTCTCTGGAACGTTTGTCCAATGAAAAGATCATGGCAGTTAATGAGTACTCAGATACGGTTCTGCAGGAAATTAACCGAAATCACAATGAGGTGCTGTTTTTATATGATATGCTTAATGATAAGCAGCAGTATCTGAAAAACACGGTAAAAGAGGCTGATGAAAAGGTACGTGAGGTAAATAAATCCGTAAAGAAAGCCGGCCGTGCCGCAAAAGAAGCGGTTGAGACACAAAAAGAAACAGAGGAGACGGTTACTCCTTTCAGGATATTGACTCCCGATACCGTAACCGTTGACGAGGCTTATGCAGAGAAGCAAACGGAGGATAAGCCTGCGGAAGGAATCGATAATCACGTGGAAGAGCCTGCAAAAGAATCGGTATTAAATTCAAACGAACGTATTCTGGAACTTCATGCCCGGGGTATGGACAAGGTGGACATTGCCAGAGAGTTGGGACTCGGGGTCGGAGAAGTAAAGCTGGTCATTGATTTGTTTAAAAACATATAAAGTGACATACCGGAATAGGGAAAAGGATGGGTATTAGGAAATAAAATGATGTTAAAATATTATTTAAGAGGCCTGGGCATGGGAATTCTGGTGACGGCATTGATTCTTGGACTTACCGGGAAACCTGAGATGACTGATGTACAGATTCGTGAAAGAGCTTTGGAACTTGGGATGGTGGATAAAACCAATATGACTTTATCCGAAGTGCGGACAGAGGAAGCTACTGTATCGGAAGAGGAAGAAGAGTCTGACGATGTGAGCACTTCTGATTCAAAAGTAACGGGTGACGAAAGCGTGACTTCCGGAGAGGAAGAAACAGAAGAGGCAGACACATCTGCCGGGCAGGAAGAGACAGGCAGTGAAAGTATATCCACTGCAGGTGAAGAGACTACAGCGCCGGTTACCATTACCATCGTACGGGGGGACAGTTCCGTCAGTGTAAGCAGGGATTTGGCAGAAGCAGGGCTGGTGGATAGCGCAAAAGCCTTTGATGCATATTTGTGCGGAAACGGTTATGATAAGCGCATCAGTGTGGGAAACTTTCAGATTTATCCCGGAAGCACCTACGAAGAAATTGCCAAGATAATATCAAGAAGTAAATAGATACGATATACGGAAGATACTTACGTAAATTAACGAAAAACCCCTTGCAACAGGGGTTTTCTTATGTTATAATTTTCACGTTGTGACTAAAAAACACGCATCCCGATTTGGCAGTGGTGTTCTGTAAGAGCAGGATTGCTGTCAGAGAAACCGGATTCTTAACGCGGGTCCGGCACCGGAGGATTATCCTGCGGCAAGGGAGAGCGGAAGATTTTAACCAAACGGAGGTAAAAAAATGAGCGTTATTTCTATGAAACAGTTACTTGAAGCAGGTGTTCATTTTGGACATCAGACCAGAAGATGGAACCCTAAGATGGCTCCTTACATCTTCACCGAGAGAAACGGTATCCACATCATCGATTTACAGAAGTCTGTAGGCAAGGTAGACGAAGCTTACAAAGCAATTTCCGAAATCGCTGCACAGGGCGGTACCATTCTGTTCGTTGGTACCAAGAAGCAGGCACAGGATGCAGTTAAGACTGAGGCTGAGCGTTGCGGTATGTACTATGTAAATGAAAGATGGTTGGGTGGTATGCTTACCAACTTCAAGACCATCCAGTCCCGTATCGACAGATTACATGCAATTGAGACCATGTCTGAGGACGGTACTTTTGACGTACTGCCTAAGAAGGAAGTTATCGAGTTAAAGAAAGAGTGGGAGAAGCTGGAGAAGAACCTTGGCGGTATCAAGAATATGACCAGAATTCCCGATGCTATTTTCGTAGTAGATCCCAAGAAGGAAAGAATTTGTGTACAGGAAGCACACTCACTGGGTATTACTTTAATCGGTATCGGCGATACCAACTGTGATCCTGAAGAATTAGATTACATCATCCCCGGTAATGATGATGCTATCAGAGCAGTTAAGTTAATCGTTGCAAAGATGGCAGACGCTGTTATCGAAGCAAACCAGGGTGAAGCAGTTTACACTGAAGAAGATGTAACTGTAGAAGCAGAAGACATCGAAGAAGTAGCAGACGCCGAATAGGAAAAAAGAATATCTAGGGCAACAAAGTACGTTGCCCAAGATATTCTATGTTTTTTCTGATAGAATGCTTCGCATT
>JAFXEW010000031.1 GCA_017513625.1 Lachnospiraceae bacterium | reverse complement strand
TATAATTGGCAATATTCCTCTATGGTAACTCCTTCATAATAATCCTTTGTCTCTGTAACCCATGTAAATGCAACTTCCAAATAAGCATCTTCAAAAATTTCTTGTATCTTAGGTTCAATTTCTGCTTCCACTAATTTTGCTACCGCTCCTTGCAGATATTCATCCATATACAGACCCCTTCCATCATTATACGCCTGCATCTCAAACACAATATCCATATCGTCCTTAGGTGAACAGGTGGCATAAAATAATGATGAATCTCTTGGCCATGCATAATGTATCTCAAATTCCTCATCATACTTTTCTTCCAACAAATCTGCTGCCACACGCTTCATCTGACTCTCTGTTCTGGCCTTACCGCTTCCGCAGCCCGTCATCAGCATGCAGCTTATTATGGTTAGCAGCATCACTGCCAACATGGCAAATCTCTTTTTCTTCATATGTCTTCTCCCTTATATTTTTTATCTATATGAACGCTCCGCGATTGCTTTCCCCGCTTATCCAAATAAAAAAGGTTGCAATGAACTCTTCATTGCAACCGAACCATCCTATGACAGAATACACTACTCCCTGTATGTCCCCTAAAGTAATCCCCCATCACGTAGACTTCCAGCTTTGCGTCCTCACGTTTCCGTGAGTTTGCTACCTATATCCACAAGGAAATTCTACCTTATTTTACATTTAATGACAAGGGCTTTTATCTATCAAAAATGTTAGACAGGCCTATAACTTCTTTGATTTTTCCACGCAGGCTTCCATAGCGGCCATCACTGCTGCCCGCAGGCCTTTTTCTTCCAATACCTTAACGGCATCGATGGTGGTGCCGCCGGGAGAACATACCATGTCCTTTAATTCACCGGGGTGTTTGCCGGTCTCCAGCACCATCTTAGCGCTTCCCAGCACCGCCTGGGCAGCGAATTCGTAGGCTTGTGCACGGGGCATACCTGCTGCCACTGCGGCATCTGCCATAGCTTCGATAAACATAAACACATAAGCAGGTGAGCTGCCGCTGACACCTACTACAGCATCCATCTGGCTCTCCGGCACTACGATGGCTCGTCCAAAGCTGCGCAGATAGGTCAGCGCCGTTTCCAGCTCTTCCTCTGTTACATTCTCATTGGCGCATACGCCGGTGCAGCCTTCCAGCACCAGTGCAGGAGTATTGGGCATGCAGCGGATTATTTTAAATGTATCCTTTCCCAGACCCTCTGCTATAAATGTCAGGCTCTTGCCTGCCACGATACTGATGAGAATGGTTTGGGGACGCAGTACATCTTTGATTTCTTCCAGCACAGTAGGAAGCACGTTGGGCTTTACTGCCAGAAACAGGATATCTGCCCCGCCGGCCACCTCTTTATTATCACTGCAAACAGTGATTCCCAGCTTGCCCTTGGCATTCTCTGCGGCTGCGGCATATTTGTCCGCTCCCAGCAGGTCTGATGCTTTCACGATCTGCTTTTTTAACATTCCTCCCATAATGGCACTTGCCATATTTCCTAATCCTATAAAACCTATTTTCATAACCTTCTCCCTTCTGTCTTTTATAAAATCTGCTATCTTTTATAGCATCCGATTTAATGTAATATGCTCACCCTGCTTAAGGCGCCCGTACATCCTTTTATCACTAATGTATTAGGTGATGCAGGAGTACATCCGCTACCGTCTCTGCCTATGGGCTTCATACATCAGTAACGCCGCTGCCACTCCTGCGTTCAGGGATTCCACCTTTCCCTCCATGGGTATCTTCAGATAGGAATCTGCTACCTCTGATATGGCATCGCTGAGTCCGTTTCCTTCGTTACCGATCAGAAAAGCCGTGGGCTCCCGGAAGGAAAAGGAATCATAATAGGTCTCGCCCTTCAGGTGTGCCGCATAGGTATGTATACCCTTTTGGTGCATCTGCTCCAATACTTCCTGTAAATCTTCCACATATACGAAAGGCACTCTGTAAACAGAACCCATGGTGGCGCGGATGACCTTGGGGTTATATATGTCTACAGTCTGTTTGCTCAAAATAACACCTGTTATTCCTGCACCTTCACCTGTACGGAGGATGGTGCCCAGGTTGCCCGGGTCCTGGAGATTTTCAAGTATTACGATTAGAGGGTTCTCTGCATCCAGCATACTTTCCAGTCGATACTCAGGCTGTCTGAGTACGGTAAGTATCCCCTGTGGGGTCTGTGTATCGGACATTTTGGCAAAGATATCGTCAGAAACTTCTTCAAATCCCACTTCCTCAAGCTTGTTCCATACTTGTTCGGTCTGCCGTAGCAATGGGATCTGACCCGCAGCCACGTATACTTCCAGGATACTTTCCTGCGGAGCCTCCTCAAACATTTTAATGCCCTCTGCTATGAACACGCCGTCCTTACGGCGTTCCCTGGCCTTGGTCTGCCATTGTATCACTTGTTTTATTCTTGCGTTTGCTGCACTGGTTATCATCTCTTACCTCGCCCATTCCCGCACTGAAGCGGAGCGTTTTTCAGCATAGGATTAGAGTGTCAAAAGGTGGTTTATAAAATACTGTAGGGCAAAATGCACCAAATATGTAATAAGCAAACTCTTAAACTGCGTTTTTAGTGACTGACAAAATCCACCGGTTACGAAGACTGGGCTCGAAGCCTCTGCTGAGAGTCTTTAGTCGCAGTTACCGGTTAGTTTGTCAGCACGTTGCAGTTGTTTGCGTTTATATTTTTCGTGCATTTTGCCTTAGAAATTTAATTACCACCTTTTGACATTCTAATCTTCATAATACATTTCCCATGAAGTGAAAAACGGCCATACCAACCAAAGGTACAGCCGTCATGTAGTTCGTGTACTATACGGACAGTAAATGTGCTACTTCAAATTCATACTCGTCCACATTTTTCTTCATATTTAATGCTTCCTCAATATCAAGGTCCGTGTACTGACCATTGCGGTAGCATACTACTCTGTTGGTCTTACCTTCCCGGAGGATGTCCACTGCATATGCGCCCATAATGGATGCATAGTATCTGTCCTTACAGGTAGGTCGGCCGCCACGCTGCATGTAGCCTAAAATGGTAGCTCTGGTCTCAATACCGGTAGCAGCTTCAATACGCCTTGCCATGGAGGTGGAATGTCCGATGCCTTCCGCGTTGATAATGATATGATGTGTTTTGCCTTTCTTACGGTTTGCAATAATATTATTAATAATATTCTGCTCGTTGAAATCATACTTCTCGGGCAAAAGGATATCTTCCGCACCATTGGCAATACCGCACCAAAGTGCAATATAACCTGCATTACGGCCCATAACTTCGATAATACTGCAACGCTCATGGGAGGATGAAGTATCCTTTACCCTGTCAATAGCTTCCATTGCAGTGTTTACCGCAGTATCGAAACCGATGGTATAGTCTGTACATGCGATATCCAAATCGATGGTGCCGGGGATACCGATGGTATTGATACCGTTTCTGGAAAGAGCCTGGGCACCGCGGTAAGAACCGTCTCCGCCCACTACTACCATACCGTCGATACCATGCTTTCTGCAGACCTCAGCACCCTTGCGCTGACCTTCCGCAGTCTTAAATTCCAGACATCTGGCTGTACCCAGAATGGTACCGCCTCTCTGGATGATATCGGATACGTTCTTGGGAATCAAATCAACAATTTCTTCATTGAGCAGACCCATGTAGCCTTTCTTAATGCCCTTTACTTTTATGCCTCTGGAAACAGCAGTACGCACTACAGCTCTGATGGCTGCATTCATACCGGGTGCGTCGCCGCCGCTTGTTAATACGCCAATTGTTTTAATTTCTTTTGCCATGAAATTACCTCCGGGTTAATAAATCAAGGTTTCTCCTTATTTCCCTAAGACCCCATTCTAATCCATTTTTTACCGCTTTTCAATAGATTTTATCAAAACTTTTACATTTTGTTCGCCAAAAATAGCGGATAATCGGCTTTTTAGCCCCTCATCGGCATTTACACGCTGATTTGCGGGCAGTATTTTCACACTTCTGGGCTCTTTCACGTAGATTACCACATCGTCATTGCCGTCAGAATCTGCAATAGCCTCCAGCAGAAGCTGTTCCTTTTCCCTATATTCTTCGGGAGTAGCAAACTGGACCCAGATGCCTTCGGGCACCTTAGATGCGGTCTGCGTCTGTTGCCTGTTCCCACCGCCGTACTGTCCGCCGTATGCACCGATGCCATTGCCGCCCTGCGCATTACCGCTTCCCTGACCGGCGTAACCGCCACTGGCATTTCCGTAGCTTTTCGGGTTGCCGCCACTGCCCCAGCCGCTGCCGTAGCCCCGTCTGTTGCCGCCGAAATCCTGTTTAAAAAGCTTTTCCTGTGAAGCCGCATCTTCAAAGCGCACTATCTGTTCACAAATCAGCTTGGCGTCCTTGTCCTCTTCCACGGACACACGGCCTCTGATAAAGAGCTTTTCCTCTTCTTTCAGCAAGTCCCCATACTTTTCGTAATCCTTGGGGAATACCACTACTTCCACATTGCCCACCAGGTCCTCCATATTCAGGAAGGCCATGATTTTATCATTCTTGGTATATTTCACTGTCTTGGCCGCTACCATGCCGCCGATGACCACCCTGGACTGGTCCTCCACCTTTACTGCTCCGGTCTCTTCCTCCAGCACGAAGTCACTGGTGGTATGGTCAATATGCTTTTGCCACAGCTCCTGGTATTCCTCCAGAGGATGACCACTGACATAAATACCCAGCACTTCCTTTTCAAAAGCAAGCTTCATCTCCTTAGTATACTCGCCCACATCCGGCATGCGTATCTCGAAATCACTTTTATCCTCCTCGGAAGCAATGTCAAAAAGGGACATCTGTCCTGCCAGATTGCTCTTTTTATCCTTATTAATGCTGTCCAGTATCTGCACATAAATACTCATAAACTGCTTACGGGTACCGCCCAGACTGTCCAGTGCTCCTGCCTTGATAAAGTTTTCAATGGCCCTTTTATTCAGGTCCTTATCTGCCATACGGGTGATGAAATCCTTCAGATTGGTAAAAGGTCCCCGCTGGCGACGCTCTTCCACGATGGAGTCAATCACATTACGGCCCATACTCTTAATGGCCGTCAGCGCATAACGGATGCTGCTGCCGGATACGGAGAAGCCGCTTTCGCCTTCATTGATATCAGGAGGCAATAGTTCGATACCCATACTTCGGCAGCTGAGAATATACTCGGATACCTTGGTGGGATTATCAATAACAGATGTCATTAATGCTGCCATGAACTCCACGGGATAATAATATTTCAAATAGGCAGTCTGATAAGAAACCACTGCATAGCATGCCGCATGTGATTTGTTAAAAGCATACTTTGCAAAGTCCATCATCTCATCATAAATATGCCCCGCTACGGCCTCATTAATACCTTTAGCCAGACAACCGGGCACGCCTTCTTCCTCATTACCGTATACGAAATTAGTCCTTTCCTTTTCCATAACGGACTGTTTCTTTTTACTCATGGCACGGCGCACCAGGTCGCTTCGTCCCAGGGTATAGCCGCCCAGATCACGCACAATCTGCATTACCTGCTCCTGGTACACGATACAACCGTAGGTAGGAGACAAAATAGGCTCCAGCTGAGGGCAGGAATAGGTCACCGCGCTCTGCTCATTTTTACCCTTGATATATTTGGGTATAAAGTCCATGGGGCCGGGACGGTACAGGGATATGCCCGCAATTACGTCCTCTAAGCTCTGGGGCTTTAATTCCTTCATAAAGCTCTTCATTCCGGCACTTTCCAGCTGGAATACGCCGTCCGTCTTGCCGGTACCGATACTGGCAAGTACCGCTTTATCATCATAATCCAGGTGATCCACATCAATGCGTACACCTGTGCTTTTTTCAATAAAATTCACTGCATCATGGATAACCGTAAGGGTACGCAGACCCAGGAAATCCATCTTCAAAAGTCCCAGCTCCTCCAATGTGGTCATGGTAAACTGTGTGGTAATGGAACCGTCTGAGCCTCTGGACAGCGGCACGAACTCATCTGCAGACTTCTGGCAGATGACTACACCCGCCGCATGCATGGAGGTATGTCTGGGCAATCCCTCCAGACGCTTACTCATGTCAATCAGGTGGTGTACCTGCTCATCCTCCTGATAGAGCTTACGCAGCTCCGGATTCATTTCCAATGCTCTTTCCAGAGTAATATTCAGTTCCGCAGGCACCATCTTGGCGATGGAGTCCACAAAAGCATAGGGCATATCCATTACACGTCCCACGTCACGCAGTACACCCTTAGCTGCCATGGTACCGAAGGTTACAATCTGCACCACCTTATCAGCACCATATTTGCGCCCCACATAATCAATGACTTCCTGACGTCTGTTAAAGCAGAAGTCAATATCGATATCCGGCATGGATACACGCTCCGGATTCAGGAAACGCTCAAAGAGCAGACTGTACTTAATAGGATTAATATTAGTAATTTTTAATGCATAAGAAACGATACTTCCTGCCGCGGAACCTCTTCCGGGACCCACGGGGATATCATTACTTTTGGCATAATTGATAAAATCCCACACAATCAGGAAGTAATCCACATAACCCATGGTACGGATAACATCCAGCTCAAAATCCAGACGCTGGCGTAGGGTCAGGCCCGTATCTCCGGCGGGCAGATTCTCATCACCATATCTTTCCGACAGTCCGTCCGTACATAATTTATTCAGATAAGTCCAGGAATCATAGCCCTCCGGAACTTCATACTTAGGCAATTTGGTGACACCGAACTCGATTTCCACATTACATCTGTCCGCAATCATCTGGGTATTTTCCACTGCTTCCCATGCGTAAGGGAAGAGTCCCTTCATTTCCTCTTCGCTCTTTACGAAGTACTGGCCGCCCTCATAACGCATGCGGTCTTCATCGGAGAGACGTTTACCCGTCTGCAGACACAAAAGAATATCATGGGAGTCCACGTCCGCAGCATAGGTATAATGTACATCATTAGTAGCCACCAGTGGGATATCCAGCTCGCGGCTCATCTTCATCAGTTCCATATTCACCTGCTGCTGTTCCGCGAGACCGTGGTCCTGCAATTCCAGGAAATAATTGCCTTTACCGAAACACTCCTCGTATTTGCGGGCCGCCTTTCTGGCTTCATCCGGAAGTCCCTTCATAATATACCGCTGCACTTCCCCTGCCAGACAGGCAGACAGCGCAATAATGCCCTCGTGATAACGGTTTAATACTTCCATATCCACACGGGGCTTATAGTAATAACCCTCCGTAAAACCTTTGCTGACGATCTTCATCAGGTTAGCATAACCAGTGTTATTTTCTGCAAGAAGCACCAGATGATAATATCTGTCCTCTCCTCCCGTCAACTCTTTATCAAAGCGTGAGTTGGGTGCCACATATATTTCACATCCCAGGATGGGTTTAATCCCTGCCTCCCTGGCTGCACGGTAAAAATCAATCACACCGTACATTACACCGTGGTCTGTGATGGCAGCACTGTT
This sequence comes from Lachnospiraceae bacterium, assembly GCA_017513625.1. Lineage (GTDB taxonomy): Bacteria > Bacillota > Clostridia > Lachnospirales > Lachnospiraceae > Acetatifactor. The sequence continues at coordinate 16,527 of JAFXEW010000031.1, read as the reverse complement.
CATACCCAGCTCTTTTACCCTTGATACATATTCTTTTATCTTGTTGGAGCCGTCTAAAAGCGAATACTCCGTATGAACATGCAAATGTGCAAATGCCATGTTACAACCTTCCTTCCGGTGCTCTCTGCACCTCTTCCTTAATAGTAATTCACATCTCTTCCGAATGTTTTATAAAAGAAATTCAGTATATTTTCCAGATAAATACCGTAATAACGTCCTTCTCCGTGAGCCGCAGCCATGGCTATCAGATTGCCGTAGCCATCCACAATGGCAGAACCGGAGCAGCCCTTAAACAATTGGATGGTGACCTCCGTAACCGTTTCAACCTCACGGTATGTGGTACCCTCCTCCAGCTGCGTGGCTTTCTTAACCAGCTTTCCTTTGCGGTCGCGCCATACGCTGCCGTCCTTATTGATGGTACGCAGTCCCAGCTCCGTTTCACTGTCATTGGCCAGGGTCTGCCAGTAGCCCTTATTGATATGCACTGTCTTTAGTGTATCCAAAAGCTCCCCGGGTACCTTGTCCATATCCACGGTTACAAAACCCATATCCTGCCCCTCATTTCGGGCTGCCACTTCTCCCCGCAGTACAGTGCCGTCATGGAAATAAACATCCCCGGAGGCATAATCCTTTATCACATGCTCATTGGTACATATAATCATTTCCTCGTCATTAATCTCAATGATAAATCCACTGCCCCAGTAGCCTGATTTGATACTGATACCCACCACTGCAGGCTCAATGGCCTCCATTGCATAAATAATATCTTCCCGCTCACAGACACCGCTGTCGTACAGATTTAACGCACCTATAATACGATGTTCCAAGCGGTTAATACTATGGCTATTGATGGCCTCCTGCAAATCCATGGGCTCCATTACCGTAACTGCAGCAGTCTCCCTGGCCTCCAGCCCATAGCTGTCCCTGCACATATACACCACTTCATAGCTCCCCGGTGTATCCGGGTCCACCTTAGATGAATCCACCGTCAGGTCTCCGGTCAGGTCCCCGTCCGTAGTGTCCACACAGGTAATCAGCTCACTATAGTCCGCATCGCTGCCCACACTGATATAAAAAGGCTGTACCCCCAGGATCTCAGGTGCTTCATCCACCAATACCGTCAGGGAATCCGTCACAGAATTGCCGGAAGTGTCTGTAGCACACACCCAAAGAGTCCTGTATCCGGCCTCTTGCGGCACCAACTTTTCCTTAAAGTCCTCTGCTTTCACTTCAGTATTATCTTCAAAAATCCCCAGGCTCACGACCACTTCACCGCTATAATCCCGGGCTGTTATACCCAAATCCTTGGCAGTAACGGCGCTCCCTGCTTCCAGCACAGGCATTTCCATCCCCCAATCCAATACGGGAGAGGTAGTATCCTGTACCAGCACTGTGTACTCCAGCTGCCTGAAACCATGGGTCACCAGTGCCCGGTATTCGCCCACACGGCCCGTGTCTACGGCACTTGTATCCAGCCTTGCTTTGTCCACTGCCGGAGCCGGACCTTTTACATAAGCATGTATGTCCTGCTCTAAAGTGCCACCCAGCTCACACAGGATTTCCTGCCTCGTCCGATGCACCGGCATCACATAAGGCAGTACCATTATCAGAACCACCACTGTAACCAGCACTATTCCGATCCCTATACCTGTCCTAAAATCTCTTCTTTTCTCCCCGGCCATATGTGTCCCCTTCCACAAATCACTACTTTTATCTTAAAGCAAAAACGCCCCTTTCGCAAGGAGCGTTTGTATATTTACTATAAGTATTTCTTCAGTACTTCAACTTTATCCAGCTGTTCCCAGGGAAGGTTTAAATCATTGCGGCCGAAATGTCCGTATGCTGCAGTCTGTCTGTAAATAGGACGACGCAGATTCAGCATTTTGATAATGCCTGCGGGACGTAAATCGAAGTTCTCGCGGATGATTTCTACCAGCTTTTCATCACTGATCTTACCGGTTCCGAAGGTATCCACCATAACGGATGTGGGACGTGCCACACCGATTGCGTAGGAAAGCTGAATCTCGCATTTATCCGCAATGCCTGCCGCCACAATGTTCTTTGCCACGTAACGTGCCGCATAAGCTGCGGAACGGTCCACCTTGGTACAATCCTTACCGGAGAAAGCTCCGCCGCCGTGACGTGCGTATCCGCCGTAGGTATCTACGATAATCTTACGTCCGGTAAGACCGCTGTCGCCATTAGGCCCGCCGATTACAAAACGGCCTGTAGGATTAATAAAGAACTTGGTATTTTCATCTATCATCTCTGCAGGAAGCACGGGGGCAAACACGTACTTGCGGATATCTGCGTGAATCTGCTCCTGGGAAACCTCTGCATCATGCTGGGTGGATAATACCACAGCTTCCAGACGCTTGGGAGTACCGTTTTCATCATATTCCACAGACACCTGGCTCTTACCGTCGGGTCTCAGATAAGGCAGCGTACCGTCCTTACGCACCTTGGTCAACTGCAAGGTCAGCTTGTGCGCCAGGGAAATAGGATAGGGCATCAACTCAGGAGTCTCATTGGTTGCATAACCAAACATCATACCCTGGTCTCCTGCACCGATTGCTTCCAGCTGCTCATCACTCATATTACTTTCCTTAGCTTCCAGGGCCTTATCCACGCCCATTGCAATGTCTGCGGACTGCTTGTCCAGGGACACCATAACGGCACATGTATTGCCGTCAAATCCCTTTGAAGAGTCATCATAACCGATTTCTGTTACAGTCTTTCTGACAATTGCAGGGATATCAATATTCGCCTTGGTGGTAATCTCACCCATAACCAGTACAAAACCTGTATTGGTACAAGTCTCACAAGCCACACGGCTGAAAGGGTCCTGCTCCATCAGTGCATCAAGCACCGCATCGGATACCGCGTCACAGATTTTATCGGGATGACCTTCTGTTACGGATTCAGAAGTAAATAAATGTTTTTCCATTGTCTAAACCTTCGTCTTTCTCTCCTTATACATCAAATAAGGGCTATTCTATTGAATCAACTTCCGTATTATCATAGAAACTCTCTATGATAATAGATTAAAAAATCCGCTTACTAATCAAATAATAAGCGGACTTGCATCTCACGATTTACATCCTCTTATTGTTCGAATTCATTCGCTCAGGCGGGCACCTTCCGTTATACGGGGTTGCCGTGGCTTCACCGGTCCTCTGTACCTCCACCACTCTGAATAAGAGTCGATATATTGTCTTTACCGAAATACATTACTATGAACAAGTTCTTTTGTCAATAGTAATTAACCAATTTTTAATTTGAACTTCTGAAGCTCACGCTCTGACTCCACCAATTCAATCATAGCTCCCAGATTGTGCAGTTTCAGATGGAAATCCTCATAACCGCGCTGGATATAATAAATATCCTCCACTACGGTGCAGCCCTCTGCTGCCAGTGCTGCCATCACCAGTGCCGCACCTGCTCTCAGGTCCGGAACGGAAATGGTAGCTCCCGTGTATTTCTCCACGCCGTTAATAATGGCGGTATTACCTTCTACCTTGATATTCGCGCCCATACGTGTGAGCTCATCCACATATCTGTAACGGTTTTCAAAAATACTCTCCGTCACAATACTGGTGCCCTGGGACAATGCCAGCGCCACAGTAATCTGAGGCTGCATATCCGTAGGGAATCCGGGATAGGGCTGGGTCTTTACCTGGGTGTGCATCAAAGGCTTGGATGCCACCACTCTGATACAGTCATCCGCTTCTTCCACTTCACATCCGATTTCCAAAAGCTTTGCAGTAATGGACTCCAGATGCTTGGGGATGATATTCTTAACAGTCACGTCACCTTTGGTAACTGCTGCTGCAAGCATAAACGTACCGGCCTCAATCTGGTCCGGAATAATGGTGTAATCCGTTCCGTGCAGGGAACTTACACCTTTAATACGGATTACGTCCGTACCGGCGCCCTTAATGCTGGCACCCATGCTGTTCAGGAAATTGGCCAAATCAACCACGTGGGGCTCCTTAGCCGCATTCTCAATAATAGTGGTCCCTTCTGCCATGGTGGCAGCCATCATCACATTAATGGTAGCACCTACGGACACCACGTCCATAAAAATGTGGGCTCCCCGCAGCTTATCCGCCTTGGTCTTAATCAGCCCGTGCTCAATAGTCACTTCTGCTCCCAATGCCTTGAAGCCTTTGATATGCTGGTCAATGGCACGGCAACCGATATCGCAACCGCCGGGAAGCGTAACCTCTGCTTTTTTATATTTACCTAAGAGCGCACCTATCAGGTAATAGGACGCGCGAATCTTTTTAATATATTCATTCTCAACTACCAGATTCGTGACATTGGAGGCATTTACGGTTACCTTATGCCGATTGTCACGTCTGACCATCACACCAATCTCCTGCATGGCCTGAAGCATTACATTAATGTCACGCACATCAGGAAGATTGTCTATATATACGGTATCATCCGTCATTATGGACGCAGCGAGAACAGGAAGTGCCGCGTTCTTTGCACCTCCAATTTCCACTTCTCCCACTAACGGATTTCCGCCTTTGATTGCGTATTGTTCCATCACATTTACCTCTATTCAGGTTATATCTATTCAAATCAAAATCAATATACAATATATAGTAGATAAAATACCTCTTTTATCTTTATACCACAAATATGATATTTTGTAAACCGAATACGCGTTCCCGTACATTATCGTATATACTTCAAAGGATCTACCTGTCTGCCGTTTATCAAAAGTTCAAAATGAAGGTGCGGTCCGGAGCTCACACCGGTATTACCGCTCTTGGCAATCAGATCACCCTGCTGCACTCTCTGGCCCGCTTTTACAAGCACCTTACTCAGATGTGCATATCTGGTCTGTCTGCCGTCATCATGATTAATATAAACCACATAACCGTAGCCGCTTCCCCAGCCTGCCTTTGCCACAGTACCGCCGCAGGATGCCTTTACGGCAGTGCCTCTGGGTATCGCCCAATCTACGGCCTTATGGTAGGTACTTGCCCCTTTGGTAGGTGCTTTACGCTTACCAAAGTAGGAGGAAATACGTCCGCCGCTGATAGGTTTGATGTAAGTGGGCGGTATCTTAGTACCTCTTTCCACAATCTTAGGCACAGCTTCCTTTAAAACCACCTGATCCAGTACTTCTCGGTCTTTTTCCGTATCATTTTCATAGCTGATACGCAAAACCGCCTTTCTAAAGCCCGCAGAAGGCTGTTGCAGCACCTTGGTCTGGGTAGTGTACCAGCTTGTATTGTCCACATATTGCACCGGTGCATCATAAATTTCTTCCACATACACATCCTGGGTATGCAGCAGCGACAACTCCGGTTCCGGAATGGTAATGGTCAGCTTATCCCCTACCCTGATGGTAGAATTTACACTGTCCAGGGAACTGTTCATAGCCACCAGTTCATCCATGGGAATATTTACCTTAATGGAAATCTCGGACAAAGTATCCCCTGACTGCACAATGTATTCCGAAGGCACATCCTGACACATTAAAAGCTCCTGATATGCCTCTTCCATACTTATTAACTGATTCTCAGGCAGATACGCCTCTACGATTTCCACCTGTTTATCAAAAGCAATCTGTGAAATACCCAGCTCATAGTCTGATAATGATTTCTGCACACTTGTAGCGATAATTTCTTCTCCTGCAGTAGCCAAAAACCCCTGGATCCCGGCTCTGAACTGGGCATCCCTGGCAGCCTGCAATTCCTTTTCGCTTGCCTGTTCCACAATATTTACCGTCATGGCTGCGGCCGCACGGCTCGGATCCTTTACCAAGTCCACAGCAAATCTTCCCTTAGGATCATACTGGGCCACCGCCTGCCGGAACAATGCACGAATTTCGTCCGTACTGCGCAGATTCAGCATGGTCTCATTTACCTTTACCGTGTAGGACTGCTGCATGGTTTCCATGACATTCATGTCCAGTATCTCCAGCATCCTGCTGATAATCAGGGAATCATCACTGATATGCCCCCATAGCACTTCTTCACCTTTAACCTCCAGCTCAGCATCAATAAACATAAGCTCCGTATTGTCAGAAGCCACCTTTCTCCGTGCCTCGATAAACAGATTCTCTGCGTGCTGTCTGTCATTTACCACACCCACTTCTTCTCCGTTCAGATACACATGGAAATAATTCTCACCGGATTCTTCAAAGGGCACATAACCCTTTACCAGAAACATGGTACAGAAAAGAACCAGCAGCGTAGTCTTAATATATGCAAATTCTAATCTTTTATTGTGTATTGTAAATCTCATATTCCTACCATTTTCTTTGGTTATTGCAAACACCCTTATTGTAACAATAAATAAGGCCATTGTAAAGCACATTACCGCTTTACAAACACCCGTTCGAATGTTAGACTTAAGCTATACTATGCGGGACGCAGGTCTTTACCTGCTATCTCCGGAAAGGAGCAATGCTTATGTCGGATACCCTGTTTTTCCATATAGATGTGAATTCCGCTTTTCTCAGCTGGTCTGCTCTATCCCTGTTAGAACAGGGACAGTCCACTGACATCAGGACCATTCCTTCCATTATCGGCGGCGATATTTCCAAGCGTCACGGCGTGGTGCTGGCCAAATCCATCCCTGCCAAGGCTTACGGCATCACCACCGGCGAGCCTGTAGTAAATGCATTCCGCAAATGCCCCACTCTGGTCAGTGTCCCTCCGGACCACCGGCTTTATGCGGAACGCAGCCAAATACTCATGTCCTATCTGGCCTCCATATGTCCCGAGCTGGAACAAGTCAGCATAGATGAATGTTACTTAAACTTTACTCCTATTGCGGGCGAATATGCCTCTCCCGAAGAAGCCGCCCATATCATAAAGGACGAGGTACACAGACGCTTCGGCTTTACCGTAAATGTGGGCATATCGAACCGCAAAGTTCTGGCTAAAATGGCCTCTGATTTCCAAAAGCCGGACCGTGTACATACCTTATACTCCCATGAAATTAAGGAAAAACTCTGGCCCCTTCCCATATCCTCCCTGTTTTTATGTGGGCGCTCCAGTGTAAATATCCTGCACAATCTGGGCATCCTGACCATCGGCGACCTGGCCGCTTCCGAGCCGGCCATTATCGAAGGGCACTTAAAAAGTCACGGCCGCACCCTATGGAACTACGCCAACGGCATTGATGATTCCGTAGTTGTCCCCGAACCCGCCCAGGCCAAAGGAATCGGACACTCTACCACCGTAGCCCATGATATTACCGAATACGAAGAAGCATGCCGTATTCTGCTACAGCTCTCCGAGGCCGTAAGCAAACGTCTGCGTGAGCAAAGTTTCTGCGCAGGACAGGTGTGCACCGAAATCAAATACAGCACCTTTAAATCCGTTTCCCACCAGGGACTTCTCATCACACCTTCCGCCTCTACGGAGGTTATTTACCGCAAGGCATGTGAATTGTTCCGTGACCTATGGGACGAATCCCCTGTCCGTCTGCTGGGCATACGGGTCACCAAATTTACTCCTGCCTCCGAACCGGTGCAGCTGAGCCTGTTTGATTATTCTGCTCCGGTAAATGAAAAGCACCAAAAGCTGGACCGGGCACTGGACAGCATCCGCCAGAAATACGGCCGGGACGCAGTTTTAAGAGGCAGTCTGTATCAGAGCACTCCCCGGGATACTCTTTCTTCTGCAGAAGCCACTGACCACAGCCCCTCTAATGAATGATTCCTTGCCACAATTCTCAAGACGCCCAAGGGTGCGTCAGGGTAGCAGTCAGGGGAAGGAATGGTGGTTGAGCCGGCTGTGACTGTGCAGGATGTTAGTTTTTCTTAATGTTCTGCTTAATATTCAGCAATTCGACAACAGGATGTTGGCGAAAGGCGCAGTTGAGGCATGGATGCCGAATTGCGGCCGGTTGCGTGGTGTGACATGTTCCTTAGGCAGAACATTTAGAAAATCTTATATCCGAACCCCGGAACAACCGGCCAACCACCATTCCTTCCCCTGACGGTCACCCTCTCTGATGAACCTTGGGCATCTAAAACACCCAAAACACAAACACCCGGGACATTGCCATGTCACCGGGTGCCTTACATTCTTTATTTTTTCTTTACACTATATCCAAAAGTACCAAGCAGTTCCCCTGTGGTCAGGTAATCGCCATGGGAATATACAATGGGCTCCGACTTCTCTAAATGGAACTTGCCCTTTTCGTCCATGTACTTCTCATCCACATGCACTGCCAATACATCCGCCAGAAACATATCATGAGAACCCAGTTCCAATACCTGTCTGACCCTGCACTCAATGTTTACCGGGCTTTCCTCTATAAGCGGTGCTTTTACGTGCTGTCCGGGGATAGGGGTCAGCTTCATTTCCTTAAACTTATCCACGTCCCTGCCGCTTTTCACACCACAATAGTCTGTAGCGTAGGTCAGTTCTTTAGTCGTCAGGTTGATTACAAACTCTCCCGTGTCCCTTAATATAGGATAGGAATAACGCTCCGGTCTCACGGATATGGATACCATGGGAGGATTGGTACATACCGTACCTACCCAAGCCAGGGTGATAATATTGGGCCGCCCCTTTGCATCCGCCACACTTACCATTACCGCCGGCAGGGGATACAACATATTTCCGGGCTTCCATAACTGTTTTGCCATACAAAATCCTCAGTTCTATATAATATTCATCATGGTCAGCACCTGTAATATCAGCGCACCTGCACTGAGTACTGCTGCCAGTGAAGAAATGATCATCACAAGCTTTAACTTGTCTGTAAATGTCTTGAATCCGCCCTGCATGGATTCCATGGTACGGTTGGTCTCTTCATTTACAACAGCCTGTACATTACGGTATACCTTTACACACTCCTTGTGTACGCTCTCATCTATTTTATCGCCTCTGGCAGCCACTACCTCACCGATAGCATCCATGTCCAGACTCTTCTGCTGGAAGCTTTCCAGCTTGGCAATACTCCTCTGCTGTAAAGTCTCCAACTTAGTCATACTCTCTGACTGGAAGTTCTCCAGCTTAGCCAGACTCTCACTTGCCATGCTGCTCACCTGTGCCATACTGTCCTTAGCCATGGCATCTACCTTGGTCAGACTTTCCTGTACCATATTGTCCATCTGAGCCAGGCTTCCCTTTGCAACATTGTCCATTTGGGCCAGACCTTCATTCTTTAAGCTATCCATACGGGCCAAGCCTTCACTGGCCATGCCGTCCATACGAGCCAAACCTTCATTTTTCAAGGTATCCATCTGCGCCATACCTTCTTTAGCCACAGAGTCCACTCTGGTCAGACTTTCCTTAGTCATGGCGTCTACCTGCAACATACTTTCTCTGGCAACAGTATCCATCTGGGACTTACTTCCCTCGATCAATGCTGCCACCTGCTCCGAGAAATTATCTTCCAGATACTCCTCCAGATAATTACCGTCTGTCTCATTCTTGGGCAGATTCATAGTAGTATCCAGCATATTACCCAAACGGCTTTCGATTTCCTTCATCTCGCCGGCCAGCTGCTCCATCTGCTCCACACAGGCATTGTACTTATCCATCTGTGCTTTCAGTCTGTCAAGCTCTGCTGCCTCTGCAGCTGAATTTGCTTTAATCACTTCCTGTGCCGTAAAACGATGTGCAATCTTATCTATAAAATTATCCATCAATTTCCCTCCGAGTACATCCATCTTTTCTTTGGAACTATAGTTTATGCTATATATTTTATCACTATTTTGACTTCATGACAACCAAATCTGCCCAGGCATTCGTTGTTAATGTTGCACAATGTTTTTTTGAAATGCTGTTGTTTTTTGTAAATATTCATCAATCATTTACATGGCGTTCACAATTTGTTCATACTTTATTGCTATACTATCCATGTAAAGAGATATCGTTCTCCGTCAAATTGACTACAAGATAAATTTTTTCATAATAGCCCGGGTACCGAAAGGTATTCGGGCACTCCTCATTTTATGGAGGATTTTATCTTGTACAGGCCACCGGGTAACCAGCCCCTGATTTAGAAACCGGCCTTCTCTCCCATCAATAATCACTCTGTCCCGACTGGCTGATGGCAAGAATCTCTTCATTCAGTGCCAGCATCCTGGCATCCAGATCCCCTACCATCTTAGCACATTCAATCAGACCGCTCTTTATATGGTCCGGTGCGTCGCCCTCGAACTTATAATGAATCTTGTGCTCTAAGCTGGCCCAGAAATCCATTGCTACGGTTCTGATCTGTATCTCCACTCTGGTATCAACAATACGGTCTGACAAATATACCGGCACCGTAATAATCATGTGATAGCTCTTGTAACCGCTGGCCTTGGGGTATGTAATGTAATCCTTTACACCGATTACCTTAATGTCCTTCTGTTCGCTTATCATCTCTGCAATTCTGTAAATATCCGAGGTAAAAGAACATATAATACGAATACCCGCAATATCCTTGATATGCTTTACCATATTGTCTATGGTGGATTCATAGCCGTGACGCTTTAATTTCTTTACAATACTTTCCGGTGTCTTAATACGGGCCTTAATATGTTCTATGGGATTATACTGATGTACATGCTGAAACTCATCGTTGAGTATCTCCATCTTCGTCTGCACCTGGCGCAGCGCCGCATTATACACCAGCGTCACCTCTTTCCAGCTCTCTATTCCTTCCCCGTTATCAACCCTGTTCTGCATTCTGCTCTACCTTTCTGAAATCCATTTCTACCGGGTGCATAAACATTCACACCACAGGTGTCCATCCTGTATAGACTTTACTTTAATGGTACTATCTTTTGTATATCTCCCTACTTTAAATAGGGCTATATTATTATACCACAAATCATCTGTACATTGTAGCGATTTCACAGTATTTTAATGATTTTTTCTCTACAAATTGTGATATACTATTTCATATTTCATTACAAAGGAGACTCCTATGTTTCGTTTATGGGCCAAAATATTCAAGGACAACCGTATGCTCCGGGACATCTGCATCTGTAACGATGAAAAAGACACCCGGACCCACAAAATTTTCAAAGCATTGGACGAGGTCTGCTATACCTTTGATCTGGGCAAACCTATCTGGCTGGACAAAACCGTAACCGAATTCAAACGCCACGACAAGACCCGCTTTTACCAGGATAATTTCATAGAGCAGATAGACTTTGACTATCTGGAAATTCATGTAATTGAAGAAGATGATTATTAAAAAATTTTAATCATTTTTGCGTTATAATCTGTACTTTTATTTAATTATTGACATAACCCTCCTTGAGATGTAGTATGATAATTGTATGACATAGTTTTAAATACTACATGTTGTCGCTTTAAGTCTCTTGTTTATTTTCATTAGAAAAGGACATACTTCTGTTAAGAGAGATTTTGGACATTTAAAGAAAGGTACAGGTATTCCTATGCAGATAACCATTCGAGAGCCGGGCAGCGCCCTTACACATTTTATCGCCATGATGCTTGCAGTATTTGCAGCAGTGCCCTTATTGATTAAATCAGCCCTTACCGCAAGACCGGACAGCTTTACTGCTATGTGCGTGTTTATAGGAAGTATGATTTTGCTTTATGGTGCAAGCACCACCTACCATACGGTAAATCTTAGCGGCAACAAACTTCGCATCTTCCGTAAAATAGACCACATGATGATTTTTATATTAATTGCAGGCTCCTATACCCCCGTTTGCCTGTTAATCCTGGAACCCCGTCCGGGCTACGCCCTGTTGACCTTTATATGGAGTATTGCTTTGGTGGGCATACTGGTTAAGGCCTTCTGGATTAACTGTCCCAAATGGTTTTCCTCCTGCATTTACATTGCCATGGGCTGGACCGCAGTATTTATCTTCGGCACACTACTGGACACCCTGCCCACGTCCGCCTTTATGTGGCTTTTGGGCGGCGGCATCATTTATACCATAGGCGGTATCATCTATGCCCTGAAATTACCCATTTTTAATGCCAGACACCATTTTTTCGGCTCCCATGAAATCTTCCACCTCTTTGTTATGGGCGGAAGCATCTGCCACTTTATCTTTATGTATGCATACGTGCTATAACAAGTTCCGGACAAAACAAACAATAAAAGAGATTGACGCATCGCCCCAACGTCACCGCCCAGTCTCGTACCTTGCAGCAAAGTCACTGGTCACGGAAAAACGTTACGGCAAATGTGAGCGTTTCTCGGAAGGCAGCCTTTCCAAGAAGATTTGTGTCTTTTCAGGCAAGAACTCCTGCCACGGTTTTGTCCGCAGGGGATGTATTTAGTCCATTGTTTTAGAAGCAAATGTGAGAATTTCTTAATGTGCAGGACTTTGGAATCGGGTTCCTGTTTTTATGGTCTTGAACAAAATAAGTGCCCTGTCCGTGGCAGGCGGAAGATAGAGGTTTAACTCTAGATTCCGTCGGCCGCGAACAGGGCGCTTATTTTGTCCCAGCTCATAAAAACAGGGACTAATCATAAATTCCAAAGCCGCACATTTAGTAATTCCACATTTGCTTCCCACAATGGACTAAGTACTTCCCCTGCGGACAAAACCGTGCAGGTGTACTTCTTGGAAAAGACGCAAATAATAAGGGTTTGGAAAGGTGCCTTCCGTCAGAAACACCACATTTGACAATTCGTTTTTCCGGGACTGTGACCCTGCTACAAGCTACTAGATAAGGCGGCGTCCGCCCCCCGGCCGTTTATTTATTCCTCATACCCGTTAGGGTTATTCTTCTGCCACCTCCAGGAATCCTCACACATCTCCTTTATGCCGTACTGCGCTTCCCATCCCAGTTCCTCCCGGGCCTTCTGTGCATCCGCATAACAGGTTGCGATATCCCCCGCACGCCTGGGCTTTATATCATAGGGAATCTGCACTCCCGTAGCTTCTTCAAAGTTCTTCACCAGATCCAGTACACTGTAGCCCACACCGGTTCCCAGATTATAAATCTTCAGTCCTGCATTTTCCTTAATCTTATCCAGGGCCTTCACATGTCCCCGGGCAAGGTCCACCACATGGATATAATCCCGTACACCGGTACCATCGTGGGTATCATAATCATTGCCGAATACTCCCAGCCTCTCCCGTTTGCCTACAGCCACTTGGGTAATATAGGGCATGAGATTATTAGGGATTCCACTGGGATTCTCCCCTATGGTACCGCTCTTATGGGCACCGATGGGGTTAAAATAGCGGAGCAAAATCACGTTCCACTCACTGTCCGCCTTTTGGATATCACTGAGAATCTGCTCCAGCATAGACTTGGTCCAGCCGTAGGGGTTGGTACACTGTCCCTTAGGACATTCCTCCGTAATGGGGATGAATGCCGGATTGCCGTACACTGTGGCACTGGAGGAAAAAATAATATTCTTCACACCATGCTTTTTCATCACATCCACCAATGTCAATGTGCCCGCAATATTATTTTCATAATACTCCCAGGGCTTTTCCACGGATTCTCCCACTGCTTTAAGTCCCGCAAAATGGATTACCGCATCCGCCTTTTCTGCTTCAAATATCCTGTCCAGCGCCGCTCTGTCTAAAATATCAGCTCTGTAAAAAGGCACCTTTTTGCCCGTAATCTTTTCCACACGTTCCAGGGATTTCATACTGGAATTACACAGATTATCCAGTACCACCACATCATAACCTGCCTCCTGCAATTCCACCACCGTATGACTGCCGATAAATCCCGCACCGCCGGTTACCAATATCTTCATACATACCTCCGTTCCGAAACAGCTTTCGCCGTTCCTACACACAGCGTACGCCTATAATTGCACACCGTTCTCTTCCAGTAATTTTCTGGCACTCTCTACGGAATCCACACCTGTTTTGTTTTTGATAGGTGCAAATTCCTTACTTCTGACTACCTCAAAGGGCAGACAGCTGTCCAGCTGGTGAATCATATCAAGCACCAGTCCTTCGAACTTGTAGCCGTTAGGCTCCTCCGGCTTAATCAGTTCTGCTTTATCATTGATATAGGGAATCTTTTTTTCTACAATATGAAGAGGCATATTGGACGCCATCATCTGCTCCAGCTCATCTTCCTTGAACAGATAATTCAGGATAACACCGAAATTGTATGCAGGATCCCCCTTTTCATCCTTGGCGTTCATCAGTTCCTCCGTCAGCTCATAATACTCCACAATGGAGGGCTTGCCGTCTTCCAGACACATTACGCCCACCTTTTCATCAGGCGCAGCCTTACGCACCACCTTGGAACCTACCACGCAATTCTTCTGAATGGTAGCACCTACAAAGCAAGGGTCTGCAATACGCTGCAGTACATTATCCACTGCAAATACATTTAACCATTCAATACCTTCTTCATGAATCAGATCCAGCAGTCCGTTATTCTTCATGGATACAAACCAGCCGCCGTTTCCGTTAGGAGAAGTGGACATCTGATACTTGGACTCCATGTATATCTTGCCATTATAATCCGTAGCCGCTGCCATCTCCTGCATAAAGAAATGCACATACTCCTCACGGTAACCGAAGAAATTCTTTTCCTTCAGGAAAGAAACCGTTGCCTCATGATTTTTATCACTGGTCATCACAAAAAGATGTATCCAGGCATCCGCCTGCTTTACCACATCCATCAGATTATTAATGAGACATTCAAAGATGTAAAGCTCTCTAGTGATACCTACATTGTACATACCCTTGGGATTGTCGGAACCAAGCCTGGTTCCCATACCGCCTGCCAGAAGCACAGCGCCCACCTTGCCTGCACGGATGGCTTCAATACCGGTTGCAGTAAAACACTCTCTGTTTGCCTCGATTTCATCCAGTTCCATGGCCGCAAGAGGAGTAATCACACCCTTCTTTGCAATATCCTCTTTCTTGTGACAGGCTTCCAAAATGCTCATGTCCGTTGCATCTATCTGTGCCAAAAGGGCCAGCTGCTGCTGCTCAGTCAGTTCCTCAAAATATTTCAAAACATGTTCCTGTCCATATTCCTTACACTTCGCCTGTGCCTGTTCAAAAGTCATTTCAAAATCCTCTCTTCCCTATATGCATATATTCGCTTAAGCTTTATGATTGTCCTGTCTTCCGGAATTTCAATCACAGTTTGCATTATATACAAAAAAACCGGCAAGCGCAATGCACACACCGGTTTTTTAAACATTTCCTAAGATTTCACATTCCTCTTCTAAAGTATTTTAAAGGTTTCTTAATACATATTGCGCTTTACGGCAAGGTATGCTGGTATTTCTCCTTAGTAGCCATTCCTCCCCTTATGTGCCTCTCCGATTTATTCACATCCAATACCTTCCTGGCCTCCTTGGCCAATGTGGGATTTATTCGGATTAACCGTTCTGTTACGTCCTTATGTGTGGTCGTTACTATTTGAAACGGTTGTATTTTCGTCTGTATCTGCATTTTCTGTTCCTTCAACAAACACCTTTTCATCCAATCCCAAGTCACCAATCAAGCGCAGGAAAATATCGACATTCCCTTCACTATCCACTTCGATTTTACTAACCAAACGCTTTAACTGAACATTTGTCATCTCATGCACGTCCGTAATATCTTCCAACTGCTTAAAGGTACTGTTCAAAATAGCCTCTAACTGATCTCCCTTTGTCAGATTGTAAGATACCATTTTCAATTCATTCTCGAGACGCTCGATCTCTTTTCTCATTCCGCCTATTTTCTCATTCAATTCTTCTCTTGAAATCAAATCATCGGTGTACATATTCATGTATTTTTCACGTGCCTTACGTAACTTATTGAGCTCTGAAGTTAATTCTTTTTCATACTCGACATTCTCATCTTTTGCCTTGTAAACACGTTGGAATTCTTTAACCACATAATCAATCACTTTTTTCTTCTTGCTGAGTACAAGATTAAAATACTCTTGCAATACCTGAATCAGTTCTTCCTCATCCACCGTCACTGCATTTGGGCAACTATCCGCACCATTCCCATTATGACCGGAACATACCCAACGCACATAAGTATTCTTATATTGGCGGACAGTTCTACGGAATGACCACCCACAGTCCTTACACTTAATCAATGTAGAAAATAAATACTTATTGCTCTGACGTTCATGCGATACATTAAATGCCGTATGACGCCCTTTTAAAATTTCTTGTGCTTTGTCAAATACCTCGTCCTCTATAAGGCGCAATTCCGGGCGAGCCGTTACTAACCACTCGTCTTCTTCTTTGTCTTTTCGTTGTCCGGTAAGGAAATCCGCCACTTCTTGCTTCCCATTAATTATTTTACCGGTATAAATTTCATTGTTTAAAATACGACAAACGGCATTCTGGCTCCAATCACAGTTGCGTTTGGTTTTTAAACCTTTCTCATTAAGCATTTTGGCTATCTTAGACGCACCATAACCACCTTCCGTGTACCATTCATATATCTGAAGGACAACTTTCTCTTCCTCTTTGTTTATGGTCAGGTTGAAATAATCCCCAATAGTCTTATCGTATCCATATACAATATTGGGAACTCGTCCTTTTTCCGCATTTACTTTCTTACCGAACTTTACACGCTTTGAAATATTAGCACTCTCTTCCTGCGCTAATGCTCCAAAAATAGTCAAT
>JAFXEW010000030.1 GCA_017513625.1 Lachnospiraceae bacterium | reverse complement strand
CAAGTTGTTTTCTTCATACAATGTAAAATCATAATGTTATTTCTCCTAAAACAATTCATCCAACAAAAGATAATAATTTATTTTCTCCCAATTTGGTTTAATTGCCAATTTTTCAAATAACATATCCGGATTAAATTTTGCATATACTTTTCCTCCATATGTACCGTCAAAATTATGCTTTAAACTTCGATAACAAAGTGCAATATCATTCCATTTATCACCAATTCCTGTTTTGCCTAAATCAATATATCCCTTGATATGTCCATCCTCTAAAAAGATGTTAGGCAAACAATAATCACCATGCGAAAGTACTGGTTCAAACTCTGGACGATTATTCTCTAACCACTCTAATAATTCCTCTGGATTATTAAATCCGTTTTCTCCAAAAGTGGTTGGCTCTGCATCTTCTATATCTACCAATTCTTGCTCTACTCGTTTACGTGCTTCACTAAGTATAGTATCCAAATCTCGCATACACGGACATCCGATAATATCAACTTCCCATAAACTCTTTAAACCTTCAGCTAAGGCCTCCAATAATATATTGGGCTGTTCTAAATAATCTATATCGCATGACATCTTTCCAACCATTTTAGACATAAGTAAATAACTCTTATTATTTTCCACTTCATGAGCAAGTATTTTGGGTACCGAAACTCTATCTTGCAGCCATTGCATTATTTTTATCTGTTTCTCTGCACCTTCTGAATTAGTCTCTATTTTTAATACCATATCTTCAAAAATCAGCACCTGATTCCCGGACATGCCCATGCCATCCACTTCATAGGACTTTCCGGAAATCCATGCTTCTATCGATGCAGGCACATTTAATTGATTCATATGTCTCCTCTGATTAAATCCTATTTACACCTTAAACCGATATCCCACACCCCATATGGTTTCAATGTACTGGGGTTTGGCAGTGTCCGCTTCAATCTTTTCCCGGATCTTTTTGATGTGTACGGTTACGGTGGCTATATCACCGATGGAGTCCATGTCCCAGATTTCGCGGAATAGTTCATCCTTGGTAAATACGTGGTTGGGATTCTCTGCCAAAAAGGTAAGCAGGTCAAATTCCTTGGTGGTAAAGGCTCTCTCTTCGCCGTCCACATATACGCGTCTGGCAGTCTTGTCGATACGGATGCCGCGGATTTCCACGATATCATTCTGAGGCTTCTGGTTAGTGCCCACCAGTCTCTCATAGCGGGCCAGGTGCGCTTTTACGCGGGCTACCAATTCGCTGGGGCTGAAGGGCTTGGTCATGTAATCATCAGCGCCCAGTCCCAGTCCTCTGATTTTGTCGATATCATCTTTTTTAGCGGATACCATCAGTATGGGGATATTCTTTTCTTGGCGGATTCTCTTGCACACTTCGAAGCCATCCATGCCCGGCAACATCAAATCCAGGATAATCAGGTCAAAATCCTCTGCAAGTGCCATTTCCAGGCCCTTGTCTCCCGTGTTACAAATCTCTACCTTAAAATCACTGAGTTCCAGATAGTCCTTCTGTAAATCTGCAATTGCTACTTCGTCTTCAATAATTAATATTCTGCTCATATAAAATCATCCTTTCCTTGTCTGTTATTCTGTTTCCTCCGGGATGTTCTGTATCCCCGCAAACGGCAGTCTCCCGGCCGAGAAATCCCGGCCGCTGCAGGATATCCCTTACACCTGCAGCTCAATATATTTACGGATTACGAAATGTATACAGGTTCCTTCTCCTTCTTTACTGGTGGCCCATATATAGCCTCCGTGGTCCTCTATAATCTTTTTAACAATGGACAGCCCGATACCGCTTCCGCCCTGGGAAGAGTTACGGGAGGCATCCGTACGGTAAAATCTTTCAAAAATCCTGGGCAGGTCTTTCTGGGCAATTCCTTTGCCGTTGTCTGCTATCTCCACCCGGATGGAGTCTGTTTCATCCAATATACGGATGTCAATGATTCCGTTGGGATTGTCCATGTATTTCACGCTGTTGCTGATAATATTGTTGATTACCTTTTTCATCTGCTCAGGGTCTGCAATAATCATGGTATCAGCCGGTGCCATATTGGAATAATTCAGCCGGATATTGGCCGACTCCAGCTCCACACCGATTTCTTCCACGCAGTCACCGAAATAATCCTCCACATTGATTCTGTGGTAATTGTATGCAATCCTGTTGTTGTCAATGGAGGAATAGGTAGTCAGCTCGTTAATCAGACGGGTCATGTCATTGGCCTTGTTGTAAATGGTCTTAATGTACTTATCCATCTTTTCCGGCGTATCCGCCACACCGTCCATGATTCCTTCCACATAACCTTTGATTGCCGTAATAGGTGTTTTCAAATCGTGGGAAATATTACTGATCAGCTCCCGGTTCAGGCTTTCGTTCTGACGCTTTTCTTCTACAGACTCCTTTAACCGAAGTCTCATATCTTCATAGTTCTGATACAGGTCCCCGATCTCGCCCTTGGCATCCGTTTGCAGCATGTAATCGTAATTACCGTCCTTTATCTTGCGCATAGCCACATTCAGCTCGTTGATAGGGTTAATCATACTCTTTCGAAGCCATTGGGTCAGTATCACACCGGTAAATATCAGTATAAATACGATAGCAATAAACATATCGATTAAGAGTTGCCTGGATATCAGCGCCGTACTCTTAGTCAGCACAAAGAGACTTCCTTCCGTATCATCCGCAAACCGAAAATCTATTTGCTTCACAAATATCTCAAACTCATCGTAGTAAAGTCCCGTATCGCTGTTGGTAGCTCCCCTGCCGTATGCGGGCAACTTATGAAAAAGTGACCCGGCTACAGCCTGATTACCGGAAAAATACAGTTCCGTACCTTTTCTTACTATAATATAGCTGGAGGAACGAAGCATCTCGTCACTGATCTGCTCTAAATATTCTTTATCTTCAAATATAGAGGCATCCTTTTCTGCCTGCTCCGCAAGCTGATGATAGGCTCTGTCCGTATTGGCCAGAATACCCTGGAGATTGTCCGACATGGTGGTATAATCCAGACTACTGATGGGAACCCCCTGGTTCGCACCGGTGAGGAATATACCGATTACCAAAAAAGCCACCGCCGTCAAAATCAGCGGTAATAATATAATACTCAGGAATGTTACCTGCAGTCTGGTTCTGAATCGCATACTATTAACAATATCCTTTCCGAGCAAGCCTCTACATACATCTAGATTATAGCATATCCATTCTGCAAGTGTGTAAAAACAAATAAAGATTATCATTAAAAAAAAATAAAAATATTTTACAAAACCTCTTTACAAAATAATATTTTTGTGTATAATGAAATTAGTAACGATTACTGTTATCATAACGAAAGGAGGTGCACATGGCCGTACTGAAACACAGTAAGCAACGGGACATGATTAAAGAGTTCCTCATGACTCGCAAGGATCATCCCACTGCAGATGTGGTTTACTCAAATGTCAGACTGCAGAATCCCAATATCAGCCTGGGAACCGTATATCGGAACCTGACGCTTTTGGCCGATATTGGTGAGATTCAACGTCTGAGGCTGGGAGACGGTGTAGATCATTTTGATGCAGACACCTCCCCGCATTATCACTTCGTCTGTTCCGAGTGCGGACGCGTTATCGACTTGGAACTGGACAGCATTACAGGAATTACAGATAGCGCGCAGACACATTTTAAAGGTCATATCGCCGGTCATATAACTTATTTTTACGGGACCTGCGAAAATTGTATGAACGAAT
The DNA here is from genome assembly GCA_017513625.1 of Lachnospiraceae bacterium. Classification (GTDB taxonomy): domain Bacteria; phylum Bacillota; class Clostridia; order Lachnospirales; family Lachnospiraceae; genus Acetatifactor. The sequence goes on along the minus strand of JAFXEW010000030.1, from coordinate 21,729 downwards.
AAACTATTTTTTACAAGAAAAGGAGATTAAAAGTATGAAGTATGTATGTCAGGTTTGTGGTTATGTTCATGAAGGTGATGCAGCACCTGAAAAGTGCCCAGTTTGTGGTGTTCCCGCTGAGAAGTTCAGCGTTCAGTCCGGCGAGAGAAGCTGGGCAGCTGAGCATGTAGTAGGTGTAGCACAGGGCGTAAGAGAAGATATCATTATGGATTTGCGTGCTAATTTTGAAGGTGAGTGTTCTGAAGTAGGTATGTACCTGGCTATGGCTCGCGTAGCACACAGAGAAGGTTATCCCGAAATCGGTTTATACTGGGAGAAAGCTGCTTACGAAGAAGCAGAGCATGCTGCTAAGTTTGCAGAACTGCTGGGCGAAGTGGTAACCGCTTCCACCAAGAAGAACCTGGAGATGAGAGTAGATGCTGAAAACGGTGCTACCGCAGGTAAATTTGACCTGGCTAAGAGAGCTAAAGAACTGGGTCTGGATGCTATCCATGACACCGTTCACGAAATGGCCCGCGACGAAGCAAGACACGGCAAGGCATTCGAAGGCTTGTTGAAGAGATACTTTGGTTAAGCTACAAGCCATGCAATAAAAGAGAAACCACACCTGTGGGGAGCTTGCTCACCAAAAGGTGAGGTTTCCTCTTTTATTATACGGCGCCAGCCGTCCAACTCCGGAATACAACGCAGCGCGTTGTATTCCGGAGTCTGGCATGGCTTGCGGCAGCATGGCAGCACGGCATGGCTTGCGGCAGCATGGCAGCACGGCATGGCTTGCGGCAGCATGGCAGCACGGCATGGCTTGCGGCAGCATGGCAGCACGGCATGGCTTGCGGCAGCATGGCGGCACGGCATGGCTTGCGGCAGCATGGCGGCACGGCATGGCTTGCGGCAGCATGGCGGCACGGCATGGCTTGCGGCGGCATGGCGGCACGGCATGGCTTGTTGCAGCATGGCGGCACGGCATGGCTTGTTGCAGCGCGGCATGGCGACGCAGCATGGCGTAACATAAACTCTTATTTATGAAAGGATCACTTCCCATGAATAATAAAGCTTTATATAAACTTACCTATGGTGTATTTTTACTTACAGCTCATGAAAACGGAAAGGATAATGGCTGCATTATCAACACAGCCATGCAGATTGCCAACAATCCCACCCGTATATCAGTTGCAGTAATCAAAAACAATAAGACCCACGATATGATTGAAAATACCGGCATTTTCAATATTTCTGCCATTACGGAAGAAGCCGACTTTGGTCTGTTTCAGCGTTTCGGCATGCAGTCCGGACGTGATGTGGATAAATTTGATGGCTTTACGTCAGTGACCCGCAGTGCCAACGGTCTGTTCTACCTCACAGCAGCATCCAATATGTATATGTCAGCCAAGGTGTGTGCATCCTTTGATTTGGGCAGTCACACCCTGTTCGTAGGGGAACTGACGGACGCAGAGGTGTTGTCCGAGGCTCCTTCCTGCAGCTATGGCTATTATCAGAATACGATTAAGCCCAAGCCCGCTGCCACACAGAAACGTTCCTGGACCTGCTCCGTATGCGGATATGTATACGAGGGAGATCCTGTTCCCGATGATTTTATCTGTCCTATCTGCCATCATGGCAAGGAAGATTTCGTACTGACCGGTGGCTCTGCACCGGCCACTGCTGCATCCCAATCCGTTCCTGCCGTTTCTGCTCCGCAGTCCGGCAAGAGCAAATATATCTGCAGTGTATGCGGTTATGTGCATGAGGGTGATGCGGCGCCTGAAAAATGCCCTGTTTGCGGTGTCCCCGCTGAGAAGTTCAATCTTCAGTCCGGTGATAGAAGCTGGGCCGCAGAGCATGTAGTAGGCGTGGCACAGGGCGTAAGAGAAGATATCATTATGGATTTGCGTGCTAATTTCGAGGGAGAGTGCAGAGAAGTAGGTATGTACCTGGCTATGGCTAGAGTAGCACACAGAGAAGGCTATCCCGAAATCGGTTTATACTGGGAAAAGGCTGCTTACGAAGAGGCAGAGCATGCTGCTAAATTTGCAGAACTGCTGGGCGAAGTGGTAACCGCTTCCACCAAGAAGAACCTGGAAATGAGAGTAGATGCCGAAAACGGCGCTACCGCAGGTAAGTTTGACCTGGCTAAGAGAGCTAAGGAACTGGGCCTGGATGCAATCCATGACACCGTTCATGAAATGGCACGCGACGAAGCCAGACATGGCAAAGCTTTTGAAGGATTGTTGCGGAGATATTTCAGTAAATAGTCAAACGCTTTTAGCCTTTGACGGGCTATTGAAGAGGCTTTTTGCTAAAGCCTAACCATACACTAAAAAAGAAACCATACCTGTAAGGCACTTAGCTTACCTAAAGGTGTGGTTTCTTCTTTTCGTTCTAACTATTCTCTTCCATTCTCTTACGGATGTACAGCTCCAGCATATCTGCCGTACCTTCCACGCCCAGATAACTGCTGTTTATACTCAAATCGTAACAATGGCAGTGTCCCCATTTATGCTCACAATAGTAATTATGATAGTTCTTTCTCTTCTGGTCCATTTGCTTCATCATCTTATGGGCTTCTTTTTTAGAGACATTATGTGTCTCCATAATGCGATGAGTTTTATTGTCCTTGTTGCCGGTTACAAATATGGAAATCAACCCCGGCGTTCCTTTAAGTACCGCTTCCGCACATCTGCCCACTACCACAAAGGATTTTCCTTCATTAGCCATCTTTTTCAGGAAATCAAACTGCATATAGGCAATATTTTCCTGTGGCGAATTAGACATACCCCTTATTTTTCTGGATATCAGTTTATTTTTGGGCACCTCATCATATTTCACCAAATGCTCATGACTAATGTTTTTCTCTTCTGCCACATGATGAAGCAGATTATTGTCAAAATAAGGAATGTCAAATCTCCCTGCCAGCACTTCCCCGATAATATGGCCTTCACTTCCAAATTCACGTCCTATGGAAATAATTAACGGTTTCTTCATGTATACCACTCCTTCCCTTTTATTTATACATATCTCATATAGATACAAAGCATGGAAATAAAAATAACGATTATGGTGATAGGCGCCAGATATTTACAATACTTGCCCCAACCGATTACGTGACCGTTTCTGGCTGCCACTGCCAGACCAACTACATTAGCAGACGCACCGATAGGTGTGGCACTTCCACCGATATCCGTACCCATAGCCAAGGTCCAGGAAAGGGTATCCAAATCCACTCCGGTGGTTTGAGCCAATGCTTTGATTACAGGAATCATGGTAGCCGCAAAAGGAATATTGTCCACAAAGGCACTGGCAATTGCGGAGCCCCACAGAATCACCGCTATCATCAGCATCACGTTGGAGCCGCAGATATCGCCGATGAATGCTGCCATCACGCCCAGTACCTCCGTCTGCTCCAGACCACCCACTACCACAAATAACCCGATAAAAAATAACAAGGTCTTGTAATCCACTTTCTTTAATAAAAGAATAGCATTTTTACCGGCGGTAAGCAAGGTAAGCAGTCCGATACCTACACCGATAGTCGCAACGGTCAGTCCTGTCTGTGCATGGGTAATTAACAGAATCACCGCAGCCAGGAAAATAAATGTACTGACCATAAAGCTTCTTTTATTCTGAATGGCGGTAGCAGGGTCCGGACAGGTAAGTGGCTCACCTGCTTTAACCTTTTGCACCAATTGCTTACGGAAACATATGTAAAAATATAAGAGGGTAAATGCCAATGCTATTACTGCAATCAATCCCGTATTGGTAATAAAATCACCAAAGGTATAGTGCAGGGAAGTTCCGATAATGATATTAGGCGGGTCTCCGCACATAGTTGCAGAGCCTCCCAGATTGGCACAGAATACTTCTGCCAGAATCACGGGTACCGGATTAAAGCGTAACAACTGTGCCAGCTCCACCGTAACCGCAGCCAAAAACAGTATTACCGTGATACTGTCGATAAACATTGCAAGTCCAAAAGACATAATCATAAAAGTAATAAAAATCGGAATGGATTTATATTTTACCGCTTTGGCAATACACAGACACAGCCAGCGGAAAAAGCCCGCATGTCCCATGCCTTCCACCATAATCATCATTCCCAGGATAAAAAAAATAGTCTCCCAGTTAATACCCATGGAAGTACCTTCCGAATGTGCTGACACGTACCAAAAATCCGGTGAAATAATGCTACCGAAATTAAGTGTTTCCCAAACTGCTTCACTGCTGTGCATACAAAAACCGAATACACAGACCATCATTAATACTGCGCATCCCAAGGATACGATATGTCGTTCTATTTTCTCGGATACTATTAATGCAAACATAAATACAAAGATAGCTCCGGCCGTGATTTGTGCTGTTAACATATTAATAACCATGCCCTTTCCATAACAGTGTGAAAAATTTATTTTTCACATTATCTTCCTTTTATTTGCGGCAGTCCTGCTGTCCGCAATTTTTCTCTTCACTTCTTATTCTCTTCATGTAAAAATGGGCGGACTTTCCGTCCGCCCATAGTATACCTCTGTAATTTACGAAAAACAATCTGAAAAGTATACAAAAATCAGGTGCAAAAAATGGTATTTACACAGCTCTTATATAATACCCATCACAAAAAGCACCAAAATCAACACAGGAAGCACAAAGGTCATATAGCCTCTCATCCACTTAGCTACCTTTAATCCCTTTCCTTCATTAGCCTCAGCCATAAACTTGTCCCAGCCCCAACCGTATCTGGTTACACAGAACAGTACAAAAATCAGGGAACCCAAGGGAAGAAGGATATTACTTACCAGGAAATCCTCCAGGGAACTTACATCACTTCCCGGGCCCAGGGGCTGGAAGCTTTTCCACAGATTGGGACCCAGACAGGCCGGAATGGAAAGCAGAAACATCAAAGGTGCATTGATTGCACAGGCTTTCTTTCTGCTCCAACCGAATAAATCCATGTTACAGGAAATGATATTTTCAAACACCGCAAATATAGTGGAGAGTGCCGCAAAGGACATAAATACAAAGAACAGACTGCCCCAAAGTCTTCCCAGCGGAATATTATTGAAAATGTTGGGAAGGGTCTTAAAAATCAGACTGGTGCCGCTGTCCGGCTGCACCCCGTAAGCAAAGCAGGCAGGGAAAATAATCAGACCGGAAGTAAATGCCACAAAGGTATCCAATATGGCCACATTTACCGCCTCTCCCATAAGAGAACGCTCCTTACCGATATAACTGCCGAATATAGCCATGGAACCCATACCGATGCTCAGGGTAAAGAATGCCTGATTCATGGCACCTACGATTACGTTGCCGATTCCGATTTCCTGCATTCGGCCAAAATCAGGAATCAAATAGAATTCCAGACCTTCTGCACCGCCTTCCAGGAACATACTGTTCACAGCCAATATCACCATAATGGCCAGAAGTGCCAGCATCATGAATTTCGTGATTTTTTCGATACCCTTTTGCAAGCCCATGGCACATACGCCAAAACCGATTAACACGGTTATCGCCATACATCCGATCAGCGAACCGGGGCTTGACATCATCTCTGCAAATAACTCATTTACACGTGAAGTATCCGCACCCACAAATTTGCCGGAAACCATTCCCACAAAATAGTACAGCATCCAGCCGGTTACCACCGTGTAAAACATCATCAGCAGATAATTTCCCGCCAGTCCCAGATAGCCGTGCAAATGCCACTTGCTACCCTTAGGCTCAATCTCCTGATACATCTTGGTAATACTCTTGCGGCTGGCTCTACCCATGGCAAATTCCATGGTCATGACGGGCACACCCAGTGCTATCAGGAAAAATACGTACACCAGCACAAATGCACCGCCGCCGTTTTGTCCTACCATATAGGGAAATTTCCATACATTACCGATTCCTATGGCACAGCCTGCACTCAGCAATATGAAACCCAGTCTGCTTCCTAGTTTTTCTCTTTCCATTTCAATACCTCTTTCTATTTTATCCTGATAAATATTCTTCTCAGGCTCATCGATCAAATAAGGTTCAACGCTCCGATTATACACTATTTTTACCTGTTTGAAAACATATTACAGATAAAAACCCCTTCTTTTAGCGGTATTTTCTTGACTTCTGAAAAGTGCACTTCTATAATTCCTTTTAGAGGAAAAGGCGCTGTGCGCCCATATCCCTTTGCATGATCGAATATTAATTCACAAAGAAAGGATTTAGCATGGAAAAAATAGCAAGCTTTACCATAGACCATATCAAACTGCAGCCCGGTGTGTATGTATCCCGCAAGGACCATGTGGGTGCAGAAGTTATCACTACCTTTGACCTGCGCATGACCAGTCCTAATGAGGAGCCGGTAATGAATACCGCAGAGATGCATACCATTGAACACCTGGCAGCTACTTTTTTAAGAAATCACCCTGCCTACAAGGATAAGACCGTATATTTCGGTCCCATGGGCTGTCGCACAGGATTTTATCTGCTGCTGGCAGGCGACTATGCTTCTGCAGATATTGTTCCCCTGATGGTGGAGATGTACGAATTTATCCGTGATTTCCATGATGAAGTGCCCGGCGCTTCTGCCAGGGACTGTGGTAATTATCTGGATATGAACCTGAACATGGCTAACTATCTGGCGCGCAAATATCTGGATGAGGTACTTTATAATATTTGTGAAGACAGATTGGTTTATCCCCTGTAACAAACATATTACCCCAAGTGGAATGTCCCCGGACACCCCTTTCATTTGATTAGAAGAGGATTTTATTATGAGTAAAATAGGTATAATCGGAGCCATGGACCTGGAAGTGGATGCACTGAAGCAGGAAATGGCCGTTTCAAATGTTGTTTCAAAAGCAGGCATGGAATTTTATGAAGGCACCTTAAACGGTGCAGATGTTATCGTGGTAAAATGCGGTATCGGCAAGGTAAATGCCGCCCTTTGTATACAGGTTCTTGCAGACCTTTTTGAAGTAACCCATGTAATCAACACCGGTGTGGCAGGCTCTCTGAATGCCGCCCTGGATATTGGTGACATCCTGATTTCCCAAGACGCCATCCATCATGATATGGATGTGACCATTTTTGGTTACGCTGCCGGCGAGGTGCCTCAGATGGGCACCAGGGAATTCCCTGCAGATGACCGGCTGATTGCACTGGCTCAGGCTTCCTGTGCCAAGGTCAATCCGGACATCAAAGCTATGACAGGCCGTGTAGTCAGCGGCGATCAGTTCATTTCCAGCAAAGAAGTAAAAGAACGCCTTATCAGCGAGTTTGCAGGGGACTGTGCAGAAATGGAAGGAGCTTCCATTGCCCACGGCGCTTATCTCAACGGTATTCCCTTTGTCATTATCCGCGCCATCTCCGACAAGGCAGACGACAGTGCAGAAATGGATTACCCTTCCTTTGAAAAAGCTGCGGCGCAGCATTCTGCCCGCCTTGTAAAAGATATGGTGGCAAATATCTGATAAAAGAATTAACGCGATAGCTCTCCCGGAGTTATCGCGTTTTTGTATTACTCTATTGGAATCTGTATGTGTTTCCGGCCCTTTGTATCACTTTTTTCTGAATACCAGTAACTTACTGAATACATAGTTGCCTACAATCACCAGCACTGCTGCCACAATGGTAGTTACATACACATTAATATCCAGCCAGCCAAATACCTGTCTTACCAGAATTTCCAGAATCAGGGTAGAAATACGGGAAGCTACAAATTTACCTGCTTCCTGCAGAATGTGGGGATTCTTGCTTTTAAATACAAACTTGCGGTTAGTAGGATATGCAAAAATCACACCCGCAGTCCAGTTTACCACACTCAGTATCAGATTCTGAGTGGGGGTAGGATATAAAGGATTGCCGAATATCACGATGTTTACAAAAAACATCCAGAACCAGGAAAATACGGTGGTCATACCGCCTACAATGAGATACACAATAATTTCCCTGTATTTAATCATCAGTTCTTTGATTTTATTTATCATAATCCACAATTCCTCTCCGGTCCGAAAGACGGCATTTCTCCCATTCTCTCTTCTAAGCCCAATGTTTACAATAATACTAAATTACAACCCACCGGGACTTTTGTCAACTTAAGTATTCCTTAAGGGTTCACCACATTGGTAGGTGCGCCCGCCAGAAATGCCCGTATGTTTTTGTACACACCTTCCACACACCGGGTGCGGGCTTCCACACTGGCCCATGCCAGATGGGGGGTTATAATCAGCCGGTTACTGTCTTTTATCCGGCTCAGCGGATTGGTTAATTGCAGTGGCTCTCCTTCGATTACATCCAGTCCTGCTGCCAATATCTCTCCTGCCTCCAATGCTTCCGCAAGTGCGGCGTTATCTACCACCGGTCCCCTGGCCACATTAATCAATATGGCGGTTTTCTTCATTTTAGCCAGAGCCTCTTTATCAATAAAACCACGGGACAGGTCACTTAAAGGACAATGAAGTGACAAATAATCGCTTTCTGCCAGCAGCGTATCCTTGTCCACCTGCGGATAATCTGTGCAGGTACTTTTGCCGGTCACGGAGTGGAAAATCACCTTACAGCCAAAGCTTTCCGCCAGGCGGGCCACCCGTCTGCCGATATTACCCATGCCGACGATTCCCCAAGTCTTGCCCTCCAGTTCGTAGAAAGGTCTGTCAAAATTAGAGAAACGGTCCTGGGCGCTGTACGCACCTGACTTTACATAATCATCATAATAAAACAACTTCTGGCCCAGTGCCAGTGCCAGCGTCATGGTATGCTGGGCTACCATGGAAGTACAATAGTCCACCACATTACACACGGTAATCCCTCTGCTCTTGCAATATGCCAAATCTACATTATCATAACCCGTAGCCAATTCGCATATGAGTTTAACGTTTCGGGCGTCCTTCAGGGTCTGCTCATTCAAGGGGGATTTATTAGCAATGATAATATCTGCCTCTCCTACACGCTCCCTTACCTCTTCGGGCGTCACCGTATTACCATAATATGTTACTTCACCAAAATCCCGGAAGCAATCCATGGATATGTCCGTACCTGCGCTGTTACGCTCCAATGCAACTATTTTCATATGTCATTCCTTTCCGCGGCTGTTTGCCCGGCCAGCCGGTCTCCGACCGCAATTGCATAGCCTTACAAAACAGAAGTGCTTTGGCAGAATCCTCCGCCAAGGCACTTCCCTGCTTTTATTATTATTTATTACAGTCTCTTTAACAATGCCTCTCTCTGCACCTCAAATCCGGGCTTTCCAAGCAATGCAAACATGTTCTTCTTATAGCTCTCTACGCCGGGCTGGTCAAAAGGATTCACGCCCAGCAGATAACCGCTGACACCGCAGGCAAACTCAAAGAAGTAGAACAATTCACCTAAATAGAACTCATTTACCTCAGGAATATTAATCAGGAAATTAGGCACCTGTCCGTCGGTATGAGCCAATACGGTACCGTTCATAGCAGACTTATTTACAAAATCCACACTCTTACCTGCCAGATAGTTCAGTCCATCCAGATCCACGGGCTCCGTACCAATAATAATCTCTTCCTTGGAAGTCTCTACATAGATTACGGTCTCAAACATGATGCGGGCACCATCTTGAATGAACTGTCCCATGGAATGTAAATCCGTGGTCAAATCCACACTTGCAGGGAACAGCCCCTTCTGGTCCTTACCTTCGCTTTCGCCGTAAAGCTGCTTCCACCACTCACTTACATAATGTACGGAAGGCTCGTAATTAGCCAGAATTTCTACGGTTTTGCCCTTGCGCAGCAGAATGTTACGCAGAGCTGCATACTGCAGTGCATCATTGCTTTCAAAGTCATTCTCCAGGGCTCTCTTTCTGCCGCTGGCAGCACCCTCCATTAATTTATCGATATCCGCACCGCTTACTGCAATGGGAAGCAGGCCTACTGCCGTCAGTACGGAGAAACGTCCGCCTACATCATCGGGCACCACGAAGGTCTGATAACCTTCCTCATCTGCCAGATTCTTCAGGCTTCCTCTTGCCTTGTCGGTGGTAGCATAAATTCTCTTTGCCGCACCTTCCTTACCATACTTTTCTTCCAGCTTTGCCTTAAATACACGGAAAGCGATAGCAGGCTCGGTAGTAGTACCGGACTTGGAAATCATGTTAATGGAGAAATCCCTGTCACCCACCACATCCATCAGATGCTTCAAATAAGTAGAGCTGATGGAGTTACCGCAGAAGTAAATCTCGGGAGCCTTACGGATACTCTTGTCCACCACATTGAAAAAGCTGTGACCCAGGAACTCAATAGCTGCTCTGGCGCCCAGATAGGAACCGCCGATACCGATTACCAGCAATACCTCGGAATCACTCTGAATCTGCTTTGCAGCTTCCTTGATGCGTGCAAACTCCTCTTTATCATAATCAACGGGTAAATCAATCCATCCTAAGAAATCATTTCCTGCACCGGTCTTGGACACCAGCACATCCTTGGCATCCAGTGCCAGCTTTTTCATGTAGCCGATTTCTTCCTGTGAGATAAATGCTCCCGTCTTGGAATAATCAAATGTAACCTGTTTACTCATAGCTCTGCTCCTTTGCGTAAAATAGTCTTTTCCTGTGTAAATCGTACCTGCCGGACATCTATCCGGACTGCAGTACACTTGTAATCAGTGTAACAAAGATATCATTCAAATTCAAGTAGAATACAGTGAAAAGTAAGTCTCTTCAGGGTGCCATTACCGTATTCCCCGTCAACCACCCGCACTGTCAGGTAGCCGGCAGCCCTTATAACAAATATCCCCCTCGTCACGTCGCCAGCAAATCTTTCAACAAACGTTCAAGTTCATCATATGTGACGGCATCGTTGCCCCTGTGCACCGTTTTTTCCAAAACCGGCCCCTCCGGCCTCTGTCGGACTTCCTGCTGATGGATGGAACGTTTCGTTCTTTTCATATCCAAAGGATTCTCTTCTCCGTACAAATACTCAATGTCCTCTTTAGTCACATGAATACGGGGCGCCAAATGATTTTCCAGATAATCAATCATATGAATTTTCAGTGTACGGCGCTGTTCCCTCACCGCCACAGAAGTAGTCACTGTAATAAAAAGATACAACCCCAAAAATGTAATTACATAATAAGGCACTATCTCTCCGATCCGTCGTCCCGTCCCAATGGCCCTGGCAATACCGATTCCCGCAGTCAATACAGAAAAAAGCTCCAATTGGGCCGATATCACATACCACCTGTCATAGGAAAAGGGGCCCCAGCTCAGCCGTGATATCAGCTTGTCCACAAATATTGAGGTGTTGGCCACTCCCTTATTCATTTCGAAACAATTTTCATACTTTACCTTCCACTGGCGTAACACTCTATGCCCGGTGGTTGCCATATTGTCCGCTTCCCGTATCAGCTGCCGGTAAAAAACGCCTACCGCAATACGCACTGCAATTCCCATCACCAACAGTACCAGCATTCCCACAGTACACACCAAGTCCCTTTGCATAAAATCTCCAAATGCCTGCCACATAAAATTCCCTCCACAATCCATAAATGTACATGCACCAAGCCTGTCATAGCTCAATTAGGACAGACTTACCACTTCATCACAAGTATAAATCCGCAGAATGGAAATTGGTATCAAAACTCATCGACATATTGTGCAGACACCTAACCGGAATTTCCACCCTTACCCAACATAATAAAATGATATATAGGGTTTAATTGCTAAAATAAAAACTCTCTGCTATACTGAAACAAGAATACTTTGTTTATCCTTGAAAATATGATATAAGTGAGAGGTACCTATTATGAGATATCAGACCAAAGGCACTTGTTCCAGTGCCATTGACATTGAATTAAAGGACGGAGTAATTGAATCCGTAGCTTTTACCGGCGGCTGCAACGGCAATCTGAAGGGCATCTGCGCTCTGGTAAAGGGCATGACCCCCGAGGAGGCCATCGGTAAGCTGAAGGGGATTACCTGCGGTTTTAAATCCACTTCCTGTCCGGACCAGTTAGCAAGAGCATTGGAGAGTATGCTGTAATGAAAAAGATCGTATTAACAGGCGGAGGCACCGCCGGTCATGTAACACCGAATATTGCGTTATTACCCGCTTTACAGGAGGCCGGATACGAAATCAGCTATATCGGTTCCTATGACGGTATTGAGAAAAAATTGATTGGCGATTTTAATATTCCTTATCAGGGAATTGCTACCGGCAAATTCCGCCGGTATCTGGATCCCAAAAACTTCACGGACCCGTTCCGTGTAATAAAAGGATATGGCGAAGCCAAAAAGTACTTAAAGCAGGTAAAGCCCGATGTAGTCTTTTCCAAAGGAGGTTTTGTCAGTGTGCCCGTAGTCCGCGCCGCTGCCTCTTTAAAAATCCCCTGCATTATCCACGAATCAGACATGACACCGGGACTGGCCAACAAGCTTTGTATCCCCGTAGCCACCAAGGTATGCTGTAATTTCCCTGAAACAGCTGTATATCTGCCCAAGGACAAGGCTGTACTCACCGGCTCTCCCATCCGTAAGGAGCTGGCTCAGGGCAACCGTCTGGCAGGACTGGACCTATGCGGATTCACCGCCAACAAGCCCGTGATTATGGTAATGGGTGGCAGCCTGGGCGCTGCAAATGTAAATAAGGCTGTACGCAGTATTTTGCCGGAACTGCTGAAGGACTTCCAGGTAGTCCATATTTGTGGCAAGGATAAAATCGATAACCTGCTGTTAAATACCCCCGGCTACAAGCAGTTTGAATATTTAAAGTCTGAATTAAAGGATATGTTTGCAATGGCCGACCTGATTATTTCCAGGGCCGGAGCCAATGCCATTTGTGAGATACTGGCACTGCAAAAGCCCAACATCCTGATTCCCCTGCCTGCAGCAAGCAGCAGAGGCGACCAGATATTAAATGCCCGGTCCTTTGAAGAACAGGGCTTTTCCCTGGTACTGCAGGAAGATGATATCACGGACAGACTGCTTTTGGACACCATACACCGCCTGTATGCAGACAGACAGACTTTCCTGGATGCCATGAAAGCCAGCGGTCAGCCGGACTCCGTTGCAACCATTATGAAACTGATTGAAGAAGCAGCACAAAAATAAATAAACCTCCCTGTGTCACCGCACATTCAGTCTGCGGCTCCAACACAGGGAGGTTCTTTATTCCTTTGATTATATATTTCTCTATCCTAATCTCAATCCGGCTCCATTCTCCCGTTGAGGACGTACTGTTAATCCTTATTCTTCCTCGTAGATAGCGCGACAACCACCGATATACTTGGCACGTGTGCGGGCACATACCACATGGGCATCCCCAATCTCCGTGGTACGTACACGGATGGGCACTGCCACATCTCGCAGATGCATACCGATTAAAGTATCACCGATATCCATACCGCCATGTGCCTTTACATGCTCCACCGCTACCGGGTGCTCAAATGCCTTATACGCCGCTGTAGCAAAAGAGCCGCCTGCCTTGGGCTGAGGCATCACATTCACGATTTCGTAGCCATAAGCGTCTGCAGCTTCTTTTTCCAATATCAACGCTCTGTTCAGATGCTCACAGCACTGTGCCACCAGGTAAACACCTGCCTCCTGGGTAGCCTGATAAATACCGCCAAACACCACTTCTGCCAGCTCGGGACTGGAATATGATCCTATGGATGCCCCTGCCACCTCACTGGTGGAACAACCCACTACCAGCATCTGTCCTTTCTCCAACTTTGCCGTATCTATCAGCTCCTTGGCTGCTCTATATGCTTCTTCTCCTATAATCGTCATATCATTTGTCATAGGAAATCCGCTCCTTCCTGCATAATCTTAATTAACGTTTCCCCATATATACCGTCTGTCCCGGTTCAATGGTATGCAATCCCTTACTGTCCATATACCATATGGTTTGAAGAGTGGGGTTGTATACGGTAAGGCCGTCAGCAGAATATTCCAGACTGCGTATGGCAGTCAGATATTCATAAACCTCCAGATTGGTAGCATACCATATCTCATCCCTGCCGCCTACTGTCCGGGCAAAATCCTCTATCAGCTCCCAGTTATTATTTCTGTCAAATTCAAAACTATGTCCCCATACATACATCAGAGGCAGTTCCACATAAGAAGGAACATGGAGAAATTCTTGTGCATAATCCTCCAGATTGTCCTCATGATGACAGGTGCCTTCCCATTCCATAAAGTCCCCGGGCGGATAAAAGGTTCCTGTGGTACTGGCCTTGCGGGAATACTTGATTCCGGCCATTTTTAATACTTCTCCCGAATTCTTATTACAGTGACCGAATGCATAGGACATACCCTGCACCATCTTACCCGTCAGACTCTCCAGCCTGCGGCGGTCCTCCAATACTTCCATCAATGCCCTCTGATCATTCAGCAGAAACATACTGTAGTGATTTTCACCGTGGCATGCCACCTCATGTCCTGCATATAAGTCTTTTATCTCTTCCTGGCTTACAAACTCCGGATAATGTTGTCCGTCAAATAAATGTGCACTATTCAGGTGAAAAGTACCCTTTATGCCATATTTATTTAAAATCTCAACCAGCCTGCGGTCAAAAATCTGCCCGTCATCATAGCTGAGTGTCAGAGCCTTCTCTTTGCCCTTAGGATATACAAAACGCATCTCTTTTACCTTCCTCTTTATATCTTCCACTTACTGCTCGGTTTCCACAGCCATACCCCTTTTATTCCAACACCTTATATAGTAGCACCAAAAGAACTAAAAAACAAATATTAACTACGGTAAAATAAAGAAAATACTTTCCTTTGGAAATATTTTTCTCTCCTGCAATATATTTGTAGGATATCAGGCTGGCCATAGATGCAATCAGCGTTCCCAAACCGCCCAAATTCGTACCCACAATCAGAGCCCGGTAATCTCCGGTAAAACCCGAAAGAAGCAGGGCGGCCGGCACATTACTGATAAACTGGCTGGCAATAATCGCTGTATACACTTCATTTCCTTCAATTATTTTTTGCACAAACTCACTGAATGCAGGGATTCTGCCCATATTTCCGATAAAAATGAAAAAACCGATAAAGGTAAAAAGCAGCCCATAGTCCACCCGAAGGAGAGTACGGGCATCTGTCAAAAGCACAATAACCACTACCAGTGCCAGCATTATTCCGTAGGGCAGTATATGCGCTACCGTCAGAAGACAGATAGCGAATAAAATCAGATATATATAAAACTTATAGGAAAGCTTCTGCTTTTCACCGTTTAATACCAATTCCCGTGATTCCTTGGGGCCCTTTAACAGACAGCACCAGATGGTCACCAGTATAAGCGACGCCAGGGTATACGGAAGCATCAGCCAAATGAAACTGCCCAAACCCATTTCTGCCCTGCCGTACAAATACAGATTCTGAGGATTACCGATGGGGGTCAGCATACTTCCAAGATTAGCCGCCACTGTCTGCAGCACTACCACCGGTACGGTATAGAGCTTCACGGCTTCTTCCCCCAGCATTCCCAGCACCACAAAGGTAAAAGGCACAAAAGTAATCAGTGCCACATCATTGGTAATCAACATACTGAAAAAGAAACACAAAAGCACCAGTACCAACAAAACACTCCTGCAGGAATTTACCTTAGCCAGAAGCAGCCCCGCAACCCGCTGAAACACTCCCAGCCGCTGCAAGCCCTCCATTACCGCCATAAGGCAAAGCAGTACTGCCAGGGTGCGGAAATCAATATATTCCAAATACTTCTCATCCGGCGGCACCACCAGCGCCGAACCCACTGCCAGAAGCAATGCCACGGTGAGCACCACTTCTTTCTTTACAAGTTCTGTTATCTTGCTTCCTACTTTGACCTGTTTCGGATTCATCCTCGTCATCCTTTCAAAATATACCTTTTGAAAACGTATATTTTTCCTATAAAAACGAAACTATAATATCACAAAAAAATGTTTACGAAAAGAGGTTTTACACGTGAATCTGACCACCGGCATCCGAGAAAACAAAGAAATTCTCAAAACCATACTCCCCATTGGCCGCAGCTTTGACATCAGCACCCGTGATTTGATACTGGGCGGACGTGAAGCTTACTGGGTGGGCATTAACGGCCTATGTGACAATGATGCTCTGCTCTGGGCCCTTTCCAACCTCCAGGACCCTGATTTTATGCGGGATGCGCCTTTGTCGGACATTGCACTTTTTATGCAGGGCAAAATCGGCAATGCACAGGTGCTTATCACAGACGATCTGCAGGAAATCAGGCGCAATCTCCTAAGCGGCCCCACCGTTCTGATGGTGGACGGCTTCAACGAAGTGCTGATTATTGATATCCGTAAATATCCAAGCCGTGGCATCAGCGAGCCCGATGCAGAAAAAATGACCCGCGGAGCAAGGGACGGTTTCAATGAAATCATGCTTACCAATGCCAACCTCATGCGCAGGCGCATCCGCTCTCCTCATCTGCTTTTCAAACTCTTTGACGTGGGAACGGATAGCCACACGGACATCGCCCTGGCATACATGGAAAATAAAGTCAACCAAGAGCTTTTACAAAAAATAACGGACACCATTAACCGACTGGACATTTCCGCCCTCACCATGGGCGGTAACAGCCTGATAGAACTGCTGGTGCGAAAAAGATGGTGGAATCCCATGCCGGGCATCCAGCTGACGGAACGCCCTGATGTAGCCTGCAGTTACCTGGAAGAAGGACACATCCTGATACTGGTGGATAACTCGCCCCTGGTACTGATTTTGCCCTGTACTATTTTTCAGTTTACACAATGCGCAGAGGATTATCACAAGCCCCCTGTGGTGGGCACCTATTTCCGACTGCTGCGCTTTTTATGCATCCCCATAAACACTTTACTGATGCCTGTATTTCTGCTATTGACCACCCAGTATCCCGCAATATCCCGTAAGCTGCAGTTGCTTCCCACAGAAGATTTAAGCAAAACAGAGCTGGTGGTTTATTGCATAGCCGTGGAAATCTTTCTGGACCTGTTCCGCTATTCCACATCCATGCGCGGAGAGCGCTACTCCGGTCCCCTGTCCATTATCAGCGGACTTATCATAGGCGAAATCGCCGTAAGCCTGAACTGGGCCAGCCCCGAAGCACTTTTTTACGGCGCCGTCACCCTGCTGACCAGCCTGACCCTGTCCAGTCTGGAGCTGGGAGATGCCCTGCGCATTTACCGCTACCTGCTTCTCATTATGACTGCCGCCTTTAATGTACCCGGATTTTGGATAGGCCTGGGGCTTACACTGCTGTCCATTGCAACCACGCCTACCTTCGGCAATATGAGTTACTTCTGGCCCTTGTTTCCTTTTAACTGGAAAGCGTTGAAAACACTGCTTTTTCGTTACCCCACCTACGCTGCCCAACCCAGCCGTACCTGGGACCGTCAAAAAAAGGGCAAATAGAATATACTCTCTTTTCCTTGCCCCGCATTTTCACTTGTAGCGGGGCATACATAGAAGGAAATCACATATATGCCACATTGGTACTCTTTTGGCGTCGAATTCTTCTTCATAATCGCCACTTGTGGGGCACGGGCAGATACTTATATCCTATTTGCCCTGAGACTCTTCTGCAACGAGGATATTCTCACATTTATGAATTATGAAACAAATAGTATGATTATTGAATAAAAGAATTCCCCTATTTTTACTATCTCCCGTTGACAAATACAAAACTTAAGGCTATAATACATTTAACACTTAGGTTAAATGTTAAATAAACAGGAGGTAGTTCTGATGAATTCTAATCACACATCATCTGCAGAAAAAATAGAGACCAAACGAATCCTATTATTTCTGGCTATTACTTTTTTAATTACATATGTCTATTCCTTTGGTATCGTGCATCCTGCAGCCAAAGGGGAAAATGTATTAAACGGCAGTAATCCTACTGTAATATTACTCATTGCGGGAATCATGTTTTTCCCTGCGCTCGGCGTACTCATAACCAGACTTATCACTAAGGAGGGCTTTAAAGATGCCTGGCTGTGGCCCCACTTCAAAGGAAATATCCGCATATATCTGCTGGCATATTTCGGCCCCGGAATATTGACCCTATTGGGAACCGTACTGTACTTTATAATCTTCCCGAAACAGTTTGACCCTGAGTTCGGTTATATCCGGGGTACTTTGGAAGCCTCCGGCGTAAACCCGGAAATCTATCCCTTACCCTTATCCACCATCATACTCAGTCAATTATTAACCGGACTGTTCCTTGGCCCTGTCATGAATTTCGTAACCTGTTTTGGCGAAGAATGGGGCTGGCGCGGTTACTTACTGCCCAAGATGGCTAAGAAAATGTCCATGCTGCCCATGCTTTTGATAAACGGTATTATCTGGGGTCTGTGGCATGCACCCATTACCGCACTGGGTCATAATTACGGTATGGGATATCCCGGCTTTCCCTTTACAGGCATCGCAGCCATGTGCGGATTCTGTGTTGTGATGGGAATCTTTTTATCCTATGTGTCCCTGAAAACACAGAGCTGTATCCCTGCCATCCTTGGTCACGGTGCCATCAACAGCATCGCCGGAATCGGAATCTACTGTACCACAGGCGGCGGCAACCCTTTCGTAGGACCTGCACCTACAGGTATCGTAGGGGGCATACCCTTTATTATCGTAGCGGTTATCATGGTCATATTCTATTTTGCTAAAAAAGAAAAACCAACAGCTGAAGCTGTAGACAACAAATAATCCGCCATAAGCTGCAGATAGAATACCAAAGGCGCATATCGGACATTATCCGGTATGCGCCTTATTATTCGGTTTCCGCAAACGCCTTGTTTCCTTTGCTTCTTCCCAATCATCATCTAAAATATTCCTGTCTTTCAACAAATTAGGAACTTTTACAAAGATTTCATCTACATAATCGTGATACATATTATCACAGGACACTGTATGGATTTGCGGTACATAACCACAATGAATATAGCTGAACACCTTTCGGATCATTTGCGCAGGAGAACAGATACAGTGTAATTCTCCGTATTTTAATTCTTCAAATATTTAACTTGCTACGTAGCACTCGTCCGTAGAATTATAAACCCCTTCCTTGCCTTTATATTTTTTATTCATCTCATCTGCCAAAATATCTTTTTTGCTGATACCCTGCTTTATCAAGAATCTTTTACCTGCTTCACTTAACGAAATATTATCTATGACTCCCTTATCCTTATGTATACTGCCCGGTACATATATCTTTACAGTTTTCCCTTCTGCACTTAATTGCTTGTATAAATCAATTGCTTTTAAGAGACGCTTTTCAAATTCTTCATTTGGCAATTCCCCATCAACCAACGGATGTTGCGCAGCCACCTCAATTAGAGCGCCTTTACGATCCTTCCTCGTACTCATATTCTGTTTCGCAGTAGAATATGCATCTTTCCAGGATGCCTGTAATTTCTCCGGAGTACTTTCTCTGTCTGCCAAAACCTCATCTACGGTTTTAGAGCCATGCTCCCATATTACATCAAAGTTGGTCTCCATCATATCAATAAAGTTGATATCATCATCATAAATTTGTTCGTCCTTCTTTTCGCCCCTCAAAACAAATGATTTTATTGATTTATAGGGAGGTAGCGTTACTGTTAACCACGCTTTCACGCTACCATCCGGATAGTATGCCAATATATACGGCAATCTGTACTCTGACGAGTAAAACTTAATCTCCAATTTTGTATCACGATATTTTTCCATAATTGCCATTACTTCATCGCCGATTTTTTTATCCTTTTCCCTCAAACGTTTCCCCTGGCTGTCTCTCTGGTAATACTCCATATTTTCAATATCTTTAAGGAAAATGCTGTCAGGATGACCACACAGAAATTTGATGCTTGTTCCCCTGTCCAACGCGCTTCTCAAATGCTGCTCGTTTATATTTAGGAAATGAAAACCTGATACATAGATAATCTTTATTTCTGTCGCTTCTTTACACATCTTTTTTATTTCTTTTTGTGATTGTTTGTTAGTGCTGCTATTCACAAAACCATTTTCTTTCATTTTATTTGAAAATGTAATCTGCGCCAGATAACGCCGGATAAAAATTGCACCTACAACAGCTGTTATCAAAGTCACTATCAAGCTTGACACAATATCCGTCAGAGCTGAACTCCAATCAATAATTCCAAGAAAAATCGCCATTTTATGCCTCTCATTCTGTTAATACTATACTGAAATGATACTACTCTGTACAAAATTATATCTGTTTTATACTCAACAAACAACCCAAATTCTAAGGTTTATCAAAAGTAAAAAATTTCCGGTAAAAATTCTAATCTTATGCTAAACACAGAAGACCTCTGTTTTTAAGGCGCATATCGGACATTATCCGGTATGCGCCTTATTATCGTTGGGAACAATTTCTTTTCTATGCACCATCAAATCCCCTGCTTTAATAAGAGGATGATGATATCGCTTTCTCCCTTCGGGAAGACGTAACATTTTACAAATAATTGTATCCAGCTCCTTATATGCCTGAGGCGTTTTAAACTGTATCGCCTTTGTGGGACAATATGCAACACAGGCATTACATCCATGGCACTGATGATTCCATGTAGGACGGTTGTTTTGCATGATAATATTTTGTGTAGGACAAACCTTTTCACATACTCCACAGCCTTTACACCTATCATCTGTATAAAACCCCTTATCATATTCTTTTTCTATTTTCATATAGGGCCCCATTACCTTATGGTATCGTCTGCGCATTAGGGAGGACATTCTCGGATAGTCCCGCTGCGTTTTTGTGCTGATTTCCCTGCCGGCTTTCTCTATTTGCTTTTCCATATATGGTATCATTATCCTTTCAGGTGGAAATGGCGGATATGCGATACACTGACTTGCAACACATCGAATTGCGCGTCCGTAATGAAGGTCAGCTCCTTTTTCTTCCAGAATTTCCGCTACAGTTTCAAAGCTTTTACCCAGCACAGCGATATATGTAGTGACCATAAAAATATAAGCATTCGGATTAATGGTAATCTTCCCAATAAATTCTTTAAACGCCCCCGGTATATCCCACTCATACACCGGACACACAAAACCGATTATATCAGCATCTTCTGCAGAAACGGTTTCCGCACTACAGCGGACTGAGACTATTTCAGCCCCGCCTATTGCTTCTGCTATTTTGCCGGCTGTGTACAAGCTGTTTCCCGTTCCGCTAAAATAGTAAATAATCTTTTTCATTATACCCACTCTTTTCTAATGTGTCACACTTGTTACCTTCACAAGAATATTATATAATGCATGTAGTTAAAAAACAAATAAATATGCTAATATGTCACACATTGACATAATGTGTGACCTGAAACGGGACGGATTCGTATGAACACAACCAACGGAAAAATAGCAGAACAATCAAAAGAAAAACTGGTAACAGCACTACTTACTGTTATGCAACATTACAGTTTTAATGAAATCACGATTACACAACTGGCACAGGAAGCCGGACTTTCCCGCAAAACCTTTTATCGCCTGTTTAACAACAAAGAAGCCGTTTTATCCTATTTGTTTGAAAAATTGTATACGGAATGCTTTGAACAAATCAAAAATATAAACCTACATCATTATTGGGATGTAGTGCAGTGCTACTTCGATTTTTGGGAAGCCCGTAAAAACCTGTTGCTTCTTTTTAAACAAAGCAAACTGCTTCCCCTGTTGTTTGAAGGAGCGTACAGGTACTCTTTTAGTATTTTTGAATATGTACGCACTAAAGAAGTGGCTGAAAAATATTCTCCGGAACTGCCCTATCTGATGGCATACAGTGTAGGCGGAATGCACAGCATGCTGTT